>JAIBEO010000066.1 GCA_019459185.1 Rhizobium sp. | reverse complement strand
CTTCAGCCGCGAAGCGTTTCGCGAAGGGCTTCGCGGCTGAAGCCGCTCCTACAGGTGCAGGCAAACGGGGCGTCAGCCGCCTTGGGCGAGTTCGCGGCCGCGGCGGGTGGCGGCGGCGATGGCTTCGTCGACGAGGCGGCGCAGGCCGTTGGCTTCGAAGCTTTCGATGGCGGCCTGGGTGGTGCCGCCCGGCGAGGTGACGCGCTGGCGCAGGGTGGCCGCGGTTTCGCCCGATTCGGACAGCATGCGGGCGGCGCCGAGGATGGTTTGCAGAACCAGCGTGCGGGCGGTGTCGGGCGCCAGACCCTGGGCCTCGCCGGCGGCCTGCATGGCTTCGGCCAGCAGGAAGACGTAGGCGGGGCCGCTGCCGGAAACGGCAGTGACCGCGTCCATCAGCGCTTCGTCGGGGATCCAGGCGGTGAGGCCGGCAGCGCGCATCAGCGAATCGGCGCGCTCGCGCTGGCCGGCGTCCACGTTTGCATTCGCATACAGGCCGGTGGCGCCGGCGCCGAGCAGGGCCGGCGTGTTCGGCATGGTGCGCACCACCGCCTGGCCGCCGCCCAGCCAGGCCTCGATCTGCCCGGTGGTGATGCCGGCCGCGATGGAAACCACCAGCGGCCGCGAGGCCTGGGCCAGCGGCGCCAGCGATTCGCAGACCGCGCGCATCACCTGCGGCTTCACCGCCAGCACCCAGGTGCCGGCGCCGTCGGCGGCCTCGGGGGCCGATTCACGGGCGCCCACGCCGAAGTCGTTCGACAGCGCCTCGCGCAGCGCTGCCACCGGTTCGGCGACGCGCAGGGTTTCCGGCGCCACGCCGCGGGCGACCAGGCCGCCGATGAGGCTGCGGGCCATGTTGCCGCCGCCGATGAAGGCCAGGATGTGTTCGCTCATATCGGTTCCAGGGTGGGGTGGGGCTCAGCCGCGCGGGCCGAACAGGGCGGTGCCGATGCGCACCAGGGTGGAGCCTTCGGCGATGGCGGTTTCGAAGTCGTCGCTCATGCCCATCGAGAGCGTGTCGGCGCCGGGAAACGCGGCGGCGACGGCGTCGTGCAGGGCCTTGAGGCGGCGGAAGCTGTCGCGGCGGCGGGCGGGATCGGGGTGTGGCTCGGGGATCGCCATCAGGCCGCGCAGGCGCAGGTTCGGGGCGGCGGCCACGGCCGCGGCCAGCCCGGGCACGTCGGCCGGATCGCAGCCGGACTTGCTGGCCTCGCCGTCCACGTTCACCTGGACCAGCACATTCAGCGGCGGCCGGCTGGCGGGGCGGGCCTTGTCCAGGGCGTCCACCAGTTTCAGCCGGTCGAGGGAGTGCACCCAGTCGAAAACTTCGGCGGCTTCGCGGCATTTGTTCGACTGCAGGTGGCCGATCAGGTGCCACTCCAGTCCCAGGTCGGCAAGTTCGCGGGCCTTGGCCACGCCCTCCTGCACGTAGTTCTCGCCGAAGGCCCGCTGGCCGGCCCCGGCCAGGGCGCGCACGGCGTCGGCGGGGCGGGTCTTGGACACCGCGAGCAGCCGGACGCCCCGTGGCCGGCCCGCTAGCTTCGCCGCGTTTTCAATGGTTTGCAGGACACCGTGCAGGGTCTGTTCTGGCGTTCCCATGGCTGGCATTGCCCTTCGTGGTTGGCGCTATACTGCCCCGGGAACGTGCGGTCGCCTATCCGTTGACGCGCCAAGGGGACACAGCTAATGGACATCGCCGAACTTCTGGCATTTTCGGTCAAGAACAAGGCCTCCGACCTGCACCTGTCGGCTGGCTTGCCTCCCATGATCCGCGTCGACGGCGACGTCCGTCGAATCAACATCCCGGCCCTGGACCACAAGCAGGTCCACGCCCTGGTGTACGACATCATGTCGGACAAGCAGCGGCGCGACTACGAGGAATTCCTCGAGGTCGACTTCTCCTTCGAGATCCCGGGCCTGGCGCGTTTCCGCGTCAACGCCTTCAACCAGAACCGCGGCGCCGGCGCCGTGTTCCGCACCATTCCCAGCCAGATCCTCTCGCTCGAGGAACTGGCCGCGCCCAAGATCTTCTCCGAGCTGATCAACCAGCCGCAGGGCCTGATCCTGGTGACGGGCCCGACCGGTTCGGGCAAGTCCACCACGCTGGCGGCCATGGTGGACCACATCAACAAGAACGAATTCGGCCACATCCTCACCGTCGAGGATCCGATCGAATTCGTGCACACCTCGCAGAAGTGCCTGGTGAACCAGCGCGAAGTGCACCGCGACACCCACGGCTTCAACGAAGCCCTGCGTTCGGCGCTGCGCGAAGACCCCGACTTCATCCTCGTGGGCGAAATGCGCGACCTGGAAACCATCCGCCTGGCGCTCACCGCCGCGGAAACCGGCCACCTGGTGTTCGCCACCCTGCACACGTCGTCGGCGGCCAAGACCATCGACCGCATCATCGACGTGTTCCCGGCGGGCGAGAAGCCGATGGTGCGCTCCATGCTTTCCGAGTCGCTGCGTGCGGTCATTTCGCAGTCGCTGCTCAAGAAGGTCGGCGGCGGCCGCATGGCGGCGCACGAGATCATGGTGGCCACCCCGGCCATCCGCAACCTGATCCGCGAGGACAAGGTGGCGCAGATGTACTCGTCCATCCAGACCGGCCAGCAGTACGGCATGCAAACGCTGGACCAGTGCCTGCAGGACATCGTCAAGCGTGGCCTGGTGACCAAGCTGCAGGCGCGCGAGTACGCCAAGGAAAAGAAGCTTTTCGACTGACGTCGCCGCCTGAAGGGGGCTGGCAGGACGCCGCATGAACCCGCGCCCCGGGGCCAGGCCCCGGGGTGCACACAGGAGCAAGCATGAGCAGCATCGACTTCACCTCCTTCCTGAAGCTCATGGCGCACAAGAAGGCGTCGGACCTGTTCATCACGGCCGGCGTGCCGCCTTCAATGAAGGTCAACGGCAAGCTTTCGCCCATCACGCAGAACCCGCTCACCCCGCAGCAGTCGCGCGACCTGGTGCTGAACGTGATGAACCCCTCGCAGCGCGAGGAGTTCGAAAAGACCCACGAGTGCAACTTCGCCATCGGCGTCTCCGGCGTCGGCCGCTTCCGCGTGTCCTGCTTCTACCAGCGCAACCAGGTGGGCATGGTGCTGCGCCGCATCGAGACGCGCATCCCGACGGTCGAGGAGCTCAGCCTGCCGCCGGTGATCAAGACGCTGGCCATGACCAAGCGCGGCATCATCCTGTTCGTGGGCGCCACCGGCACCGGCAAGTCCACCTCGCTGGCGGCCATGATCGGCTACCGCAACATGAACTCCTCGGGCCACATCATCACCATCGAGGACCCGATCGAATTCGTGCACAAGCACGAGGGCTGCATCATCACCCAGCGCGAAGTCGGCATCGACACCGACAGCTGGGAAGCCGCGCTGAAGAACACCCTGCGCCAGGCCCCCGACGTGATCATGATCGGCGAGGTGCGCACCCGCGAGGGCATGGACCACGCCATCGCCTTCGCCGAAACCGGCCACCTGGTGCTGTGCACCCTGCATGCGAACAACGCCAACCAGGCGATGGACCGCATCATCAACTTCTTCCCGGAAGACCGCCGCAGCCAGCTGCTGATGGACCTTTCGATGAACCTCAAGGGCGTGGTCGCCCAGCAGTTGATCCCCACGCCCGACGGCAAGTCGCGCCGCGTGGCCATGGAAATCCTGCTCGGCACGCCGCTGGTGCAGGACTACATCCGTGACGGCGAGATCCACAAGATCAAGGACGTCATGAAGGAATCGACCAACCTGGGCATGAAGACCTTCGACCAGGCCCTGTTCGAGCTCTACCAGGCCGGCGAGATCAGCTACGAGGACGCCCTGCGTTTCGCCGACTCGGCCAACGAAGTGCGCCTGAAGATCAAGCTGGCCCAGGGCGGCGACGCCCGCACGCTCAGCCAGGGCCTGGACGGCGTGGAGCTGTCGGAAGCCAAGTAAGTCTGCGATGCCCCGGGGGCCGGCGCGCTAGAATGCGCACATGTCCGGCCCCCGTTTCCTGACCGACCATTTCCTCATCGCCATGCCGGCGATGGACGACCCGAATTTCTTCCGTTCGGTCACCCTGGTCTGCCAGCATGACGACGACGGCGCCATGGGCCTGGTGGTCAACCGCGAGGCCGATTTCAGCTTCGGCGAACTGCTGGGCCAGCTCGGTTTCGAGGCGAAGGATCCGGCCCTGGCCGCCCGGCCCGTGCTGGCCGGCGGCCCGGTGCAGCCCGAACGTGGCTTCGTGCTGCACGACGACCCGCGCGACTGGCATTCCACCCTGCGCCTGGGCCATGGCCTGGCGGTGACCACCTCGCGCGACATCCTCGAAGCCGTGGCGAAGGGCGAGGGCCCGGCCAACCTGCTGCTGACCCTGGGCTATGCGGGCTGGGGCGCCGGCCAGCTGGAGGCCGAGCTGGCCGCCAACAGCTGGCTCACCGTGCCCGCCGACCCCGCCGTGCTGTTCCGCACGCCGCTGGCCGAACGCTGGCAGGCCGCTGCCCGCAGCCTCGGCGTGGACATCAGCCGCCTGGCCGATTACAGCGGCCGCGCATGAGTGGCCCCACGACCCTGCTGGGCTTCGACGTTGGCGCCAAACGCATCGGCGTGGCCGTCGGCAACACGCTCTCGGGCAGCGCACGTGAACTGGGCGTGCTGGACGTGCGCGCCGCCGGCCCCGACTGGGAACGCCTGGACCGCTGGCTGAAGGAATGGCGCCCCGACCTGCTCGTGGTCGGTGACCCCGCCACGCTCGAAGGCGAAGACCAGCCGGCGCGCCAGCGTGCCCGCGGCTTCGCGCGCAGCCTGGCCAAGCGCTACGGCCTGCCCGTGCAGCAGGTGGACGAGCGCCGCAGTTCGGTCGAAGCCGCCCAGCGTTTTGCCGCCGGCCGCGCCGCCGGGGCCCGCAAGCGCCACCAGGCCGACCAGCTCGACGCACTCGCCGCCGCCATCATCCTCGAGCGCTGGCTCACCGAACCCGATTCCCGCCGCCCCACCGACGCCGACCCCACGCCATGAGCCCCGACTTCCAGCTGACGCCCGACGGCCGCCTGCGCCACCTGCTCACCCTCGACGGCCTGCCCGCCGCGCTGATCCGCGAGCTGCTCGACCGCGCCGAGGCCCTGTTGCCGCACGCGCACGCCGGCACCGCGCTGCGCGACCGCCACGCCGGCCGCACCGCCTGCACGCTGTTCTTCGAGGCCTCCACCCGCACCCGCAGCAGCTTCCAGCTGGCGGCCACGCGCCTGGGCATGGACGTGCTGAACTTCGACGTCGCCACCTCGTCCACCAAGAAGGGCGAATCGGCGCTCGACACGCTCAAGACCCTCGAGGCCATGGGCGTGGACCTGTTCGTCATCCGCCACGCCGACAACGGCGCCGTGGCCGAACTGGCCGCCGGCGCCGCCCCGGGCACGCGTGTGATCAACGCCGGCGACGGCCGCGCCGCGCACCCCACCCAGGGCCTGCTGGACATGCTCACGCTGCGCCAGCGCAAGGGCACCGATTTTTCGCAGCTCACCGTGCTCATCGCCGGCGACCTGCTGCACTCGCGCGTGGCCCGCTCCGACCTGCACGCGCTGCGCGCCCTGGGCTGCGGCGAGATCCGCGTCTGCGGCCCGGCCAACCTGCTGCCCGGCGACGAGGTGCTGCAGGGCTGCAGGGTGTTCCGCGACTTCGACCAGGCCATCGCCGGCGTGGACGCGGCGATCATGCTGCGCCTGCAGCGCGAGCGCATGGAGCAGGGCCTGGTGCCCTCGCTGGAAGGCTATTACCGCGATTTCGGCCTCAGCCCCGAACGCCTGGCCCGGGCCGCGCCGGGCGCACTGGTGATGCATCCGGGCCCCATGAACCGCGGCATCGAAATCGACGGTGGCGTGGCCGACGGCCCGCAGTCGGTGATCCTGGCCCAGGTGGCCAACGGCCTGCCCACGCGCATGGCCGTCATTGACGCCCTTCTGGGCGGCGCCGCCTGACACCTGTAGGAGCGGGGGGGGGGGGGGGGGGGGGGGGGGGGGGGGGGAGGTGGGGAGGGGGGGGGGGCGCGGGGGGGGGGGGGGGGGGGGGGGCGGGGGGGGCGGGGGCGGGCGGGGCCGGCTGCGGCGCCGGGGTGGCCGGCGCGGTGGGCTGGGCGGCCGCGG
>JAIBEO010000063.1 GCA_019459185.1 Rhizobium sp. | reverse complement strand
CTTCAGCCGCGAAGCTTTTCGCGAAGGGCTTCGCGGCTGAAGCCGCTCCAACGACAACCAAGAAGTTGGAACTGAACATGCTCAAGATCAAAAACCTCCACGCCAGCGTCGCCGGCAAGGAAATCCTCAAGGGCCTTTCGCTCGAGGTGAAGCCGGGCCAGGTGCACGCCATCATGGGCCCAAACGGCGCCGGCAAGTCCACGCTGGGCAACATCCTGGCCGGCCGCGAGGGCTACGAGGTCACCGAGGGTTCGGTGCAGCTCGAGGGCATCGACCTGCTGGCGCTGGAGCCGGAAGAGCGCGCCGCCGCCGGCGTGTTCCTGGCCTTCCAGTACCCGGTGGAGATCCCGGGCGTGAACAACACCTATTTCCTGCGCGCCGCGCTCAACGCCCAGCGCAAGGCGCGCGGCGAGCCCGAGCTCGACTCCATGCAGTTCCTCAAGCGCGTGCGCGAGAAGCTGGCCGTGCTGCACCTCAAGGACGAGCTGCTGCACCGCGGCGTCAACGAGGGTTTCAGCGGCGGCGAGAAGAAGCGCAACGAGATCTTCCAGCTGGCCCTGCTCGAACCCAAGCTCGCCATCCTCGACGAAACCGATTCGGGCCTGGACATCGACGCGCTCAAGGCCGTGGCCGACGGCGTGAACCTGATGCGCTCGCCGGAGCGCGCCTTCCTCGTCATCACCCACTACCAACGCCTGCTCGACTACATCAAGCCCGACGTGGTGCACGTGCTGGCCGACGGCCGCATCGTCGAGACCGGCGGCCCCGAACTGGCGCTCGAGCTCGAGGCGCACGGCTACGCCTGGGTGAAGGACCGCATCGCGCCGGGCGCGCAGGCCACGCCGTGAGCACCCTGCTCGACTCCCTGAAGCAGGGTTTCCAGGCCCTGCCCGCCGCGCTGGTGGACGCCCAGGGCCTGGGCGAGGCGCGCCGCGCCGCGCTGGCGGCCGCGCTGGCCGACGGTCTGCCGGGCGCGCGCGTGGAAGCCTGGAAATACACCTCGCTGCGCGCGCTGTCGGCGCGTGGATTCGCCATCGCCACCGCCACCGCATCCGTGAACCCCGCCGCGCTGGCGCACATTCCCGCGCCGCGACTGGTGTTCGTCAACGGCACCTTCGACGCCGCGCTGTCCGACGCCACCGGCCTGCCGGCGGGCGTGGAACTGCGGCCGCTGTCGCAGGCGCTGGCCGGCGACGACCCGCGCGCGGTGTCGGTGCTTGGCCGCCGCTTCGAACGCGCCGACGAGGTGTTCGCGCGCCTGAACGCCGCGCTCGCCACCGAAGGCGCGCTGCTGCGCGTGGCGGCCGACACCGCGGTGGCCGCGCCGCTGCACCTGGTCTTCGTGGGCGCGCCCGCGGGCCCCGACCTGGCGCCGCACCTGCGCCACCTGGTGGAACTGCGCAGGGGCGCCTCGCTCACGCTGGTGGAGCACCACCTGGGACTGGGTGCGCACCGCAACCTGGCCAACCACGTGCTGCACGCCCACCTGGCCGGCGGCGCGCGCCTGGTGCATGCGCGGCTGCAGGACGAAGACGGCGGCGCCACGCTGTTCGCGCGTACCGATGCCGTGCTGGCCTCGGGCGCCGAATACCGCCGCGCCGACCTCGAGCTCGGCGCCGGCCTGTCGCGGCACGAGCTCAACGTCGCGCTCCAGGGCGAAGGCGCCGCGGTGCACGCCGGCGGCGTATTGCTCGCCGACGGCCGCCGCCAGCTCGACACCCGCCTGGGCATCACCCACCAGGCCCGCGACACCCGCTGCGAACTGCCCTGGCGCGGCCTGGCCGACCAGCGCGGCCGCGCCGCCTTCCACGGCGGCATCGAGATCCGCGCCGGCGCCGACGGCAGCGAGGCCGAACTGTCGAACAAGAACCTGCTGCTCTCCGACGCCGCCGAGATCGACACCCAGCCGGTGCTGGTCATCCACGCCGACGAAGTGAAGGCCGCGCACGGCGCCACCGTGGGCCGGCTGGACGAGACCGCGCTGTTCTACCTGCGCAGCCGCGGCATTCCCGGCGAACAGGCGCGTGGCCTGCTGGTGCAAGCCTTCCTGCGCGAGCCGCTGGCGATGCTGCAGGACGCCGCGCTGGCCGAAACCCTGGGCGCCGCCGTCGCCGCCCGCCTCGAACGCAAGGACGCCGCATGAGCCCCCGCCCCGACTGGCTGCGCATCCGCGCCGACTTCCCGGTGCTCACCCGCCAGGTGCACGGCAAGCCGCTGGTGTACCTGGACTCGGCCAACACCTCGCAGAAGCCGCAGCAGGTGATCAACGCGGTGGACGAGTTCTACCGCGAGCACAACGCCAACGTCTCGCGCGCCGTGCATGCGCTGGGCAGCGAGGCCACCGAGGCCTACGAAGGCGCGCGCACGAAGCTGGCGGCGTTCGTGAACGTGCCGCGCGACGAGCTGGTGCTCACCTCCGGCACCACTTTCGCCATCAACCTGGTGGCCTACAGCTGGGCGCTGCCGCGCCTGCAGGCGGGCGACGCCATCCTGCTCACGCGCATGGAGCACCACGCCAACATCGTGCCCTGGCAGCTGGTGGCCCAGCGCACCGGCGCGGTGATCAAGGTGGTGGAGCTGACGCCCGAGGGCGCGCTCGACCTCGACGACCTGCGCGCCAAGCTCACGCCCGAGGTGAAGCTGCTGGCCTTCACGCACGTATCGAACGTGCTGGGCACGGTGAACCCGGTGGCGGAAATCTGCCGCGAGGCGCGCAAGCGCGGCGTCCCCACCCTGGTGGACGGCTCGCAGGCGCTGCCGCACCGCGCGGTGGATATCCCGACCCTGGGCTGCGATTTCTACGCCTTCACCGGCCACAAGATGCTGGGCCCCACCGGCACGGGGGGGCGCGGGGGGCGGCCCCCCCCCCCCCGGGGCGGGGGGGGGGCCCCCCGCCAGCACCTGCGCGAGATGCCGCCGTTCCTGGG
>JAIBEO010000056.1 GCA_019459185.1 Rhizobium sp. | reverse complement strand
CCCCCCCCCCCCCCCCCCCCCCCCCCCCCCCCCCCCCCCCCCCCCCCCCCCCCCCCCCCCCCCCCCCCCCCCCCCCCCCCCCCCCCCCCCCCCCCCCCCCGCGACTACCATCGTGCCCATGCAAGACCGAGGTGACCGATGTCGACGCCCAGGGTGGTCAAACTGCCGCTCGCGGTCGTGCCCGAGGAGGGGCCAGTCGCGACCGATCGCGTCATTGCCGGCTCGCCGGTGCAGTCGACCTGGCTGGAATATGCCGATCCGGCGGGCAGTTTCTTCGTCGGTCGCTGGCGCTGCACGCCGGGCAAGTGGCGCGTCGCCTACACCGAGCAGGAATACTGCCTGCTGCTGTCCGGCGTGAGCGTGCTGACGGCCGAGGATGGCTACGTGCTTACGGTGCGCGCGGGTGACGCCTTCGTCATTCCGGCCGGGTTCCGCGGCACCTGGGAGGTGGTCGAGGTCACCACCAAGCGCTTCGTCATCTACGAACCCACCGCCGGGGCTGCCGCCTGAGCCGAGGGCGCGCCCACCGGCAGTGGATGCGCGCGCAGCGCCTTGAAGCGCCAGCCCTCGCCTTCGCGCACCACGAGCGTGTGGTTGACGAAACGTCGCAGCAGTTCGCGGCCGCCGTCGGCCGTTTCGCGCTCGAGCCGCACGTGGCCGTCGGCCATCACCACGCCCGGCGCCACTTCGCGCAGCGCCACGATTTCGGTGACGTGGTGCATGCCGGCCGGGCGCCCGGCGAAGGAGCGCGTGAAGTAGTCGAGGATGCCTTCGCGCGAGTCGAAGGCCACGCGGTCGGCCAGGCGGAAATCCGCGTCGGGCGCGAACATCGCCGCCAGTTTGCCGGCGTCTGCGGCGTCCCAGTGCGCGTCGCTCTCGGCGGCCATGGCCAGCAGGGTGGCACGCTCGGCCCCGGTGAGTCCGCGGCACTCGCCGGCGCCGGGGCAGGCCCAGGCGGCCAGCATCAGCAGGCTGGTCCAGAACAGCTTGATCATCGAAAGCTCCATCGGGCCGCGGGGGTGCGGCTGGGACACGAAGCCTAGCGACGGCCCCGCCGGCGGTCAGCGCGGATGCGGCGAAGCGTGGCCGGCGCGCGACGGGCCGCGGTGTTTCAGTCGCCGGCGTCCAGCCCAAGGTAGGCGCGGAACATGCGCGCCTGCTCGGCGACGAAACGCGCCAGCCCCAGTTCCGGCGGGACGCGCTCGAGCACGATCGCCGATTGCAGCGTCTGCAGCGTGGTGAACAGCCCCAGCGAAATCGCCAGCCGCGGCTCCGGGTGCCGGATCTCGCCGGCGCGTTCGGACAGCCAGGCGTGCATGGTGGCCATCAGTTCGGCGCTGCGTTCGGCCTGGCCGTGCTGGTCGGGCGATTGCCAGTAGCCCACCACCAGCGCGCGGATCAGCCGCTGCCGCGTCACCTGGCTGTCCGCGAAGCCCGCCAGCAGGCCGTCGATGCGCTCGCCCAGGCCGGCCGTGGCCCAGCGCGGCTGCGCCAGCATCTCGCGCAGGTGCTGGAACTGCTGCTCGTGCACGCGTTCGAGCACCAACGGCAGCAACGAATCCTTGCCGCGGAAGCGCTTGTAGATGGCGCCCACCGACACGTGCGCGCGTTCGGCCACCTGCTCGATGGTCAGCGCCTCGGCGTCGCCCGCGGCCAGCAGGGCCTCGGTGGCGGCCAGGATGCGGTCGCGCGTGGCGGCGCTGCGCGGCTGGCGCGTAGGACGGTCCGGCGAAGGTCGGGCACGAGGGGCCAAGCGCGGCTCCGGCGGCGGGGGCGCGAAAAGTATAGGGCGGTTCGCTTTTGCTTCCCGCAGCCTGTTTGCGTGCCCCCAACCCGCGAGTCCGCCATGGTCCGCCAGCTGCTGGTCGTTTGTTTCGTCTTCCTTGCCACCTACTTCGGCCTGCCCGCTCTGGGCCTGGCGATGGCCGGGCCGGTGGCCGTGGTGCTGGCCAGCGTTGCGGCCGTGTTGCTGCTGCGGCGCGGCGGCGAATCCTGGTCGGCGCTGGGCCTGGTGCGGCCGTCGCGGCCGCTGCGGCTGCTGGTTTCTTCGCTGGGTATCGCGGTGCTGGGTTACCTGGTGGCCGTCGTCGCCATGGTGGTGGCCACGCAGGGGCTGGGCTGGCCGCCGATGCAGTCCGGCAGGATCGGTTCGGTGCAGGGCAACCTGCCCGCGCTGCTGGGCATCCTGGCCATCGCCTGGACCACCGCCGCGCTGGGCGAAGAACTGCTGTTCCGCGGCTTCCTGCAGGGCCGGCTGCAGGCGTTGCTGGGTGCGCGCCGAGGCGCCGGTCTGCTGGCCGCGACCGTCCAGGGCCTGGTGTTTGGCCTGGCCCACGCCTACCAGGGCCCCACCGGCGTCCTGGTCACCGGCAGCCTGGGCCTGGTGTTCGGCCTGCTCTACCTGCGCACGAAATCGCTCTGGCCGCTGGTCATCGCCCACGGCCTGATCGACACGCTGAGCCTGCTGGCCCTCTACGCCGGCGCGCTGCCCGCCCAATAGCGCCGGGGGCTTGCGCCCTGAAAAGACACTGTGCATACTGTGCATATCAAAGCAGCACAGTTAGCCGGTGCCCATGGAACTGTTCCTGTCGGCCAGCGACCCGCGGCCGATGTACCAGCAGATCGTCGACCAGGTCACCGCCAAGGTGATGGCTGGCGACTGGGCGCCCGGGCAGTCGCTGCCTTCGATCCGTGAACTGGCCGCCGCCAGCCGGGTCAGCGTCATCACCGTTCGCCGCGCCTACGAGGACCTCGAGCGCGCCGGCGTCATCGCCACCCGCCAGGGCAAGGGCTCGGTGGTCGCCGAACGCAGCGACCTGCCGACGGCGCTGATGCACGACGAACTGCGGCGCCAGCTCGACGCGCTGCTCGCCATCGCCGCCCGGCTCGGGCTGACCCGCGCCGAACTGCAGCGGCTGCTCGACCAGGCCGACGAGCCCGGCGCCGACCCCGGAACCCCGAAAGGACCCACGCCATGACCCACGCCTTTTCCCTGGCTGGCATCAGCAAGCGCTACCCGGATTTTTCGCTTCGGGACGTGTCGCTCACCCTTCCCGAAGGACAGGTGATGGGCCTGGTCGGCGTGAACGGCGCCGGCAAGACCACCCTGATGCGCCTGCTCACCGGCCTGGCCGCGCCCGACGCCGGCGAGGTGATGGTGCTCGGCCACCGCCTGCCCGGCGACCAGGTGGCTGCGAAGGCGGACATCGGCTACGCCTCCGAGGACATGCGCCTGTACCGCGGCAAGAGCCTGCGCTGGCACATCGACCTGGTGCGCCGCATCTACCCGGGCTGGGACGACGACTACGCCGCCGAGCTCATGCAGCGCTTCGACCTGCGCCCCGACCAGGCGGTGGGCGGCTTCTCGCATGGCCAGCGGGTGAAGTCGCTGCTGCTGCTGTGCCTGGCGCGGCGGCCCCGGCTGCTGCTGCTCGACGAACCCACCACCGGCCTCGACCCGGTGGCCCGCATCGAAGTGCTGGAAGCGCTGGCCGACGTGCTGCGCGACGAGCGCCGCAGCGTGCTGTTCTCCTCGCACAACACGCACGACGTCGAGCAGCTCGCCGACACCATCACCTTCCTGCACCAGGGCCGCCTGGTGGCGTCGGCGGAAAAACACGCCTTCCTCGAGAACTGGCGGCGGCTGGTCTGCCAGGGCCCGTTGCCCGCGGAACTGGCCGACTGGCCGGACATCGCCAGCGCGCGCGCCAACGGCAGCCTGGTCGAGCTCAAGGTGCGCGCCTGGCGCGACGACCTCCCGGCGCGCCTCGCGGAACGGGGCCTGCAGGTACAGCGCGCCGACCCGATGAGCCTGGAGGACATCTTCATCACCGCCGTCCGCTCGGGAGCCGTGGCATGAAACTCAACACGCCTGTCATCCGCCTGCTGGTCGCCAAGGACTGGCAGCTGTTCCAGAAGCAGCTGGCCTTCTACGTGCTGGCCGGCATGGTCGCCCTGTGTTTCGTGGGGCTGGCGAAGCCCTGGGCCTTCTACGTCGGTTCGCTGATGCTGATCATCGTGCTGGTGTCGGTCGCCTGCTTTTCCATCGGCACTTCGCTGATGACCGAGCGCAAGGAGCAGACCCTGGCCTTCGTGATGAGCCTGCCGGTGTCGCCGCTCGACTTCACGGTGTCCAAGCTGGCGGGCAACCTGCTCACCTTCGCGGTGCCGTTCCTGGTGATCCTGGCGGGCACGCTGGCCACGGTGTTGCTGACGCCACTTCCCGACGGCCTGTTCGTGTACGCGCTGCTGGTGTTCGCCTACATCCTGTTCGCCTACGCCGTGTCGCTGGCGGTGGTGATGTCGGTGGAATCGGAGGGCTGGGACACCTTTGCCATGATCGGCACGATGGTGCTGATCAATCCCTACCTGATGGCGCTGGGGCAGGTGCCGGAAATCCAGGGCCGCATCGCGCAGGACGCGATCGCCTGGACGATGCCGGCGGTGCTGATCCTGGCCACGCTGGCGGGCCTGTCGGTGCTGGTGCTCGGCGCGACCGCCTGGCACCACGCACGCAGGGCGGCGTTCTATTGAACGCCGCGCACGCCCCCGCCGTGGACGCGCGCCTGCACTACATGGACCACCTGCGTGCGCTGGCCATGCTGGCCGGCGTGCTGTTCCACGCGGCGCTGGCCTACAGCCCGCTCGTGCACCTCTGGTTTCCGACCGCCGACCGGCAAACCAGCGCGTGGGTGGATGCCCTGGCCTGGGGCCTGCACCTGGTGCGCATGCCGCTGTTCTTCGTGGTCGCGGGCTTCTTCGCCGCCTGGGTGCTCGCGCGCCGCGGGCAGGGCGCGCTTCTGCGCCAGCGCGCTCGCCGCATCGCCGTGCCCTTCGTGCTGGGCTGGCCGCTGGTGATGGCGGCGCTGGCGGGCAGCACGGTGTGGGCGGCGCTCAACGTCGAACACCCCTCGCCGATGCTGGCGATGCTGCGCGAACACATGCAAAGCCCCGATGCCGCGCCCGCGCCGCTGTCCACCGGCCACCTGTGGTTCCTGTATTACCTGCTGCTGTTCACCGTGCTGCACTGGGTGGCGCGCACGCTGGGCCTGGGGCGGTTCGCGCAGGCGCTGATGCGGCGCTCGCCCGCCTGGCTGCTGGCCGGCCTGCCGCTGTTGCTGGTGCCGGCGCTGGCGTCGGTGAGCGCGCCGCACCCGGCCCCGGAAGGCTTCCTGCCGCAGTTCTGGGCGATCGGGTTTTATGGCGCCTTCTTCGCCTTCGGCGCGCTGCTGCACGCGAACCCGGCCTGGCTGCCGCGGGTGCAAGCGTGGCTGCCGGGGCTGGCGCTCGCCTGCGCGGCTTTCTACGCGCTGTTCCTCTGGCGCCTGGGCGCCGAGCCCCCCGGCCCGGAACGGTTGACCGCGTCCTGGGCCATGGCCACGCTCGAAGCCGGCCTCAGCGCCTGGCTCACCGTGCTGTGCCTGCTGCTGGGCCAGCGGCTGCTCGACCGGCCCAACCCGGTGATGCACTACCTGGCGCAGTCGTCCTACTTCACCTACCTGCTGCACCTGCCGCTGCTGTTCGCGCTGCAGTACCTGCTGATGGACCTCGAATTGGCCTGGCCGCTGAAATTCGCGCTCGCCAGCGCCGGCACCCTGGCCGGCTGCCTGCTCGCTTACCAGGTGCTGGTGCGGCACACGCCGCTGCGGCGCTTCGTCGGCTAGGGCCGCGCAGGCGGCGCCGGCTCCACTATGCTGGCGGCCATGACGCCTGCTTCCCCGCCCCAAGCCGAACAGCTCGCTACGCCGCTGGCTTGGCTCGACGCCGGGGGCCGGCTGCAGGGCTGCAACCCGGCCTTCGCCAGCTGGCTCGGCATCAGCGCGCGGCGCCTGCAGGGCCTGGCGCTGGCCGAACTCGACGCCGAAGGCGGGCGTCTGGCCGAACTGCTGCCGCGCCTGCCCGAATCCGGCGAAGCCTTGCGGGTGCGCCGCGCGCGCCTGGCCTTTCCGGGCGCGAGTGAACACTTCGCCGACCTGTGGCTGGCGCGCGGGGAAGACGGTGGCGTGCGCGTCGAAGCACACCCGGCCGACGAATTCCCCGGCGAAGATCCCGCCACCGCCCTGCCGGCCGCGCTGTCGGCCGCGCTCAAGGGGCTGGCGCACGAAATCCGCAATCCGCTGGCGGGCATGAAGGGCGCAGCGCAGCTGCTGGCGCGCCGCATCGAGGGCGAAGATGCGCGCGAACTGGTGGACCTGATCGGCTCCGAAGTCGACCGCCTCGCTGCCCTCGTCGACCGCCTGATGAACCCGGCGCCGCCGCGCGCGTTCGCGCCCACGAACATCCACGCCGTGCTCGAGCGCGTGCGCCAGCTGGCCGAGGTCGAGGCCGGCTGGGCGATCAAGCTCGTGCGCGACTTCGACCCGTCGCTGCCGGAATTCCCCGGCGACGCCGACCGCCTGGTGCAGGCGCTGTGGAACCTGGTGCGCAACGCGCTCGAATCCGGCGCCTCGCAGGTGCAGCTGCGCACGCGCGCCGAGCACCACGTGCTCATGGGCGACCGCGCGCACCGCCTGGCCGTGCGCGTGGACATCGCCGACGACGGCCGCGGCGTGCCCGAGGACCTGGCCGAACGCATCTTCCTGCCACTGGTGTCGGGCCGCGCCGAGGGCACCGGACTGGGCCTGCCGCTGGCCCAGCAGGTGGCGCGCGAACACGGCGGTTCGCTGGGCTACCGCTCGCGGCCCGGGCACACCGTATTCACGCTGCTCATCCCGGTGCCCGACGACGGGGAAACCTCGCCGGAGGCCTGAGCCCGGCCCGCCCGCTTGCACTATGATGGTGCGAACCCCCGAGGCCCGCCGCATGCCCCTTTCGCCTTCGCAGCCGCCCCGCGTCTGGGTCGTGGACGACGACCGCGCCGTGCGTTTCGTGCTGGCCCAGGCCCTGCGCGACGCGGGTTACGCGGTGGCGGCGTTCGAAGGCGCGCGCGAGGCGCTGGCGGCCCTGCGCGACGGCGAGACGCCCGACCTGGTGTTCACCGACGTGCGCATGCCCGGCGTGGACGGCCTGGCCTTCCTGGATTCGCTGAAGTCGTCGCGCCCGGAGCTGCCGGTGGTGGTGATGTCGGCCTACACCGACGTGGCCAGTACCGCCGGCGCCTTCCGCGGCGGCGCGCACGAATTCCTCTCCAAACCCTTCGACCTCGACGAAGCCGTGGCGCTGGCGGCACGCGCGCTGCCCCGGCCCGAGGCGCCGCGTGCCGAACCGCTGCCGGAAACAGGCGACGAACTGGTCGGCGACACGCCGGCCATGCGCGAACTGTTCCGCGCCATCGGCCGGCTCGCGCAGGCGCCGCTGTCGGTGCTGGTCACCGGCGAAACCGGCACCGGCAAGGAGCTGGTGGCGCGCGCGCTGCACCGCGAATCGCCGCGCGCGCACAAGCCCTTCGTGGCGCTCAACACCGCCGCCATTCCCGCCGAGCTGCTCGAAAGCGAACTGTTCGGCCACGAGGCCGGTGCCTTCACCGGGGCGCAGAAGCGCCACGTCGGCCGCTTCGAGCAGGCCGACGGCGGCACCCTGTTCCTGGACGAAATCGGCGACATGCCGGCCGCGCTGCAGACGCGGTTGCTGCGCGTGCTGGCCGAAGGCGAGTTCTTCCGCGTCGGCGGCCGCGAATTGATCCGCGTGGACGTGCGCGTCATCGCCGCCACCCACCAGGACCTCGAAACCAGGGTGCGCGACGGCAGCTTCCGTGCCGACCTGCTGCACCGCCTGGACGTGGTGCGCCTGCACCTGCCGCCGCTGCGCGAGCGCAAGGCCGACGTGCCGGCGCTGGCCGCGCGTTTCCTGGCCCGCGCCGCGGCCAGGCTGGGCACGCCGCCCAAGCACTTCCATGCAGCCGCGCTCGAACGCCTGCAGCGGCACGACTGGCCCGGCAACGTGCGCGAGCTGGAAAACCTGTGCTGGCGCCTGGCCGCGCTGGCGCCCGGCGACACCATCACGGTGCGCGACCTCGGCCAGGCCCTGCGCGGCGGCGCGGCGGCGCGCGCCGGCCACTGGCAGCGCGAACTGGCCGAAGACGTACGCGCGGCCCTGGCCCGCGGCGAGGCCGACCTGCACGCGCGGCTGCGCACCCAGTTCGACAACGTGCTGCTGGAAACCGCGCTCGAACACAGCCACGGCCACCGGCAGAAGGCCGCCGAAAGCCTGGGCCTGGGCCGCAACACGCTCACCCGCAAGCTCGGCGCCCGGCGCCGGCGCGAACCTTGATTGCGCGCCGGCACCGCTGCGCGCACCCTTTGCCCTTCCGACCCGAGGACCCGCCCATGAACCCGAAAAGGACCCTGATCGCCGCGGCCTGCGCCTTCGCCCTGGCGGCCTGCAGCCCGTCCGCGCCCGAGGCTGCGCCGGAAGCCGCTGCGCCCGCGCCCGCGCCCGTGGCCCCGGCCGAAACCGCGCCCGCCGATGCCGCCGGCGGCATGACCCAGCTGGCCGCCTCCGCGCGCGTCGTGCTGGCCCCGCTGCAGGACAGCGGCGTGGCCGGCGAACTGGCCTTCGACCTCGCCGACGGCGGCGTGCGTATTTCCGGCACCATCACCGGCCTGCCGGCGGGCGGCCAGCATGGGTTCCACGTGCATGAAACCGGCGACTGCAGCGCGCCCGACGGCAGCAGCGCCGGCGGCCACTTCAACCCGGCCGGCGCACCGCACGGCAACCGCCACGGCGACGGCCCGCACCACGCCGGCGACATGCCCAACCTCGACGTGGCCGCCGACGGCAGCGCCGCGGTGGACCAGGTGCTGGCCGGCCTCGAGATCGCCAGCGGCGGCCCGAACGACATCGTGGGCCGCGCCGTGATCGTGCATGCCCAGGCCGACGACTACGCCACCCAGCCCACCGGCAACGCCGGCGGCCGCATCGCCTGCGGCGTCATTGAACTGGTCAACGCGCCGCCCACCGACACTTCGCCGGCCGGCCCGGCGCCGCAGGAATGAGCCGCGAGGCCGCCGAGTCGCTCATCGTCGTCCGCCCCGCCGGGGTGGACGACGTGCCGCGGCTGCGCGACTGGGCCTGCGCGATGGCGCTGGAAACCGAGCACAAGCAGCTCGACCCGGCCACCGTCGAAGCCGGCATCCGCGCCGTGCTCGACGAGCCCGTCCGTGGCGCCTACCTGGTGGCCGAACACCACGGCGAAGCCGCCGGCACGCTCATGCTCACCTACGAGTGGAGCGACTGGCGCAATGGCGACTGGTGGTGGATCCAGAGCGTATACGTGGCGCCGGCGTACCGCCGCCAGGGCGTGTACGCCGCGCTCTACCGGCACGTGCACGCGCGCGCCGAGATGACGCCGCGGGTATGCGGCCTGCGCCTGTACGTCGAGCGCGACAACGCCGCCGCGCAGCGCACCTACGAGCGCCTTGGCATGGTGGACGCGGGCTACCGCATGTACGAGGCGCCGACGCCGACACCCTGAGCGGCGCTCACGGGCGGTCGCGTGGCGGCGGGTCCGCCACCGGCTGGCCCTGCTGCAGCAGCCACAGCATCACCGTCTTCTGGCGCACGTAGTTGGCGCGCACGTAGGCATATACCAGCCCGTGCCAGCCGTCGAGGAAACCGCCGCGCAGCAGGTAGCCGCGCCAGAAACGCCAGGCCGGCGCCAGCACCAGCTTGGCCAGGGTTGCGCGCTTGCCGCGGCGGAAATCGTGCTCGGCCATCATCCGGGCATAGCGCTGGGTCTTGAGCAATTGCCGCTCGAAGGTCGGATAGGGGAAGTGCACCAGGTCGCCGCGCAGCGTCTTCACCGCGCCGTCGACGCTGGCCGACTCGTGCACCTCGCGGCTGCCGCGCCAGCCGCCGCGGCGGCGGTCGAACAGGCGCAGGACGCGGTCCGGGTAAGCGTTGCCGTGGCGAAGGAAACGCCCGAAATATTCCGACAGCCGCGCGAAGCGGTAACCCGCCGCGCCCTCGAAGCCGCCGGCGCGCTCGGCCTCGATGGCGGTGCGCAGGGTGGAGTCCACGCGCTCGTCGGCGTCCAGGCACAGCACCCAGTCGTGCGCCGCCTGTTCCACCGCGAACTGCTTCTGGCTGCGGTAGCCCTCGAAGGCGCGTTGAAGCACGCGGGCACCGTGTGCCCGGGCGATGGCCACGGTGTCGTCGGTGGAAAACGAATCCACCACCACCAGCTCGTCGCAGAACGCCAGCGAGGCCAGGCAATCGCCTAGGCGGTCGGCCTCGTTCAACGTGATAATGCAGGCCGAGAGGCGGGGCGGAGGGGTCTTGATGGCGGAGTACCTGTTGTTCGCGACGGAACGCTACGGGCTTCCCATTCTGGGTCCGCTCGCGGCGGCGCTGCAAGCCGCAGGGCACGGCGTTCACGCGCTACTAACGCGCGGCGCCGCGGGCTGCGCGCTGCCGGCACCGGTGCGTGCGGTGGACGTGCGCGAAGCCGTGGCGCTGCGGCCACGTGCGGTGTTCAGCGCGGCCAACGACGTGCCCACCTTTGCTTCCGGCGCCAAGGTGCAGCTCTTCCACGGCTTCAACGTCGAAAAACGCAGCGACGCCCGCGGCCACTTCCGCGTGCGCGGCGTGTTCGACCTTTACTGCACGCAGGGCCCCGCCACCACCGCGCCTTTCCGCGCGCTCGCCGAAAGGCAGGGCCACTTCGCCGTGGTCGAAACCGGCTGGACCAAGCTCGACCCGCTGTTCCGTGGCCACGACGCCGACGCCGAGGCGCTGCGCGCGCCGGCGGCGGGGCGGCCGGTGGTGTTCTTCGCCTCCACCTTCACCGAACGCCTCAGCGCCGCCCCGCACCTGCACGCCGCCATCGCCGCCGAAGTCGCGCGCGGCGACCGCTACTGGCTGCTCACGCTGCATCCCAAGTGCCCGCCGGCGCTGTTCGAGCGCTACCGCGC
This sequence comes from Rhizobium sp., assembly GCA_019459185.1. Classification (GTDB taxonomy): domain Bacteria; phylum Pseudomonadota; class Gammaproteobacteria; order Xanthomonadales; family Xanthomonadaceae; genus Arenimonas. The sequence goes on along the minus strand of JAIBEO010000056.1, from coordinate 12,153 downwards.
GCTGGCGGGCCCGAACGCCGCCTTCGTCGAAACCGAACAGCTGGTCAGCGCGCAGCGCGCCGCCGCCGTGCTGCTGGCCGACACGACCTCGGTGGTGTCGGAATTCGTGGTGCAGCGCAAGCCGGTGGTCACTTTCCGCAACCGCGCGCCGAAGCCGCACATGCTCGATTTCGACGACCCGGCGAAGCTGCCGGAAATGCTGGCGCGTGCGTTCGCGCCCGGCGCGGAGCTGCAGCAGGCCATCGACGCTTACGCCGAAACCATCCATCCCTGGCGCGACGGCCGCGCCAGCGAACGCGTGCTGGCCGCCACCGAGGCGCTGCTGGCGGGCGAACTGGGCACGTTGCGGCGCAAGCCGCTGGCGGGCTGGTGGCGCGGCCTGCAGCTGCGCCGCGAACTGGGCTACTGGGGCCGCTGAGCGCGCTTCAGCGCGGGCGGCCCAGTTCCAGCAGCAGGATGCCTTCGCCGCCCTCGCGGATGCCGTAGCCGAGCTGCAGTGGGCCCAGCCAGGAATCGAAGCCGAAGTACACGCTGCCGTGCAGTTCCGAGCTGCCGTCGTCGAGGTCCTGGCCGCGGCCCCAGGTGCGGCCGAGTTCGATCGTGCCACCCAGCACCGCCGAGCGGCTGAGCACGCGGCCCAGTTCGTAGGTGTAGCCGGCATAGACCAGCGCGTAGTTCTGCGCCAGGCGCTCGTTCGGCCGGTAGCCGGCGAATCGCGTCAGGCCGCCGAGCCGGAACAGGCCGGGCACCGGGATGTCGTCGTCGCTGGTGACGTGGTAGCGGAAGCCGCCGAAACCCGAGTGTTTGCCGATGGCGCGCGCCGACACCAGGTCCAGGTTCGACTGCGTGTAGTCCACGTCCGCGCCCAGGCCGGTGCGCGACACTACCTCGCTGAGCACCGCGTAGGTGCCCGCGCGCGGCAGGTAGGTGCTGTCGATGCGGTCGTAGGTGAGCGCCAGCTCCACCTCGCCCTGGTCGTAGTCCAGGCCGGCGAACTGCGGGTTGCCGATTTCCAGCTCCACCTCGCCGTAGCGACGGCGCAGGCCCAGGGTGGCGGCGCCGTAGTTGCCGAACTCGCGGCCGACGGCCAGGTCGATGCCGAAGTTGGGCACGCGGTAGTTCGCCAGGCGCTCGCCATTGTCGTCGAACAGGCCGAACTTGGGGCTTTCGTAGCTGGCCTGCGCGGTGAAGAAATAATCGCCCTCGACGCCCAATGGCTGGTAATAGTCCACCAGCAGGCCGGTTTCGTCGCCCAGCTGGAGCAGGCCGCGCAATTCGCCGCCCAGGCGGTTCACCGGCGCGCGCAGTACGCCGGCGCGCAGGTTCACGAAGAAGTCGCCGCTGAAGTCCGAGTACAGGCTCAGGCCGGTCTCGAGGTAGTTCGGCCCGTGCCGGTGCGGCACCACCATGACCACCACCCCGGTCTTGCCCTTTTCCTCGATCAGGTCGTAGGAGACCTGGTCCATGGTCTCGAGGCCATAGAGCTCGAGCAGGTTGCGCTGCAGTCGTTCGGTGTCCAGCGGCTGGCCCGGCGCAATGTCGATGCGCGAGAGCAGGAAGGTGTCGTCGTAGCGGCTGCGGTTGTCCAGGCGCACGAAGTGCACCACCGGTACCTCGTCGGACGGCGCCGGGCGCGCCGCAGCCAGCGTGTCGTACTGGCCCGCCTCGACCCCGAGCGCCGCCAGCCGCGGCCGCACCGCCTCCAGGCTCTGTTCGCCGATCCGGAGCGCGAGGTCGAGCTTGGCGAAATCGGTGGTGGCCACCTGGTCGGCCAGCGGCGGCCGGATGGCGATGTCGCGCTCGCCCAGCGCATCGAGCTGCCCGCGTGCGCTGCCCACGGTCATGAAGCTGCTGATCTGGTCGATGATCTGGAACAGGTTGGCGCTTTCGTCCAGCTTCGCCAGCGGCGTGCCCACGTCCACCGCGATCACGATGTCGGCGCCCATCGCCCGCACCACGTCCACCGGAACCTGGTTCACCAGGCCGCCGTCGAGCAGCACGCGCCCGTCGATGACCACCGGCTTGAACGCGCCCGGGATGGACATGCTGGCGCGCATGGCCTGGGCCAGGTTGCCTTCCCCCAGCACCACGGCCTGGCCGGAATTGAGGTCGGTGGCGACGGCGCGGAAGGGAATGGGCAGCGCGTCGAAATCGGCGCGGGAGGCCACCGGCTGGGTCAGCTGCTCGAGCATCAGCAGCACGCGTTCGCCCGAGAGCAGGCCGCCGGCCAGCTTCACGCCTTCGTTGCCCATGCCGGGTTTTCCCGGGATGAGCGCCAGGTCCTCGTCGCGCTTGCGTCGGAAGCTGCGCTGCGGCCGGTCGAGGCGGTCGTTGAACATGCGCGGCCAGTCGAGCTCGCGCATCTTCGTTTCGATCTCGTCGGCGCCGAGGCCCGAGGCGTACAGGCCGCCGACCAGCGCGCCCATGCTGGTGCCGGCGATGCAGTCCACCGGCACGCGCAGGCGCTCGAGTTCCTTGAGCACGGCCACGTGCGCGAAACCGCGCGCACCGCCGCCGCCCAGCGCCAGGCCGATGCGCGGGCGCCCGGGGTCGTCGCCGCCGGCGCGGCAGGGCAATTCCCCGGCCGCCGCGGGCAGCGCGGCGAACAGGGCCAGGGCGAGCGGCAGGAGCAGGCGGGCGGACATGCGGGTGGCCTCAGGGCCGGGCTGGTGCCGGCGCTTCCCGCACAGTCTATCGGCCGCCGCGGACTACTCGGTGAGGATGGCGCGCGGGTCCTGCCCGGCAGGGCAGTGGTCGTAGGTGACCGGCACGCCGTGCGCCTCGAGCACCGCGGCGAGCTGGCGCTGGCGCATCTGGAAGCGTTCGAAGGCACGGGTGAGCCGCCCGGCGTCGGCGCCTTCCGGCGCGAAGCCGCCTTCGGTCCAGGCGTCGATGTCGAGCAGGGCCATGCGCACGCCGCTGTTGGCGTACACGGCCAGCGGCTCGGGCGGCGCGTCCAGCCATTGTTCGCAGTCCGGCGCCAGCAGCGCGGCCTCCAGCAGCGGCCACAGCGGGGCCAGGCCGACGTGTTCGTACTGCAGGGCCATCATCGCGGCCAGGTCGTTGAGCGTGAGCAGGCGCGCGTGCTCCACCGCCACCGCGAAACCGTCCTGTGCGGCCAGCGCGGTGTCGGCCGCGGCCATGCCGGTGTCGAGCAGCACCTGCTCCAGGCGTTCGCCCAGCGGGGCGACGTCGGCGGCGTCACCGCGCAGCAGCAGTGGCAGCAGCTTGAGCGGGCCGCCGGCGAAGTCGGCCGAGGGCCGCAGCGTTTCCGGCAGGCCCTCGGCACCGGCGCCGAAGCCGATCACGCGGCCGCCGGCCGCGCCGGGCGCGCGCGCCACCAGGCGCTCGAGTTCGGCGTGCAGCGGGTAACCCGGGCGCAGCAGCTCCACCGGGTCGAACAGTGCCGCCACCAACGCCAGGTCGAGGCCGGCGGCCTCGGGCACCAGCTTGGCCAGGTCGCGCGCCACCAGGCCGGCCAGCGCGCCGGCTTCGGCCACGTCCAGCGCCTGGCGGCCGGGTTCGGCGCCGGGCGACAGTTCCAGCGCGAGGGCACCAAGGACACTCAGGACGGGCTTCGACATACGGGGGCGTGCGGTCACGGGTTATGATTCCCATCATACCTTCCACGACATGGACGGCCGGTGCAGAGCCCGCCGCAGGCATGGATTTCCAAGACTACAAATCCTTCTGGAACGACAAGGCCAGCACGCCCACCGGGGCGATGGTGGCCGTGGACGGCAGCCACGACGAACGCACGCTGCGCCTGACCGGCGCCTTCTCGGCGGCCCAGGCGCGCGCCGCGCTCGATTTCGCGCCCGGAGACCGGGTGTTCGAACTCGGCTGCGGCGTCGGCCGCATCGGCCGCGAGCTGGCCGGCGAAGTGGCGCACTGGCACGGCCTGGACATCGCCGAGAACATGCTCGAGGTCGCGCGCGGCCGCCTGGCCGGCACCGGCGACTGCGCCTTCAGCCCGCTGCGCCGCAGCCGCCTTGACGCACTCGACGACGCCTCGATGGACAAGGGCTACTGCGTGGCCGTGTTCATCCACATGGACAAGGAAGACTTCGTGCTTTACCTGCGCGACGTCGCCCGCGTGCTCAGGCCCGGCGGCCTGTTCTACTTCGACCACTGGAACCTGGCCCACCCGGTGGGCTGGCGCCGCTTTTCGCTGGAAGTGGACCAGGCCGCGCGCCTGCCGCCCGGCCAGCGCAAGGACGTGGCGCGCAACCAGTTCTGCGTGCCGCAGGAAGTGGAAGCCTACGTGCGCGGCGCCGGCCTGGAAGTGCTGGCCTTGGTCACCGACACGCCCTGGGTGCAGGTGGTGGCGCGCAAACCCGACGGCGATGCCGCGGCGTCGGCGCGCGAAGCCGAACGCCTGCGCGACGCCGCCCCGCGCATCAGCTACGGCGCGCAGTGGACCGCCTATTTCGACGCCATCGTCGCCGACGAGGCCCGCGCCCAGCCGCCGCATTCGCTGCTGGCGCTGCTGGCGCGCGAACCCGCCGACGACCCGGTGGCCCTGATGTTCCGCGCCTGGATCCACGGCGCCTGGCGTTCGCGGCCCGACTGGGGCCCGGTGCCGGCCGGCCTGGAACCCGCCGCCTGACCTTCCACGAATCCACGAGCAAGGAGTGAGCCCGATGTCGCTTCCCCGTCGTGTCGCCATCCTCGGCGGCGTTCGCATCCCCTTCTGCCGCAACAACACCGCCTACCACGACGTCGGCAACCTCGGCATGTCCATCAAGGCGCTGGGCGCGCTGGTGGAGAAGTTCAAGCTGCACGGCGAGGCGCTGGGCGAAGTGGCCATGGGCGCGGTGCTCAAGCACTCGAGCGACTTCAACCTCGCGCGCGAGGCGACGCTGAGCTCGGGCCTGTCGCCGGCCACGCCGGGCATCACCATCCAGCGCGCCTGCGGCACCTCGCTCGACACCGTCATCACGGTAGCGAACAAGATCGCGCTCGGCCAGATCGACGCCGGCATCGGCGGTGGCAGCGACACCACGTCCGACGTGCCGATCGCGGTGAACAAGCGCCTGCGCCGCCGCCTGCTCGACCTGAACATGGCGCGCAGCTTCGGCGCGCGCCTGAAGGCCTTCAAGGGCTTCAAGTTCAAGGAACTCACGCCGGAGTTCCCGGGCGTGGGCGAACCGCGCACCGGCAAGTCGATGGGCGAGCACTGCGAGATGATGGCCAAGGAGTGGAAGATCCCCCGCGGGGCCCAGGACCAGCTGGCCTTCGAATCGCACACCAAGGCCGCGATGGCCTACGAGCGTGGATTCTACAAGGACCTGGTGGCGCCCTTCCGCGGCGTCGAGCGCGACAACATCCTGCGCCCCGACACCACGGTGGAAAAGCTGGCCACGCTCAAGCCGGCCTTCGACAAGACCTCCGGCCAGGGCACGCTCACCGCCGGCAATTCCACCCCGCTCACCGACGGCGCCTCGGCGGCGCTGCTGGCCAGCGAGGAATGGGCCGCGGCGCATGGCCTGGAAGTGCAGGCTTACCTGCGCGACGCGCAGGTGGCCGCGGTCGATTTCGTGCACGGCGAAGGCCTGCTGATGGCGCCGTGCTGGGCGGTGGCGCAGCTGCTCAAGCGCAACAACCTGAAGCTGCAGGACTTCGATTTCTACGAGATCCACGAAGCCTTCGCGGCCCAGGTGCTGTGCACGCTCAAGGCCTGGGAAGACGCGGAATTCTGCAAGGAGAAGCTGGGCCTCGACGCGCCGCTGGGCAGCATCGACCGCAGCAGGCTCAACGTCGTCGGCAGCTCGCTGGCGCTGGGCCATCCCTTCGCCGCCACCGGCGCCCGCATCGTCGCCACGGCGGCGAAGCTGCTCAAGGAAAAGGGCCAGGGCCGCGTGCTGATCTCGATCTGCACCGCCGGCGGCATGGGCGTCGCCGCCATCGTCGAGCGTTAAGGCGGCAGCAGCGGGATGCCGTGAGCGTTGCGGATTTCGGCGACGGCCTGGTCGGCGATCTGCTGGCGCAGGCTGCGGCCGTCGAGCGGCAGCGCCGGTTCGCCGCGGCCCAGGCGCAGCGCATTGGCGTAGGCGATCTGGGCGCGGCCGGCGTCGTTCTGGGCGGTGAACACGTGGCCCAGGCTTTCCCAGGCATCGGCGCCGGCGCCCTGCGCCAGCGCGCGGTGCAGGTAGTCCTCGGACTTGCCCCACAGTTCCTGCGCGCGGCACAGGCAGCCCAGCGTGGCCAGCAGGCCGGGGCTGCTGGGGTGTGCCGCCAGCCAGGCTTCGGCGCGCGCCAGGCGCTGGCGGTCGCGGCCCGCGGGCAGGCGGCCGTAGAGCGCGGCCAGTGACTCGTCCCAGTTCGCTTCCAGCGCGTCGGCCACGGCCAGTGCGCCGGCGTCTTCCAGGCCCAGCGGCGCCGCGCGCCGCGCGAACGCGGTGGCGACTGGCGCGGCGTGCTGCAGGCGCTGCGGCAGCGCGTGCCAGGCCTGCTGCAGCGTGTTCGCGTTCGAGGCCTGGGCGAGGCTGGCGGCGGTGATCTTCAGTTCCAGCGCGGCCAGGCCGTCGGCGTCGAGCGCCTGGTCACGGCGCAGGCCGTTGAGCAGGGCCTGCGCCTCGGCGGCGCGGCCGGCGGCCACCAGCGCCTCGGCCTGCAGGCGGCCGGCGCGCGGCGGCAGTGGCGCGGGCAGGCCCGCCAGCGCGGCCAGGGCGTCTTCGGCGCGGTCTTGCTCGAGCAGGCGTTCGGCCTGGTCGAGCGCACCGGCGGCGGCGTCGTGCCTGAGCAGCGCGGCCTGGTGTTTCGCCGCGGCCTCGGCGTCGCCGCGCGCGGCGGCGGCGCGGCGCGCGCCCAGCAGGGCGGGCGTGCGCAGCGCGGGTTCGTCGGCAGCCTTGGCCAGAAGCTGTTCGGCACGCTGCCAGCGACCCTGGTGCAGCGCTTCCAGGCCGCTCACCAGGCGGCTGCGTGCCAGCTGGTGCGCGTGCCGGCGCCAGGCCCGCAGTGGCAACCGCAGCAGCCACCACAACGCCCACAGGCCGAACCACACCAGGCCCCAGGCCAGCACGAAATACGCCAGCGTGGTGGTGTAGGTCAGGCCGCGGAAGCGCACGACCACGTCGCCGAGGTCCTGCGAGAACCAGTGCCAGCCCAGCGCGCCGAGCACCGCCAGCGCCAGCCACCACAGCAGGCTGCGGTAGAGGGTCACGGCGTGGCGTCCCGGCCGCGGCGCAGGTCGCGCAGCTGCTGCAGGGCCGCGCCCTGGTCGGGCAGCGCCGGCGCCAGCGGCTGGCTGGCCAGCGCGGCCAGGCGCTCGCGGCGTTCGCGCAGCAGGGCGTCGTCGGCGTACAGGCGCTGCAGCCACTGGTCGATGCGCTGCAGGCTGGCGCGGAAGCCGGTGTCGTCGCGGCGTTCGAGCGCGGTGCGGGCGAGCGCCAGTTCCAGCGCCAGCGTGGCCTCGCCGGTGGCGCGGTCGGCCGGCGAGATCAGGTCCTGGCTGCTGCTGGGGCGCACCTGCACGATGGCATCGAGCAGGCGCTGCCAGCGCGAACCGCTGTCGCCCGCCGCCGGCGGCGTGCCGGGCGCGCGGCTGGACAGGCGCGGCAGGGTGGCCTCGAGCGCGTCGAGTTCGCCGGCGGCCTGGTCGCGCGGGTCGGCCGGCAGGGCGCGCAGCGCGGCCAGTTCCTGGCCCAGGGTCTGGCGCAGGTTGATGTACTGCGGGTCGGTCAGCGGGGCCAGGGCCTGCAGCGCCAGCTGGCTGGCACGGATGGCGCCCGCGGTGTCGCCGGCGATGGCCAGGCGCGCCTGGGCCAGGCCGAGCAGCAGCTCCACCTCGTCCAGGCGCAGCGATTCGCTGCCCTCGGCGGCCTGCGCCGACAGTTCGCGCAGGTTGTCCTCGAGGATGGCGGCGCGCTGGCTGACGCCCAGCACTTCCTCGCGAAGCAGGCCGGTGCGGGCGTGGGTGTCGGTCAGGCGCTGCTCGATGCCCTGCTGGTTGCGGCGCAGGCCGGTGAGGGCCAGTTCGGCGTCGAGCAGGCGGGCGTCGAGCGCTTCCGGGCTGAGGTCGGGGCCGGCTTCGTCGGCGGGTGCGAACCGCTGCCAGGCCCACCAGCCGCCGGCGCCGAGCGCCACGACGACGATGGCCGCCAGCAGCCACGACAGCAGCCCGGCGCGCGGCCGGGACGAAGGGGAATCGGGGGAAGGATCGAGCTCAGTGTCCACGGCGGGGGGTTAACGCAGGAACCTGTCTCATCCTACCGGAAGCGCCCCCGGGCCACATCGGCGGCCAGCGCCTCAAGCAGCTTGCCGGGCGCCGCGCCCGGCGCCGGCACGATGGCCTGGAAGCCCAGGCCGGCGAGCTGCACGGCCAGGCGCGGGCTGCTGGCCACCACGGGCCGTTGGCGCAGTGCGTCGCGGGCCGGCGCATCGAGCAACGACCACAGGCCGTCGAAGGCCTCGCTGCTGGTGACCAGCAGGGCCGAGGCCGGCGGCAGCGCCGCCAGCGCGGCCAGCTGCGCGGCGCGCGGCCGGATGGCTTCGCGATGGTAGACGTCGGCGCGGTGGATTTCGGCGCCGCGGGCGGCCAGCGTTTCGGGAATCAGCCCGCGCCCGCCGGGCGCCGTCACCAGCCCCACGCGCGACAGCGGCCCTTGCAGCGGCGGCAGCGCCAGCAGCGATTCGGAATCGGAGCCGCCGCGCGGCGTGATCGCGCCGGGTATTCCGGCGCGGGCCAGGGCGCGCGCGCTGCCTTCGCCCAGCGCGAACCAGTGCTGCCCGGGCAACACGCGCAGCGTGGCCTGGCGCGCCGCGAACACCACCGCCGCCGGGCTGGTCACCACCACCACCGGGCAGGCCAGCGCCGACTGCAGCGCCGGCCCGGCCGACCGCTCGCGCAGTGCCAGCGTCGACACCGCCAGCACGCGCGCACCCAGCGCCGCCGCCGCGCGCCGCACCGGCCCGTGGCTGCCCGAGGGGCGCAGCGAGATGACGTACCATCCCGCCAGCGCTGGCGCGCTCGTTGCCTTGTCCATGCCGCCAGCTTCGCACAGCCACCCGGGAAAACGGCACCACATGTCCAGGCTCGACGAACTCAATGCCCACTACGACGCCATGCCGCCGGTGGCGGCGATGCGCATCCGCGCCACCGCCTACGACGGCGACTGCCTGCGCCTGCACGCGCCGCTGGCGAGCAACGTCAACGACAAGGACTGCGCCTTCGGTGGCAGCCTGGCCAGCATCATGACCCTGGCCGGCTGGGGCCTGCTCACGCTCAGGCTCGGCGACGCCGGCATCGACAGCGACGTCTACGTGGCCGACAGCCAGATCCGCTACCTGCGCCCGTTGTTCACCGACCTCGAGGCCGAGGCGCGGCTGGCGGGCGACGTGGACTGGGACGCTGTACTGCGAGCCTGGCGCGAACGCGGCCGCGCCCGCGCGTCCATCGTGTCGCGGGTGCTGGGCCCGGACGGCGCGCCGGTGGCCGAGCTGACGGCCCGCTTCGCCGCCCTGCGCGGCGACTGAGCAGCCCGGGGGCGGATATGCATAATGGCCGCATGAACCCGCCCCTTCGCCTGCTCTCCTTCCTCCTCGTCCTGCTGCTGGCGGCCTGCGGTTCGGTCGGCGGCAAGCGCACGCCGCTCGACCAGTCGCTCTACGACTACGTCAGCGCGATCCGCTGGAGCGAGTTCGAGCTGGCCGAGAAGTTCGTCGACCCCGAGCACCAGCGCCGGGCCGGGTTCTCCGACCTCGACCGCGAGCGCTTCAAGCAGTTCCAGGTGGCGGGTTACGAAGTGAAGTCGGCCCACGAGCCGGGCGACGGCCTGTACGAGCAGGTGGTCGAGATCCGCTTCGTCAACCGCAACACCCAGGTCGAAAAGCTGGTCATCGACCGCCAGCGCTGGCACTGGGACCCCGAGGCCGGCCGCTGGTGGCTGGCCAGCGGCCTTCCCGACCTCGGCGCCGCCCGCTGACCGGTTTGGCCCCGGGCCGCGCGGGCCGCATAATGCCGGCCCCGCTGTCGCCGTGACCTGTCCGCCATGGATCGCCTGATCGAATTCGCCCAAGCCAACCTGATGCTGTCGGTGGCCTTCGCCGGCCTGACCGTCGCCCTGGTCTACACCGAGATCGCCCGCCTGTTCCGCCCCTTCAAGGGCGTCAGCCCGGCCCAGCTCACCGACCTGATCAACCGCGAGAACGCCCTGGTGCTCGACATCCGCGGCCAGGCCGAGTTCGAGAAGGGCCACATCATCGGCGCCAGGCACCTGCTGCCCAGCCAGGTCGACCCGGAGGGCAAGCTGCTGGCCAAGGCCAAGGAGTCCCCGGTGGTCGTGGTCTGCTACGCCGGCGTGACCGCCACGGGCGTGGCCCAGAAGCTGGCCAAGGCCGGCTTCACCCGCGTCAGCGTGCTCGAGGGCGGCATCGGCGCCTGGCAGCAGGCCGGCCTGCCGCTGGCCAAGGGCAAGGCCTGAGCCCACACCGCCCGGGGCTGTCATACCCCGGTCCAACCGGCATGCGATAATCGCCGGTCTTTCCACCGAATCATTCCCGGAGCACGACCATGGCCGAGCAGAACAACGGCGCCGCCGCCGAGCAGCAGGCGCAGTTCACCATCCAGAAGATCTACGTGAAGGACGTTTCCTTCGAAGTCCCGAACTCGCCGCAGATCTTCAACGAGCCCGGCCAGCCGCAGCTCGAGCTCAACCTCAACCAGAAGGTCGCGCGCGTCGCCGACGGCCTGTTCGAGGTCGTGCTCGCCGTCACCGTGACCTGCAAGCTCGCCGAGAAGACCGTGTACCTGGCCGAAGTGCACCAGGCCGGCCTGTTCGGCCTGGGCGGTTTCGACGACCGCACCCTGGACATGATGCTCGGCACCTACTGCCCGAACGTGCTGTTCCCGTATGTGCGCCAGACCGTGGGCGAGCTGGTCGCCAACGGCGGCTTCCCGCCGTTCTACCTGCAGCCGATCAACTTCGAGGCCCTGTACGCCGAAGGCCTGCGCCGTCGCGCCGAGCAGGCCCAGGGCGGCGCCATCCAGGCCCCCGAGGCCGGCAACGCCTGATCCGGGCGTAACGCCGATGGAACCGGCCAAGCCGTCGGTCGCCGTGCTCGGGAGTGGCTCCTGGGGCACGGCACTGGCTTCGCTGATCGCCCGCAACGGGCACCCGACCACGATCTGGGGGCGTGACGCCGCCCAGGTCGAGGCCATCGCCAACACGCACGAAAACCCGCGTTACCTGCCGGGCATCGCGCTGCCGGTAACGCTGCGCGCCAGCACCGACATCGCCGCCACCGTGGCCGGCGCCGACCTGGTGCTGGTGGTGACGCCCAGCCACGCCTTCACCGAAACCCTGCACGCGCTCGCGCCGCACCGCCGCCCGGCGGCCGGCGTGGCCTGGGCCACCAAGGGTTTCGAACCGGGCTCGGGCCGCTTCCTGCACGAAGTCGCCGCCGAGGCCCTGGGCCCCGGCGTGCCGCTGGCCGTGGTCACCGGTCCGTCCTTCGCCAAGGAAGTGGCCCAGGGCCTGCCGACCGCGGTGACGGTGCATTCCGACGACGAGGCCTTCGCGCGCGAAGTGGCCGAGTCGCTGCACGGCCCCACCTTCCGCGCCTACACCGGCAACGACATGCTGGGCGCCGAGCTGGGCGGCGCGATGAAAAACGTGCTGGCGGTGGCCACCGGCGTCGCCGACGGCATGTCGCTGGGGCTCAACGCCCGCGCCGGCCTGATCACGCGCGGGCTCAACGAGATGCTGCGGCTCAACGTCGCGCTCGGCGGCCGCGCCGAAACCCTGATGGGCCTGGCCGGCCTGGGCGACCTGGTGCTCACCTGCACCGGCGACCTGTCGCGCAACCGTCGCCTGGGCCTGGCGCTGGGCCGCGGCCAGTCCATCAAGGACGCCGTGGCGGCCATCGGCCAGGTCGTCGAGTCGGTGCAGACCGCCGACGAAGTGATGCGCCTGGCCGAGCGCCACGGCATCGAGCTGCCCATCTCCGACCTGGTGCGCCGCGTGCTGCACGGCGACATCACCCCGGTCGAAGGCCTGGGCATGCTGCTCGCGCGCGAGCAGAAGCCCGAGTACCCCGAAGGATTGTTTCGCGAAACCCCGTAACTGGTATTGTAGTAGCGGCTTCCGCCGCGAAGCCTTACGCTAAAAAGTTCGCGGCTTAAGCCGCTTGTGTCTGGGTTTTGCCCTAGGG
>JAIBEO010000053.1 GCA_019459185.1 Rhizobium sp. | reverse complement strand
CGGCGCCCCTCGGGGCGCCGTTTTTCTTTGTTGCGGCTTGGCGAACCGGTCAGTTCGCGGCGACCCGCTGGCCGGGGCCGATGTGCTTCTCGAAGAAGGCCAGCATCTTCGAATACAGGTTCACGCGGTTCTCGACGCCGTAGAAACCGTGCATCTCGCCGGACTGGATGATCATGTCCTCCGGGCGGTTGCCGGCGCGCTCGAGCGCCTCGAACATGGCCTCGGTGTGCTCCGGCGGGCAGCGGCGGTCGCGGGCACCGGCCGCCAGCATCACCGGCAGCTTGATCTGGTCGGCGTAGATGACGGGCGACATGGCGTCCTGCTCCTCGCGGGTGCCACCGAAGGCGCGGTCGAGGTAGCGGCGGCCGTCGGCACTTTCGCCGGTGTCGCTGAGCTTGTACTGCAGCTGCGCGTCGTACATGCCCACGTAGCCCACCGCGCACTTGTACAGCCCCTGTTCGCGCGCCGGCGCCATCAGGGCCGCATAGCCACCGAAGCTGCCGCCGTAGATGCAGATGCGCTCGCCGTCGGCGATGCCTTCGCTGATGGCCCAACGGGTGGCGTCGATGACGTCGTTCATGATGCCGGTGCGCCACTGGCCGTAGGCCATGTCCTCGAAGGCCTTGCCGAAGCCGCCGGAGCCGCGGAAGTTCACCTGCAGCGTGGCGTAACCGCGGCTGGCGAACAGCTGCGTTTCCGGGTTGTAGCCCCAGCTGTCGCGCGGGCCCATCGGACCGCCGTGCGGGTTGACGATGAGCGGCAGGTTCTTGCCGTCCGACCCCTTGGGGATGGTGAGGTAACCGTAGAGCGTCATGCCCTCGCGGTTCTTGAACGAGAACGCGCGCATCGTGGCCGACTGCGCCGGGTCCACCCACTCGCGGCTCTTCATCAGGAAACGGGCCTTGCCGCTTTCGCGGTCGTAGAGGTAGAGCTCGCCCGGGTTCCGGTCGCTGAAGACCGACACGATGATCTTCTTGCCGTCGCGGGTGGCGCTGGAGAAGTTCACCATCTGGCCGGGGAAGGCCGCGGCCAGCGAGGCATAGAGCTCGGCATCGGGATGCGCTTCGTCCACCAGGTGGACCTTGGGCATGCCGGCGGCCGTGATGACGGCCAGCGCCTTGTCGTCGCTGGGCGAAACGACGAAACCCTCGACCTCGGAAACCGCATCCTGGAACAGCTTGCGGAACTCGCCGGTGGCGCGGTCGATGGTGCCGAAGGCCGGCGGCGCCTTGCGGTCGCTCTCGTAGGCGTAGATGGTGCCGTCCTTGGCCGTCCAGCGAACGCCCAGCTGCTTGCCGCTGCTGCCGGCCGCCACCAGGCTCCATTTGCCGTCCTCGCCCAGGCGGTAGAGGTCGCTGTTGGGGTCGTACTTGCCCTGCTCGTCGCGGGCGCGGCCGCAGACGGCGAAGCGGGCCTGCTTCCTCTCGTCGATCTGCAGGCTGCAGTTCTCCTCGGGCGCGCGCGCCAGCACCTTGCGGGTGCCGCTGACGGTGTCCACCTGCACCAGCTCGGCGCCGGCGCCGTCTGCCGAGCGCGCGTAGCTGGAGATCATCAGCACGTTGCGCGGGTCGTCCTCGAGCGGGTCGAGCAGGCTGAAGAACTCGTTGCCCACGTTCTTGCCGCGCTGGCTGGCGCCGCGGTTGCCGTAGAAGATGATCGGGCGCGGCTGGCTGCCGTCGGCGTTCACCGCGTACCACTCGCCGGTGCCGGCCGGGGCTTCGTAGCTGCCCACCTTGCGGGTGGCGGTGAAGATCAGGCGGTCGTCGCCGATCCACTGGTACCCCGCCACCGACTTCTCGTCCGGCAGGACGTTCACCTTCATCAGGCTCAGGTCGGACAGGCGCAGCACGGTGAGCACGTCCTGGCCGCCGCGGTCGACGCCGATGGCCAGGTATTCGCCATTGGGCGAAATGCGGGCGCTGCTGTAGGTGGCGTGGCGCATGAAGTGTTCGACCGGCGGCAATTCCGCGGCCGAGGCGGCGGCGCCGGCGACGAGGCCGAACGCGGCGAGGGCAAGTTTCATTTGTTTCCCCTGGGCTTGCTGGTTGGCAAGCTCCCGACGATATGGGCCGCGCGGCTAGCGCGCAAGCGTGTCCAGGGCTTCGGAGAGGCCTTCCCGCCAGTCACCGATGTGAAGGCCGAAGTCGCGCCGGAACGCGGCGGTGTCGAGCCGCGAATAGGCCGGGCGGCGCGCGCGGGTGGGGAATTCGCCGCTGGCGATGGGCTCGAGTGCCGGCGCGGCCGGCAGCAGGCCGCGCGCCACCGCCTGGCTGAAGATTTCGGCGGCGAAGCCGTGCCAGCTGCACTCGCCCTCGGCCGCCAGGTGCCAGGTGCCGCTGAGGCCCGGCGCCGCCTGCAGCGCGGCCACCACGCCGCCGGCGATGCGGCGTGCGCTGGTGGGCGTGCCGCGCTGGTCGTCCACCACCCGCAGGTGGCCGCGTTCGCGCGCGAGCCGCAGCATGGTGAGCAGGAAGTTGTGGCCGCGCGGGCCGTACACCCAGCAGAGGCGAAAGATCTTGTGCGCCGCGCCGCTGTCGCGCACGGCCTGTTCGCCCGCGAGCTTGCTGGCGCCGTAGACGCCCAGCGGGCCGGTCGGGTCGTCTTCGTGCCAGGGGCGGGTTTGCGTGCCGTCGAAGACGTAGTCGGTGGAGAAATGCACCAGGCCGATACCGGCCGCGGCGCAGGCTTTCGCCAGGGCCGCGGGGGCCTCGGCATTCACGCGGAAGGCGAGCTCCGGCTCGTCCTCGGCGCGGTCCACTGCGGTGTAGGCGCCGGCATTCACCACCAGGCCCGGCGCAATGCGCGAGACCAGCGCCGGCAGCGAACCGGGATCCGAAAGGTCGGCCCTTTCGCAGGCCGTGCCGTCGGGCAGCTGGCCGCTGCGCGTGGTGGCCACCACCTCGCCCAGCGGCGCCAGCGCCTGGCGCAGCTCGTGGCCGACCTGGCCGTTGGCGCCGAGCAGCAGGATCTTCATTCCGACCAGACGGGCAGGCGCTCGGCCGGGATGTCGGCCAGGAAGGGCGCGTTGGCGTCCTTGGCCGACAGCGAGGGCGCGCCCACGGGCCAGTCGATGGCCAGGTCGGCGTCGTCCCAGCGCACGGCGGCGTCGGCCTGCGGGTCGTAGGTGGCCGTGCACAGGTAGTTGAAGGTGGCGTGTTCGCTCAGCACCACGAAGCCGTGGGCGAATCCTTCCGGGATCCAGAACTGGCGCTTGTTCTCGGCGCTGATGACCACCGCGGTCCAGCGGCCGAAGGTGGGCGAGCCGCGGCGGATGTCGACGGCCACGTCCCAGACCTCGCCCTCGAGCACCGACACGAACTTGCCCTGCGGCTTGGGCCACTGGTAGTGCAGCCCTCGCAGCACGCCACGCGAGGAGCGCGAGACGTTGCCCTGCACGAAGTTTGGCTGCAGGCCGATGGCGGCGAGCTTGTCGTGGTTGAACGATTCGTAGAAGAAGCCGCGCTCGTCGCCGAACACCCGCGGTTCGAGCACCAGGCAGCCCGGCAGACCGGTTTCCACCACCTTCACGGCACGACGCCCCGCGACATCAGCGACAGCAGGTACTGGCCATAGCCGTTCTTGGCCAGGGGCTCGGCGAGCGCGCGCAGCTGCTCGTCGCTGATCCAGCGGTTCTGCCAGGCGATCTCTTCCGGGCAGCACACCCGCAGGCCCTGGCGCGCCTCGATCGTCTCGATGAAGTTCGAGGCCTCCAGCAGCGACTGGTGCGTGCCGGTGTCGAGCCAGGCGTAGCCGCGGCCCAACTGCTCCAGGTGCAGCGCGTCTTCCCGCAGGTAGCAGCGGTTGAGGTCGGTGATTTCCAGCTCGCCGCGCGCCGAAGGCTTGAGCGAGGCCGCGAACTCCGGCGCCCGGCCGTCGTAGAAATACAGGCCCGTGACCGCGTAATTCGACTTCGGCTTGGCCGGCTTTTCCTCCAGCCCCACCACCTTGCCGGTGGCGTCGAACTCGGCCACGCCGTAGCGCTCCGGGTCGGACACCCAGTAGCCGAACACCGTGGCGCCATGCTCGCGCTGGTTCGCGCGCTGCAGGCGCTCGGTGAGGCCGGTGCCGTGGAAGATGTTGTCGCCCAGCACCAGGCAGCTCGGCTGCCCGGCCAGGAAGTCCTTGCCGATCAGGAAAGCCTGCGCCAGGCCGTCGGGGCTGGGCTGCACGGCGTATTCGATCCGCATGCCCCACTGGCTGCCGTCGCCCAGCAGCCGCTGGAACAGCGCCTGCTCGTGCGGGGTGTTGATGATCAGCGCCTCGCGGATGCCCGCCAGCATCAGCACGCTCAGCGGGTAGTAGATCATCGGCTTGTCGTACACCGGCAGCAGCTGCTTGCTGATCGACTGCGTGATCGGATACAGCCGGGTGCCGGAACCGCCGGCGAGGATGATTCCCTTGCGTGCCATTTCAGGCCTCCTGGCCAATACGTTCGAGCCGGTAGCTGCCGTCGAGCACCCGCTTCACCCAGGCCTCGTTGGCCAGGTACCAGTCCACCGTGGCGGCCATGCCCTGCTCGAAGCTCACCGTGGGCCGCCAGCCCAGCTCGGACTGCAGCTTGCTGGCGTCGATGGCGTAGCGGCGGTCGTGGCCGGGACGGTCCTTCACGAAGGTGATCTGCGACTCGCGCGGCTGGCCGTCGGCGCGCGGGCGGCGAGCGTCGAGCAGGGCGCAGAGGGTCCTCACCACTTCGATGTTCTGGCGCTCGGCGTCGCCGCCGACGTTGTAGGTCTCGCCCACCAGGCCTGCCTCGAGCACGCGCCGGATGGCGGCGCAGTGGTCCTTCACGTACAGCCAGTCGCGCACGTTGCGGCCGTCGCCGTACACCGGCAGCGGTTCGCCCGCGAGCGCCTTCTGGATGACCAGCGGGATGAGCTTTTCGGGAAACTGGAACGGCCCGTAGTTGTTCGAGCAGTTCGTGGTCAGTACCGGCAGGCCGTAGGTGTGGTGGTAGGCCCGCACCAGGTGGTCGGACGCGGCCTTCGAGGCCGAGTACGGCGAATTGGGCGCGTAGGGCGTGGTCTCGGTGAACTTGCCTTCGTCGCCCAGCGAGCCGTAGACCTCGTCGGTGGACACGTGCAGGAAACGGAACGCCGCCTGCCCGGCCGCGTCGAGCGACTTCCAGTAGGCGCGCGCGGCTTCGAGCAGCTGGAAGGTGCCGACCACGTTGGTCTGCACGAAAGCCGCCGGGCCGTCGATACTGCGGTCCACGTGGCTTTCGGCCGCGAAGTTCACGATGGCTTGCGGGCGGTATTCCGACAGCAGGCGGGCCACCAGGGCGTGGTCGCCGATGTCGCCGTGCACGAAGACGTGGTTGGGGTTGCCCTCGAGCGCCGCCAGCGTGTCGCGGTTGCCCGCGTAGGTGAGGGCGTCCAGATTCACCACCCTGACGCCCGACGCCACCGCGTCGAGCACGAAATTGCCGCCGATGAAGCCGGCGCCGCCGGTGACAAGCCAGGTTTGCATCATTGCTCCCGGGCGCCCGGGCGGGCGCCGCCGTGGTTCAGGGGGCCGGGGCGCAGGGGCCCGGGCCACTTCCAATTAGAACGGGATGTCGTCGTCCGGGAACGGGTCGTCGTTGCGCGACGGGGGCGCCGAACCGCCGCCGGAGCGGCCGCCGTACTCGCCGCCACCGCGCGAGGAGCCGTAATCGCCGCCGCCGCGCTGGCCGCCGCCACCGGCCGCACGGGCCGGGCGGTCGCCGCCGCCGGAGCGCGCCGGGCGCTCGCCGCGCTCGCCGCCTTCGCCACCGCCCATGCCGCCGAGCATCTGCATCTCGTCGGCGATGATGTCGGTGCTGTACTTCTCGACGCCGTTCTTGTCGGTGTACTTCTCGGTGCGCAGGGAGCCCTCGATGTACACCTGGCGGCCCTTCTTCAGGTACTCGCCGGCGATCTCCGCCAGGCGGCCGAAGAACTTGACCCGGTGCCACTCGGTCCGCTCCTGCTGCTCGCCGTTCTTGTCCTTCCAGCTCTCGCTGGTGGCCACGGAAATGGTGGTGATGGCCGAACCTGACTGGCTGTAGCGGGTCTCGGGGTCGTTGCCGAGGTTGCCGACCAGGATCACTTTGTTGATGCCGCGGGCCATGGCGTTCCTGCCTTCTCGATGGGGTTGCCTTGTGAAGGGGGGATTATGCCAGCCCCGGGCCGCCCGGGCGTCGGGCCTTCGCCCCCCCGGGCCGTCGGGTTTTGTCCCGGCGACCACGCGCGGGACCCTATAATTGGCCCATGTCCGCCCAGCCCACCGCCCCCGCCCCGCCCGGAATCGCCGACATCCAGGCGCTCGCCGCCGGCGAAATGGCCGCCGTCAACGCCCTGATCCGCGGCCGGCTGGCCTCGGACGTGCTGCTGATCAACCAGATTTCCGAACACATCATCGCCGCCGGCGGCAAACGCCTGCGGCCGATGCTGGTGGTGCTGGCCGCCCGGGCCCTGGGCGGCGGCGGCCCACGGGCGCACCAGCTGGCGGCCATCATCGAGTTCATCCACACCTCGACCCTGCTGCACGACGACGTGGTGGACGAATCCGACCTGCGCCGCGGCCGCAAAACCGCCAACGCCCTCTGGGGCAACGCCGCCAGCGTGCTGGTGGGCGACTTCCTGTACTCGCGCAGCTTCCAGCTGATGGTGGAACTGGACGCCATGCCGGTGATGCAGGTGCTGGCTGACACCACCAACCGCATCGCCGAGGGCGAGGTGCTGCAGCTGCTGCACGTGCACAACCCGGACACCGACGAGACGGCCTACCTGCGCGTGATCGAGCGCAAGACGGCGGTGCTGTTCGCGGCGGCCACGCGCCTGGGCGCACTGCTTGCGGGTGCCGACGCCGCCACCCAGCAGAAGCTGCACGACTACGGCCTGAACCTGGGCCTGGCCTTCCAGATCGCCGACGACGTGCTCGACTACACGGCCGACGCCGAGGCCCTGGGCAAGAACCTGGGCGACGACCTCGCCGAGGGCAAGGCCACCCTGCCCCTGATCCACGCCATGGCGAACGCCGACAACGCCTGCCGGGCCCGCCTGCGCGAAATCATCGAAACCGGCGACGCCGGCGCCATGCCCGAAGTGCTGGCGGCCATCGGCCAGTCCGGCGGCATCGGCTACAGCCAGCAGCGCGCCGCCCACTACGCCGCCCTGGCCGAAGCCGCCCTCGACGGCCTGCCCGACACCGACTGGCTCCGCGCCCTGCGCGGCCTCGCCCACTACTCGGTCGCCCGCAACCACTGAGCCTGCCAGGCCCTCTGTAGGCGGGGGGGGGGGGGGGGGGGGGGGGGGGGGGGGGGGGGGGGGGGGGGGGGGGG
>JAIBEO010000037.1 GCA_019459185.1 Rhizobium sp. | reverse complement strand
CCCCCCCCCCCCCCCCCCCTGGGTGGAACGGGCTGGGGCTTAGTAGCTGCCCTGGCCCACGATGAAGGTCATCGCGGCCCGGTTGTTGGTCGGGCGGTCATCGACGGCTTCGCTCGACACCCGGGCCTCCATGGCCACCGTGGTGGACCGCAACGTACGCACCTTGAAGCGCAGTGTGTCCGCGCGGTCGTGCGGGTAGGCGCCTTCGAACACGCAGCTGAAGTTGCGCATGGTGCGGGTGGCTTCCTGCTCGCTGCAGCTCCAGCCCGCCGGCGCCATCGGCTGGACCGACGCGACGCGGTTGCTGACGGCCACGTTCAGGCGGGTGCCCGGCGCCACTTCCGGGCCGTGGCTGCGGACCGAGATGCCGAAGGTCGCCTCGCGGCCATAGGTGATGGCGGCGGGTCGTTCCGACAGGTAGGCGCCGAGCTCGGCCTTGAGCGGGCCGCCACCGGCCGCCAGGGCCAGGGCGTGGGCATCGACGATACCGGCGCCGCAGCCCTCGGGGCAGGGCACGGCCATGGCGTAGGCCGTGGCTTTCACCTGGGCCTCGGCCTGGGCCGGGGTCCACAGCGGCAGGTTCAGCGTCAGGCGCCGGCTCTGGGCCAGGGCGATGGCGCCGGCGACGTGCGGGGCCGCCATCGAGGTGCCGCTGTAGTAGGCATAGGCCTCGGCCACCGGGACGGTGGTGCCCGAGTTGAGCGTCGAGGCGATGCTGGAACCCGGCGCCGCGATGTCGACCAGCGGGCCGAAGTTGGAGAAGCCCGAGCGCTGCGAGTCCGAAGTGATCGAGGCCACGTTGACCAGATTGGCGCAGTTGGCCGGGGTCTTGTTGACGGAATCGAAGTTGTCGTTGCCCGCCGAGACCACCACCGTGGTGCCGCGCGAAACGGCGCCGTCGATGGCCTGCTGCATCAGCTCGAAGCACGGTGCCGTACCGCCCAGCGACATGTTGATCACGTCGGCGACGCGCGCCGGCTCGAGGGTGGGCGCGTCCGGCACGGTGCCGCCCGATGCCCAAGTGATGCCGTCGGCGATGTCGGAGAAGTAGCCGCCGCCGCGACCCAGCACGCGCACCGGCATGACCCGTGCGCCCCAGGCGGTACCCGACACGCCCTTGGCGTTGTTGGTCACCGCGGCGATGGTGCCGGCCACGTGGGTGCCGTGCCAGCTGCTGGCGCGGGTGTAGGTGTCACCCGGATCGTTCGGGTCGGCGTCGCGGCCGTCACCGTCCACCGAGACCCAGGGGTCGACGATCATGTCGTAGCCCGGGACGATGTTGGCGTTGAGGTCGCTGTGGTTGGTGATGCCGGTGTCGAGCACGGCCACTACGATGCCTTCGCCGTTGGCGATGTCCCAGGCCTGGTCGGCGCGGATGCCGGCGTCGGCATCGAAATAGCCCCACTGCAGGCCATAGTGGGTGTCGTTCGGAGCGAAATCCGGCTGCATCAGCAGGTCGACCTGCACCGAAGCCACCGACGGATGCGCGGCGATGGCCTGCATCAGCGCCTGGGCCTCCGCCGTCTGCAGCTTCTGGCTGGTGGCAATGACGTCGGCACCCAGCGACATGCGGCGCACGTGGCTGGCTGCCAGCGGCGCGGAGGACTTGGCGACCACGCCGCCCGACTGCAGGCGCAGGCCCTGGATGGCCTGGTTGGCCGCGGCGATCACGTCGTCGATGGCGCTCGCCACGGCGGCTTTTTCGCCGGTGGCGTCATTGAGCTTGACGATGAAGCGGTCGTACTGCTGGTCGGCCGCGAGACCGGCGGTTTCGACCTGGCCGGCGAAGGCCGGGGCGGCGCCGAAGGCCAGGGTGGTGGCCACGACGAGGGCGCGCAGGCGCTGCTTGCGGAAGGAGGTACTCACGATGCTGGAATCCCCTGTAACGGATCGATGGCGATAAAAATCCGCCTTGCGGCGGTGCTGGTCAGGTCCGCGTCCCCCGGTGTTCCCCCACCGGCGGTCCGGTGTGCCGGACTTGCCAAGCATATACGGACTGTGACGGCCTTCACGGACGCGCGCGCAAAAAAATGCCCCGGGCAGCGTGGCTGCCCCGGGCCCGCGTGACGCGGGTGCGTGGCGGTGCTTACCAGATGACCACGCGGTCCTCGCCCGAACGC
>JAIBEO010000017.1 GCA_019459185.1 Rhizobium sp. | reverse complement strand
ACTAATTCGACCATGGCCTGGCCTAATTTCGGCAGCAGTGCGGTTATCTCCGCGCCGCGGGAACCGGTCTGCAGCTGGATCGTCTTTGCCTCATCGTGAGGCTTGGGTCGCGGGCGGGCGCGGGCGGCGCGGGTGGCTTCGTCGCCGCTGGCGTTGCGCGCCAGGATGGCGCCCAGCGGCTTCGACGACACCGCCGGCACCGTGAACTCCACCACCGACTTGCGGTGCTGGCTGGCGAAGCTGGCGTGGATGTCGCCGCTCAGCAGCACCGCGCCGGGGTCGGCGAAGCGGTCGAGCCAGGCCTCGCGTTCCACCGGGAAGCCGTCCCAGTGGTCGACGTTGAGCAGCACCTCGTGCGCCCAGGCCGGCGGCGCCTGTACTTCCGGGCGGCGCAGGTCGAGCCGCAGCGGCGTGAACGACACCGAACTGCCGATGAAGCGCCAGTCGGCGTCGGCGTGGCGCGCCAGGGTGGCGTCGAGCCAGGCCGACTGCGCCTCGCCCAGCGCGCTGCCGATTTCCGCCGCGCGCAGGGCCGCCAGCAGGCCGTAACCCTCGGCCAGCACGAAATAGCGGCTGCCGACGGCGTCGAACAGGCGCGACTTGCCCACGCCGGCCCAGCTCAGGCCGCGCGGCAAGTCGGGCGCTTCCGGGATTTGTCCGGCGTCGAGGAAAAACGGCGCGCCGGCGTCGTGTTTGGCCAGGATGGCGTTGGCCACCGGCAGCGCGATCGGTGCGGCCAGGATGGCGCGCACGCGACGGCGCACGGTGTCGGTGGACAGGCCTTCGGCGCGGTAGGCCCGGGTGAGCGCGCGCGCCAGCGGGCGGCGCCAGCGGCGGTAGTCGGGGTCCGACAGGTGCACGTAGGGCTGCAGGCGCGGGTGCCATTCTTCGAAGGACTCGCCGGTTTTCGGCAGCGCCTCGCGCAGCGCCGGCTCGTCGTAAGCCAGACCGCCGGGGAAGGCGTCTTCCGGCACCAGGTGGTCGGGACGAGCGCTGCGGTAGTCGGTGAAGGCCAGCGCGGCGCGCTTGCCGAAACGGAAGTCGCGCCAGATGCGCGCGTTCGGGTGCAGCGCGCCGTCGTCCACCGAGGCGCCCTCGAAACCGCCACCCAGGTCGGCCGGCATGTATTCGAACCAGGCCTGCTCGGCGGCGCGGCGGCGGGTGGCGTCGCGTTCGTCGCGGCGGCCGTCGTGGAAGGTGGCCACGTCCTGCCAGCTGTCGTCGGCGAATTCGTGGTCGTCCCAGATGGCGATCAGCGGCGCGGATTCGAGCAGGCGCTGCAGCACCGGGTCGGTGCGGTAGTCGCGGTGCAGCTGGCGGTAGTTGTCGAGGCTGCGCGCGGCCTGGAAGCCGCCGTCGCCCAGGCTCAGCGCGCCGTCGGCATCCTCGAACACGATGCGCCGGCCGGCGCCGTCCTGGAAGGAAGGATCGCCGGTGGTTTCATAGACGAAATCGCCCAGGTGCAGGATGGCGTCGAGCTCCTGGTCGAGCAGTGGCAGCAGGGTGTTGTACCAGCGGCCGTTGAAGTCCTGGCAGCTCATCACGGCGAAGCGCAGGTCGCGGTCGGCGTCGGGCGCCGGCGCGGTGCGGGTGCGGCCGGCGGGCGAGGCGCGCTGCACGCCGTCCTCGCCCACGGCGACGAAGCGGTAGTGCCAGCGGCGGTCGGGCTCCAGGCCCTGCACCTTCACCTTCAGGCAGCCGTCGGTGGCGGGACCGACGCGGAAGGCACGCTCGACGCGCACCGCTTCGAAGCCCGGGTCCTCGGCCACTTCCAGCACCACGTCCTGGCCCCAGGCCGCGGGCGCCAGGCGCGTCCACAGCACCACGCTGCCGGGCCGCGGGTCACCCGAGGCCACCGACTGCGGGAACAGCGCGCGTTCCACCGCCACGGCCGGCGGCAGGCGCCGCGCCGTGGCCGGCAGGGCCAGCGCGGCGGCGGACAGGGTGAGCAGCTTCAGGGCGGTGCGACGGCTGATGGCAGTCATGGCATGGACACGGGTGGGGGCCGCCTATTGCAGCCTGCCAGCTTTTCAGCGGCATGACCCCGGGGCTTCATTTAACGCAATTGCAACGGGCCGGCGACACGCTCGGTCTTCCTTTCCCGAGCACTCCACCGGAGCCTTCCCGATGCGTCGCCCCGCCCGCCTTGCCGTCGCCATCCACGCCAGCCTGCTCATGCTCGCCCTGCCCGTCGCCGCGCAGGACGCGCCGACGGAACAGGCCACGCCGGCCACCATCGACACCATCGTCGTCACCGCGCAGAAGCGCGAGCAGCAGGTGCAGGAAGTGCCCATCGCCATCAGCGCCTACTCGGGCGACTTCCTGGAAAACTTCGGCGCCACCGACCTCACCGACATCGGCAACCTGGTGCCGGGCCTGGAGATCCAGGAGCAGAGCCCGAACAACCCGGGCTTCGTGATCCGCGGCATCACGTCCGACAGCGGCGAAGCCTTCTCGCCGCCGCGCGTGTCGGTGTTCCAGGACGGCGTGTCCATCTCGCGCGCCCGCGGCGCCGTGGTGCAGCCCTTCGACCTCGAGCGCGTGGAAGTACTGCGTGGCCCGCAGGGCACCCTGTTCGGCCGCGGCGCCCAGGTGGGCGCGGTGCACCTGGTGCAGAACAAGGCCTTCCAGGGCCACGAAAGCAGCTTCACCCTGGGCGCCGGCAGCGACCAGTACCGCAAGATGAGCGGCGTGGTGAACACGCCCATCACCGACGCCCTGGCCGCGCGCCTGGCGATCTACCACGAGAGCAACGAGGGCTTCGTCGAGAACCTGGCCGGCGGCCGCCTCAACGGCAAGGACACCACCGCGCTGCGCCTGGGCTTCGGCCTGGACATCGACGACGGCAAGCGCGTGGACGTCATCTTCAACCACCAGAAGGACACGCCGCCGGGCACCGCCTTCCGCACGCCGGTGCTGCCGACGCGCGCGGGCAGCACCGACCTGTTCGACTACACCGCCGACCTCAACCGCGGCGAGCAGCTGGGCCTGGACCGCACCGTGAACGGCCTCACCATCCTGGGCGAGTTCCGCATCAACGATTCCTGGAGCCTGTCCACCATTACCGGCTGGCGCGAGTTCGCCTCGCTGGAACAGTTCGACGCCGACGGCTCGCAGCTCAACGCGCTCGAGTTCGCCGAAGACGTCGAGGGCGACCAGATCAGCCAGGAGTTCCGCTTCAACTACGACGACGGCGGCGCCTTCCGCGGCTTCGCCGGCTTCAGCTACTACGAGGAGGACGGCTTCCAGCGCGTGCCCTTCATGACCGACGAGCGCCAGCTCGCCGCCCTGCTCTCCCCGGCCCTGAGCGCCGGCGTGGGCGCGGCCACCGGCGGCCTGATCCAGCTGCCCGTGGTCAGCCCGCTGAACCCGAACCTCACGCCCTTCCTGGGCTACAACGCCTTCCCGGCGCTGGGCATCCCGGGCATTCCGCTCGGCTTCCCGCTGCCGCTCAGTGCCAGCTACGGCGAGGAATACACCAACTTCGGCAGCGCCAAGGCCTGGGACGTGTTCGCCGACGGCACCTGGTCGGTGAACGACCGCCTGGAGCTCACCCTGGGCCTGCGCGGCACCCACGAGAAGCTGCGCTCGGGTTACGAGGCGCTCAACTACGGCGGCTTCAGCGCGCTGGGCCAGGTGCTGCCGGCTGCGCCCACCACCATCGCCTTCCCGAACATGCTGTTCCAGCCGGTCGCGCGCACCTACGCCGAGGACAGCTTCAGCTCGGCCGTGGGCCGCGCCGTCGCCAGCTACCTGTTCTCCGACACGCTCACCGGCTACGCCAGCGTTTCGCGCGGCCGCCGCCCGGACGTGATCGAGTTCGCCTTGGGCGAAGACGGCACGCCGAACGAAGTGCCGGCCGAGATCCTGATGAGCTACGAGCTGGGCCTGAAGGGCACCGCTTTCGGCGACACGCTGGCCTACGACGTGGCCGTGTTCAACTACGACTACAGCAACTTCCAGGCCCAGGTGCTCAACCCCAACGGCCTGGGTACGATCACCGCCAACGGCGGCAATGCCAGCGCCACCGGCGCCGAGCTGTCGATGATCCTGCGCGCCACCGACGGCCTGCGCGCCTTCTTCAACTATGGCTACATCGACGCCACCTTCGACGAGCGCGACGACAACGGCAACGAGCAGACCCTGGCCGGAAACCGCTTCCGCCTGACCCCGGAACACTCGGCCTCGGCCGGCCTGGACTGGCAGTTCAGCGTGGGCGACGGCAAGGTCGGCTACCTGCGCCCGAGCTGGAACTGGCGCTCGCAGGTGTACTTCGAGGACCAGAACCAGCCGGGCATCGAACAGGCCGGCTACGCCCTGGTGGACCTGCGCGCCGGCGTGATCTTCGGCGGCGGCAAGTGGGAGCTGGGCGCGTTCGTGAAGAACGCCACCGACAAGGAATACCTGATCGACGGCGGCAACACCGGCCAGAACTTCGGCCTGCCGACCTTCATCGTCGGCGCCCCGCGCACCTGGGGCCTGGAGTTCACCGGGCGGTTCTGAGCCCCGCGGGCCCGCGGCCCGGCGACACCAACGGCGGGTGCCCTGGCGGGCGCCCGCCGTTTTTCATTCCGTGCGCAGCGAAGCGATGGGGTCCAGGTCGGCGGCCTGCTTGGCGGGGTAGACGCCGAAGGCCATGCCCACCGCCGTGCACAGCAGCACCGCCACCACGATGGGCAGCGGCGCCCAGGCCACGTCCCAGCCCGCCAGCGTGGCGATGGCATAGGCCAGGGCGATGCCGAAGGCCACGCCCAGCAGCGCGCCGGCGACGCAGATGACCGCCGCCTCGCGCAGGAACTGCGCCACCACGTCGGTGCGGCGGGCGCCGAGTGCGCGCAGCAGGCCCACTTCGCGCCGGCGTTCGAGCACGTTGGCCAGCATGATGTTCATGATGCCGATGCCGCCCACCAGCAGGCTGACGCCGGCGATGGCGCTCATCACCACGCGGAAGATGCGCTGGGTCTGCTGGTGCTGGGCGAACAGCTGGGCCGGAATGACCAGGCTGTAGTCGTCGGCGCCGGCGTGGCGCTGCTTGAGCAGCGCGGCCAGCACCTGCGCGCCTTCGCCGATGCGCTCGGGCGCGTCCACGCGCACCAGCAGCCGGTCCACTTCGTCTTCCATCGGCTGCAGGCGGAAACGCGCCAGCCCGCTGGCCAGCGGCACGAACACGCGGTTGCTTTCCAGGCCCAGCGGCACGCCCTGGAAACGGTCGGCGCTGAGGTCGCGGTCGGCCAGCACGCCCACCACTTCCAGCCAGGCGTGGTTGACCTTGACGTGTTGCCCCACGGCGCCGCCCGCGGGGAACAGGCTGCGCGCGGCCTGGTGGCCGAGCACGGCCACGGCGGCCAGGGCCTCGTCGTCGGCCTGGGTGAGCGCGCGGCCTTCCGCCACGTGCAGCGAACCCAACTCGAAGAAGCTCGGCGAGATGGCGCTGGCCTGGGCGTCGCTGGTGGCGTGGTCGCTGGCCACGGCATCGGTGCGCAGGCGCTTTTCCGCGGCCATGGCCGTGGCGCCGGGCACCACGTCGAGGGCGGCCTGGGCGTCGGCGCGGGTGAGGCCCAGGCTGCGGGCGCGCAGTTCGCGCAGCGAGGTTTCGTCGAAGGTCTTGGCTTCCACCACCAGGTTGGTCAGGCC
Source organism: Rhizobium sp. (assembly GCA_019459185.1). Lineage (GTDB taxonomy): Bacteria > Pseudomonadota > Gammaproteobacteria > Xanthomonadales > Xanthomonadaceae > Arenimonas. The sequence goes on along the minus strand of JAIBEO010000017.1, from coordinate 67,701 downwards.
CAGGCCCTCGACCAGGCGCAGCGCCTCGCGCCGGCTGCCCTCGCCCACCGCCTGCATGGCCACGATGGAGCCCACGCCGAACACCAGGCCCAGCAGGGTGAGGCCGGTGCGCAGCTTGCGCCGGGCCAGCTCCTCGAAGGCTTCGCGCCAGGCGACGCGGTCGTTGAGGTGGCGCCATTCGATCACGGGGCGGCTCCGGCTTCGTCGCTGGCGACGGGCGCGTCCTGGGCCAGCAGCACGCGCTCGCCGGCTTCCAGGCCCGACAGCACCTGGGTGCGCGCGGGGCCGCGTTTGCCCAGCACCACCGGGCGGCGCACCGGTTCGCCGTCGTCGAGCACGGTGACGAAGGCCTGGTCGCCTTCGCCCGACAGCGCCACGTTGGGCACGGTGAATGCTTCCGCCTCCGAGAGCAGGATGACGCGGCCGGTGAAGGCCTGGCCCGGCACCCAGCCGTGCCGCTTCGCCGCCTCGGCCGGCACGCTGGCCTTGGCGGACACGAACTTCGCCGGGTTCTGGCGGCTCACGGCGCGCGGCGCGCTGGCGACCCAGGTGATTTCGCCCACGGCCTGCTGACCGGGGTGGCCCAGCGGCGCCAGCTCCACCTTCTGGCCCACGGCCAGGCCCTGCGCTTCCTGCTGCGGCAGGCGCAGCTCCACTTCGAGCGCGTCGATGTCGGGCAGGCTGGCGAAGTCGGTGCTGGCCCACATCTGCTCGCCGATGCGCGGCAGTTCGCCGCTCCAGCTGATGATCAGCATGAAGATGCCGTCGTGCGGGGCGCGCAGCTCCAGCGCGTCCAGGTCGCCGCGCTTGTTGGCGGCGTCGGCCTCCAGGGTGTTGCGCTGCACGCCGAGTACGTCGAGCTCGGCTTCGCCGCGCTGGGCCGACTGGTCCTGGCGCCATCGCAGCACGCCGGTTTTTTCCTTGAGGAATTCTTCGTCTTCCACGGCGTCCAGCACTTCGTTGCGGGCCAGGGCCTCGAAGTCGGCGCGGGCGTAGCGACGGGCGATGGCCAGGGCCGATTCGGCCTGGGCCAGCTCCACTTCCACGCGGTCGAGACCGACCTCGAGCTCGCCTTCCTTGCTGGCGCGCGCCAGGGCGTTGCGCTGCAGGTCGAGCAGGGCCTTGTCGAGCTGCAGCTTCGACTGCGCGGCCTCGAACCGCGCCACCAGGTCGCCCTTCTTCACCGGGCTGCCGTCGGCCAGCATCCACACCAGCTGGCGGCGCGCGAAGTTCTGGCCCGGCACGCTGAGCGGCGTGGCCTTGGCGGCCTTGAGTTCGCCCTGGGCGCGCACCCAGAACTCGGCGGGCGCGGCGGCCACGACTTCCGTGGCGGTGACGGCGCCCTCGTCGCTGGCGCAGGCGACCAGCAGCAGCGTGGTGAACACGGCCAGGGCGAGCCGGCTCATGGCGCCGCCTTCGTTCTGGCCGCGGGCACGGTGACTTCCACGCTCACCGGCATGCCGGTCTTGAGGCCACTGGTGTCGCCTTCCAGGCTCACCAGCACGTCGATCACCGGCACCGGCGCCAGGCGTGACTTGCTGCGCACGGCGCGGCCCAGCTCCACCACCTTGCCCGACAGCCGCCGACCCGCGCCGCCCTGCACCTGCACGCGCGCGGGCAGGCCTTCGGCGATGCGCAGCATGTCGCGCTCGGCCAGCGTGGCACGCACCACCAGGGTGGACGGGTCGGGCATTTCCGCCACCGTCTGCCCGACCCACACCGAAGTGCCCACTTCGAAACGTTCGCCGCGCCAGTTGCTCTTGACCACCAGCACGCCGTCGCGCGGCGCCGGCACCGTGAGCAGGCCGATCGCGCGCGTCAGTTCCGCCACGTCGTTGCTGGCCTGGGCCACTTCGGCGGCGATGAGCGCGCGCTCGGCCTCGCGCTGGCGGCGCGACAGCACTTCGCGCTCGCGCATCAGCGCCGCGCGGCGGGCGGCCTGTTCGCGCTCGATCACCAGCTTGCGGTAGTCGACCGAACGGATGATGTCGGCGGGCTGCCCGGCCTTGCGTTCGGCCTTGTCCAGCGTGGCGGCCTGCTCGGCGGTGGCCAGGCGCTCGTTGCGCTCGCGGTCGGCCAGGTCGAGCAGCAGCTTGGCCTGCTCGCTCTGCTTCTGCTTGAGCAGGCCCTGGGCCTCCATCAGCCGGCGCTGCAGCTCGGTGCCGTCGAAGGTGACCGTGGGCTCGCCCTGCTTGAGCGCCGCGCCGTCGGCGGCGAGCTGGGTGATCTGCAGGTTCCAGACGTTGCGCACCGTGGGCGGCATGATCGGCGCGCTGCTGAGCGCGGCCACCTCGCCTTCCAGCGTGAGCGTGTCGGCCGCGGCGACGCCCGCGGCCAGGGCCAGCAGCAGGGCGGCGGCGCGGATCATGGCGCGGTCTCCGCGGTGGCGGCGGGCTCGGCGGGTTCGGCGATGACCCGCACGCTCATGCCGGTGCGCAGCGGCAGGCCATGGCCGTCCGGCAGGGCGATGTCCACCAGGAAGTAGCGGCCGCTGCCCCATTCGCCCTTGGCCGTGGGACTGCCGCCGATGTCGGTGATGCGGCCCGTGACTTCTTGCCCCGGCACGGCGTCGAAGCGCAACTGCACGGCCTGGCCCACGACCAGGCCGCGGCGGTCGGGTTCGAGCGCGAACGCGCGCACGCCTAGTGCGCCGGGCCGCACCAGTTCGCCGATGGCCTCGCCGGCGTTCGCCGAGGCGCCCTCCTCGTAGCGCTGGCCGCTCCAGGGGTTGAAGTAGAAGCTGGCCACGCCGCTGCCCTCGGCGCGCTGCTCGGCCATCGCGATCACCGAGGCCGCGTAATCGAGGTCGGTCTGCATCTTGGCGGCTTCCAACTCGCCGTCGGCACGGCGGCGGGCGATGGCTTCGCGGGCGGTGCGCAGTTCTTCCTGCTTGAGCGCGTGCTCGCGTTCGGCGCGCGCCAGTTCGCCGGCATGGCGGTCCACGTCGATGCGGGCGATGTAGTCGGGCGGAATGGCGGCGTCGACCGTGGCCTTGGCCAGCGCGGCTTCGGCGTCCACCAGGGCCAGCTGGGCGTCGAGTTCGCGCACGGCCAGTTCGGCCAGTTCCTTGGCGATGCGGGCGCGGGCCTGGACCAACTGGGCCTTGAGCGATTCCTGCTGGGCCAGCGCCGCGCCCGGGTCGACGCGAACCAGCGGGTCGCCGGGCTCCACCGCGGTGCCGTCGGGCACCGCGTAGCGCAGGGTCACGGGGCTGGATTCGGACATCGGGGCGTAGATGACCTCGGCGCCGGGCGCGCGCACCTGGCCGCTGAGCACCACCGCCAGCAGCAGCTCAGCGCCCGGAATCATGGTCCACCTTGCCGTCGCGCATGCGCACCTGGCGCGGCGCGCGTTCGGCCACGTCGGGGTCGTGGGTCACCAGCACCACGGTCTGGCCGTCGCGGTGCAGCTCGGCGAACAGGCCCAGCACGTCGGCGGCGGTTTTCGAATCGAGGTTGCCGGTGGGTTCGTCGGCCAGCAGCAACGCGGGCTTGAGCAACAGCGCGCGGGCAATGGCGGCGCGCTGCTGCTGGCCGCCGGAAAGCTGCTGCGGGCGGTGCGCCATGCGGTCGGCCAGGCCGACGCGGCCGAGCAGTTCGCGGGCGTAGGCATCGGCGCCGGGCACCGGGTCGAGGCAATAGCGCAGCGGCAGCAGCACGTTTTCGAGCACGCTCAGCCGCGGCAGCAGGTGGAAGGACTGGAACACGAAGCCGATGCGGCGGTTGCGCAGTTCGCTCAGGGCGTCGTCTTCGAGGGTGGCGACGTCGGCGTCTTCAAGCCGGTAGCTTCCGGCGCTGGGACGATCGAGGCAGCCGAGCACGTTGAGCAGGGTGGATTTGCCCGAACCCGAGGCACCGGTGATGGCCACGTGCTCGCCGCGCCCGATGTGCAGGTCCACGCCCGCCAGGGCCGGGATTTGCTGGCCCTCCACCGAATAGGTGCGGGCGATGCCTTCGAGCTGGATCATTCGCACCCGCAGCGATTGGCCGAGGCTGAACTAATAGGTGAAGCGGGCGCTGACTGCAAGGGTACCGCCGTCAGCGGAAAGGGCCCGGCCGGCGCCGGCCGGACCCTTTCCTCCCCTGTTCGGATCAGAAGCTGACGTGGAATTGGGTGGCGTTCCAGCGGTCTCGGCCAGAATCGGCGGATTGAGCCTGGAATGCGCCGAGAAATTTTCTCTGCGCGCTACCGGAAGTCTGTTCAGGCGCCGGCATCGCCAAGCCGCCAGGCCAGCTCGGTGCCGGCGCGCAGCGGCACCAGCGCGCTGCTGCCTTCGCCCAGTTCCGCCGGCACCACCCAGGGTTCGCGCACGAGGGTGAGGGTGCCGGTGTTGCGCGGCAGGCGGTAGAAATCCGGGCCGTGGAAGCTGGCGAAGGCTTCGAGCCTGTCGAGCGCGTTGTGCTGCTCGAACACCTCGGCGTAGAGCTCGATGGCGCCGTGCGCGCTGTACATGCCGGCGCAGCCGCAGGCCGCTTCCTTGGCGCCGCGGGTGTGCGGGGCGCTGTCGGTGCCCAGGAAGAACTTCGGGCTGCCGCTGGTGGCGGCGGCCACGAGCGCCAGGCGGTGCTCCTCGCGCTTGAGCACGGGCAGGCAGTAGTGGTGCGGGCGGATGCCGCCGGTGAAGATCGCGTTGCGGTTCATCAGCAGGTGGTGCGGGGTGATGGTGGCCGCCACGTTGGCCGGCGCCGCCGCCACGAACTCCGCCGCCTGCCGCGTGGTGATGTGCTCGAGCACGATGCGCAGCTTCGGATAACGCTGCACCAGCGGCTTGAGCAGGGTGTCGATGAATACGGCCTCGCGGTCGAACACGTCCACGTGCGCGTCGGTCACCTCGCCGTGCACCAGCAGCGGCAGGTCGTGCTGCTCCATCGCCAGCAGCGCCTCGTGGCAGTTCGCGATCTGGCGCACGCCGGAATCGGAATTGGTGGTGGCGCCCGCCGGGTACCACTTCACCGCGTGCACGTAGCCGCTGGCCTTTGCCTCGGTGATGTCGGCCGGGGTGGTGCGCTCGGTGAGGTAGAGCGTCATCAGCGGCTCGAACGACAGGCCCTTGGGCAGCGCCGCGAGGATGCGCTGGCGGTAGGCGCCGGCCAGCGTGGCGTTCACCACTGGCGGCACCAGGTTGGGCATGACGATGGCGCGGGCGAAGCGGTGCGCGGTGTCGGGCAGTACGCGCGCCAGCATGTCGCCGTCGCGCAGGTGCAGGTGCCAGTCGTCGGGGCGGGTGAGGGTAAGGCGGGTGGTCATGGCGGCGGGGTGAATGCGGGGAGGTCGGTATTGTCTCGCATCCCGGGGTGGGCCGCCCCCTCTCCCCCGGCCCCTCTCCCGCAAGGGGAGAGGGGAGCGCCTAATCCAGCCAAGGCCGCAACCGCTCCTCGTCCAGGTGCCCCACCTTGACCAGGATCGTCGCCCCTTGCCGCGTGAACGGCGCATGCCGCGACAGGTGCGGGCTGCGCAGCCAGCTGCCGGCCGGGTACGCGCCGTGTTCATCCTCGAATACGCCGCGCAGCACCAGGATCTCCTCGCCGCCGAAATGCGTGTGCGGCTGGAACACTGTGCCGGGCGCCCAGTCCACCAGCGCCGTGTGTTCGGTGCCGAAGGAATGCAGGGGCATCACCCGCAGGCCCGGCACCAGGCCGGGGCGCCAGTCGCCGCTCGCGGTGTCGATGGTGACGCTGGCCTCGTCGCCGGGCGCGAACTGCCGCAGCTTCACGAACAGCGTGCAGCCGCCGGCGCTGCGCGGCGCGTGGCGGAAACCCTCCGGGTTGCGCAGGTAGGTGCCGGGGCCGTGGTCACCGCGTTCGTCGCTGAACACGCCCTCGAGCACCAAGATCTCCTCGCCCGCCGGGTGGCCGTGTTCGGGGAAGACCGAGCCGGGGGCGTAGCGCACCAGGCTGGTGGCGCGCGCCTGTTCGTCGCCGATGCGGTCGAGCAAACGGCGCTCGACGCCCGGAGACGGCGAGGCCTGCCAGGGCGTCTCACCCGGCCGCAGCACCACGCGCTGGCTGAAATCGGCGTTGATTTTCATGCCGCCAGTCTAGGCCGGTGGGCGTGCAGGGACGGTGGAGGCCTCGGGCGCCCCGAGGAAGCGGTAGTCGTTGAAATCCGGCTCGCGCACCGCCCGCACGTATTCGCGGGTGAAGCCCGGGAAGATGGCGATAACCTTGCCGCTGTCCATGCGGTACCAACTGCGGCACTGGGCCCACACCGAGCCGGCCAGGCGCTGCTGCAGGGCGGCGTTGTGGGCCTGCTGCACCTCGGCGCGCAGTTCGATGGCACGGTAGCCGGCGCGGCGCACGGCCTGCATGCAGGCGATGGCGTGGCGCACCGCCGGTTCGATGTAGAGCAGCGTGGAGGTGTGGCCGGTGGCGGTGTTCGGGCCGAGCATCAGGAACAGGTTGGGAAAACCCGCCACGCTGATGCCGTGGAAGGCCTCGGGGCCGTCGCGCCAGGCTTCGGCCAGGGGGTGGCCGCCGCGGCCGGTGACCTGCACCGACTGCAGCAGGTGCACGGTGTCGAAGCCGGTGGCGCAGACCACCGCGTCCAGCGGCCGCCCGACGCCGTCGGTGGTGACGATGCCCCGTGCAGTGAACCGCGCGATGCCGGTGGTCACCAGCTCCACGTTCGGCTGCGCCAGCGCCGGGTAATAGTCGTTGGCGTAGATGATGCGCTTGCAGCCCAGCGGATAATCCGGCGTGAGCGCGGCGCGCTTCTCCGCATCGGGAACCTGCTTGCGGCGGTGGCGCGCGGCCAGGCCCAGCATGAAGCGACGCATCAGCGTGCCATCCTGGAAGCCGCGGCGCGTGAGCTCGAGGAACTGCACCCAGCCGAAGCGCACCGCCCTGGCGTAGGGCGGGAAACGCACCAGCAGGCCGTCGAACCAGTAATAGCGCCGCTCGAAGCGCGGCAGCACCCAGTTGGCGGTGCGCTGGAACACGTGCAGCCGCGCGGCTTCGCGGGCGATGGGCGGGATCAGCTGCACCGCGGTCGAACCGGTGCCGACCACGGCCACGCGCTTGTCCGCGAGCGGAATGCTGGCGTCCCAACGGGCGGAGTGCAGCTTTTCACCTTCGAAGGCGTCGAGGCCCGGGATATCCGGCCAGCGCGGCTGGCTCAGCGGGCCCGTGCTGCAGACGAAGAAACGCGACGTGAGCGTGTCGCCGCGCGCGGTGCGGAACTGCCACAGGCCGCTGGCCTCGTCGAAGCGTGCTTCGCCCAGCCGCGTGCCCAGGCGCAGGCGCGCGAACAGGCCGTGCCGTTCGGCCAGGGCCTGCTGGTATGCCTGGATTTCCGGCGCATTGGCGAAACGCTGGCGCCAGTGCGGGTTCGGCGCGAAGGAGAAGGAATACGCCGGGGCCGGCACGTCCACCTGCGCGCCGGGATAGCGGTTGTCCCACCAGGTGCCGCCCAGGCCCGGCTGCTGTTCAAGCACCACGAAGTCGTGCAGGCCTTCGCGCTGCAGCTGCATGGCCATGCACAGGCCCGACATGCCGGCGCCCAGGATGACCACGTCGTGCACGTCGTGGCGCGGAGCGGCGGTGGCATCGAGGTGCTGCTGCAGGAAGCGCGCCAGCCGCGCCATGGCGGCATTCGCGGACGGCAGCTGGCCGGCGTGCAGCTGGAAGACATGCCAGCGATCCGGAACCACTTCGAGCGTGGTGGGCACGCCTGCGGCCTGCAGCGCGTCTGCCAGGGAACGCGACTGCGCGCACAGCAGTTCGTCGCTGCCGCACTGGAGGAAGGTGGGCGGCAGGCCGCGGAGCTCGCCAAGCAAGGGCGATACGCGCGGGTCGCCGGTGTTTTCGCCGGCGTAGTGGCGGGCGCAGGCCTGCAGCCAGGCGGCGCCGAGCATGGCTTCGCCGGGCACGGGTTCGGGAAGCTGGCCAGGGCGCAGGTCCACCCAGGGCGAGAGCAGGGCCAGCGCGGCGGGCGCGGGGCGCGCGCTGTCGCGGACCTTCTGCGCCAGCGCCAGCGCGAGGCCACCGCCGGCGGAATCTCCCACCAGCAGCACGGGGCCCTGCGCGGCGAGCGCGTCGTAGACCGCCAGCGCGTCATCCAGCGCCGCGGGGAACGGATACTCCGGCGCGAGGCGGTAGTCGGGCACCACCACGGCTAAGCCGCTGTCGCGCGCCAGCCACGCGGCCAGCGCGCGGTGCGTGCGCGGCGAGCCGGCGCAGAAGGCGCCGCCGTGCAGCATCAGCACGGTGCCGGGGCGGCAGGCGGGCGCGCGCGTGTCCTGCCAGCGTTCGGCGGGCACGCCGGCGAGTTCGACGTCCTGCCGCGCCACGCCCGGCGGCAGCCGAACGATGCGCGCAAGCAGGTGCATCCAGCCGCGCTGGAAGCCCAACGGCAGGCGCGGCGACAGCGCGGGCTTCAGCAGCAGCCGCAGCGTCGCGCGAAGCAGGGCGGCCTGCAGCAAGTCGTTGGAGGCCATGGCGTCGTCGCCTCGCGCGTGGGTGGGGTCAGACCCGGCCGACCACCGGGATCAGCGCACCGGTGATCGCCGCCGCGCCGTCGGACAGCAGGAAGGTGATGGTGGCGGCCAGCTGCGCCGGCTGCACCCAGCGGCTGAAGTCGGCGTCGGGCATGTCCTTCCGGTTCGCGGCGGTGTCGATGATGCTCGGCAGCAGCGCGTTGACGGTGATGCCGCGGTCCTTGAGCTCTTCGGCCAGGGCCTCGGTGAGGCGCATCACGCCGGCTTTGGAGGCCGCGTAGGCGCCCATGCCGGCGCCGGCCTTGACCGCGCCGTTGGCGCCGATGTTCACGATGCGTCCGCCGTCGGGCAGGTGCGCCAGCGCGGCCTGGATGGCGGCCACGGCGGTGCGCAGGTTCATGCGGTACTGCGCGTCCCAGGTGTCGAGCGAACCGCCCTGCACTTTTTCCCAGGCGAAGCCGCCGGCGATGTTCACCAGGCCGTCCAGGCGGCCGTGCTTCCTGACGATGGCGTCGAACGCGGCGGCGGCCGAGGCCGCGTCGCCCAGGTCGACGCCGCCGTGTTGGCTGGCGGCGCCCAGCGCCGCGGGGTCGCGTGGCGCCTCGGCGCGGTCGATGGCGGCCACGGCGGCGCCCTGCGCCTGCAGCGCCGTGACGACGGCGGTGCCCAGGGCTCCGAAGGCGCCGGTGACGGCGATGGTTTTTCCGGCGAGGGACATGGCGGGCTCCTTCAATGCGGTGCCGGCGATGTTACCCGACGACACCGGTCAGTCCGTAGATATTCCCAACCGGTCCCCGAGGTTCCCGGGTGAGACAAATATCCTCGCGCGGCCGGAGCGCGCAACCTCATCAAGGTAGCCCTTATCGACCAAATCAATCAGGTCTGCACGTGCGGTCGCGAACGCAACGGCGTGGCTGACTCGATGGGATTCGATGGTGTATTGGAACCCGGGGTGCCTGAGCGCGTGGGCAAGAAGTGCACGCTGCCGATGGTTCAACCGTTGGCCGTCACGCATCTGGCTGTCGAGCTTGGCGATCTGCCTGGTTTTCTTGTCCAGATAGGCCCTGAGCGCCTTGATTGCCTTCTCCACCGCCCGGAGCTGATGGATAACGAAATACGTGGTGTCGTTCTCGTCTGTCTCCGTGTGAAGGAAAGCAAGCTTGTATTGGCCCTGCGCCAATTTCAGGACCCGTGAGATGGACAGGAACTCGGCCAGTTCATAGCCCTGGTTGAGCATTCCCCAGTAGAACAATGCGCGGGCCGTGCGCCCATTGCCGTCGGCGAACGGATGGTCATAGGCCAGCATGAAGTGCAGCAGGATGGCGCGAACGACGGGGTGCAGGTAGCCCTTGTGCTCGATTCGTCCGTTCGCAAAGTCGCAAAGGCGCTGCAGCCTGGCAGGTAGCTCGACGGCGTCGGGTGGCGTGTGGAGGATGGTGCCATCGAGGTTGTCGACAACATTGACCCGGGCGTCCTGTGCACGCTGCAGCCTGCCTGCGTCCTCGGGATCATCAAGCGTGTGCTGCGTGAGAATGCGCTGCAATTCGCAAACAACGGATGGTGTCAGCGACTCCCGGTCCTGGCGACGAATGAACTCCATGGCTCGGTAGTTGTTGGCGATCATCTGCTCGCTCCTGGTCCGGGGCGGCCGTCCCGAACGCAGCATCTTCGAGGCTATCTGTCGGGTCGTGGATGCACCCTCCATCTGGCTCGACGTGATGGCTTCCTCGATAAGGCCACTTACGAGGTAGCGGTCGCGCATTTCGTCAGTCGCGAGCGTGTGGAGCACGTCGCGACGACCACCCAATGCCATGTCTATCCGGTGCAGCAGTTCAACGATGCAGTCCGTCATCCCGAACTGGAAGGGCTGCCCGCGTCGATCGTTGAACGGCAAGGTGCGGAGCACCCCCATTCTTCGGATCTTCAGCGCGAACCACCAGTCCTGCGAGGAAAGACCTTCCGGGGGCGGGCGGTGCCGCAAGTCATCCCAGTGGAGGTAACGCAGGTCATCGACCAAGGCCCGCGACTTGAATGCCCGGTCAAAGGCGCCCGGATCCACGCGGGCCACATCGGCAAGACGCGGAGGCACCTGGGGGATGGTCACGGGTTGCCACCATCAATTTCGAGGAAATTGATAATACCGGAGCACCCCTAATTTATCAATTTCCTTAAATCCGATAGTTGATTGATAGTTGAGGGCCGGATCAGGCCGCCGGCACCCGTACCCAGCCTTCCATCAGCACGCGCGCGCTGCGGCTCATGATGGCCTTGCGCACCACCCACTGGCCGCCGGCCTGTTCGGCCTGGGCGCCCACGCGCAGGGTGCCGCTGGGGTGGCCGAAGCGCACCGCCTCGCGGGCGCCGCCGCCGGCCGCGCGGTTCACCAGGGTGCCGGGAATGGCCGCCGCGGTGCCGATGGCCACGGCGCAGGTGCCCATCATGGCGTGGTGCAGCTTGCCCATGCTGAGCGCGCGCACGTGCAGGTCGATGTCGGCGGCGGCCACGCGCTTGCCGCTGCTGGTGGTGTAGTCGGCCGGCGGCGCCACGAAGGCCACCTTGGGCGTGTGCTGGCGCTTGGCCGCGTCGGCCACGTCCCTGATCAGACCCATGCGCACGGCGCCGTGGGCGCGGAGGGTCTCGAACATGGCCAGGGCCTTCGGGTCGCCGTTGATGGCGTCCTGCAGCTCGGTGCCGGTGTAACCGATGTCCTTCGCGTTCACGAAAACCGTGGGGATGCCGGCGTTGATCATCGTCACTTCGAGCGTGCCGAGGCCGGGCACCTCGAGGTTGTCGGTGAGGTTGCCGGTGGGGAACATGGCGCCGCCGCCCTCGCCATCGCCCTCGTCGGCCGGGTCGATGAACTCAAGCACGATCTCGGCCGCCGGGAAGGTGACGCCGTCGAGCTCGAAGTCGCCGGTTTCCTGCACCTGGCCGTGGGTGACGGGCACGTGGCAGAGGATGGTCTTGGAGATATTCGCCTGCCAGACGCGCACGACGCAGACGCCGTTTTCCGGCACGCGCGCCGGGTCGATGAAGCCGTTGGCAATCGCGAACGGACCCACGGCCGTGCTGAGGTTGCCGCAGTTGCCGCTCCAGTCCACGAAGGCGGTGTCGATGGACACCTGGCCGTAGAGGTAGTCCACGTCGTGGCCGGGCTGCGCGCTCTTCGAAATGATCACGCACTTGCTGGTGCTGGAGGTGGCGCCGCCCATGCCGTCGGTGTGCTTGCCGTAGGGGTCGGGCGAACCGATGACGCGCATCAGCAGCGCGTCGCGTGCCGGGCCGGGCACGCGCGCGGCCTCGGGCAGGTCCTCGAGGCGGAAGAACACGCCCTTCGACGTGCCGCCGCGCATATAGGTGGCGGGAATCTTGATTTGCGGTGCGTGGCTCATTTCGGTTCCTTGGTTGCCCCCATCCAATCGGGGACGTCCCGCTGCGCGTGCAGTACTCGAAGGACGTCGAGATGGGTTTCGAGTTCGATGTAGAGGATCAGGTAGGGGTATTCACCGAGCGGCCAGAACCGCAGCCCGTCGATGCCGAGGGCCACGGCATAACGCACCGACCCTGTCGCGGGATGGCGCGAGATGTGCGCGATGCCGTCTTCGACGGCGGCCAGGAAGCGTTCGCCGGCCTCAAGCCCGGCCTGTTGCGCGTACCACCAGGCGGCCTCGGCGGCATCGCGCTCGGCGACGCTGCGCCAGATGGCAGGTTTCACTTCGCGTATCGGGCGCGGAGCTGTTCGCGCATCCGCAGGAAGGTGTCCCCGGTCACGAGTTCGCCCGGGCCCGAGTTGGCGCCTTCGAGCAGCATGCCGCGAAGCTTTTCGATGTCGCGCTGCTTGCGGATCAGTTCGCGCAGGTATTCGCTGCTGGATCCGTAGGCATGCTCGGCGACCTGGGCGTCGACGAAGGCCTTCAGGTCATCGGGCAGGGAAATGTTCATGGTGGCCACGGCGGACTCCAATGGCAAAGATTGCCATCGGAGTTTACGCCGCCCCACGGGCACCGGCAATCCGCCGGCGACTCGTCTGGCCGTCAGGCAAATCAGGCGGCCTGGGTGGACTCCAGGAAATCCTGGGCGAAGCGCTGCAGAACGCCGCCGGCTTCGTAGATCGACACTTCCTCGTCGGAGTCGAGGCGGCACTGCACGGGCACCTCGAGGCGCTCGCCGTTGCGGCGGTTCACCACCAGTGTCAGCGTCGCGCGTGGGGCGCGGGCGCCGAGCACGTCGTAGGTTTCGGTGCCGTCCAGGCCCAGCGTCGTGCGGGTGGTGCCGGGCAGGAATTCCAGCGGCAGCACGCCCATGCCGATCAGGTTGGTGCGGTGGATGCGCTCGAAGCCCTCGGCCACGATCACCTCCACGCCGGCCAGGCGCACGCCCTTCGCAGCCCAGTCGCGGCTCGAACCCTGGCCGTAGTCGGCGCCGGCCACGATGATCAGCGGCTGGCCGCGCTCCATGTAGGTTTCGATCGCCTCCCACATGCGCATCACCTGGCCTTCCGGCTCCACGCGCGCCAGCGAACCCTTCTTCAGCGCGCCGTCCACCACCGCCATCTCGTTGAGCAGCGTGGGGTTGGCGAAGGTGGCGCGCTGCGCGGTCAGGTGGTCGCCGCGGTGGGTGGCGTAGGAATTGAAGTCCTCTTCCGGCAGGCCCATCTTCGCCAGGTATTCGCCGGCGGCGCTGTTGGCCAGGATCGCATTCGAGGGCGAGAGGTGGTCGGTGGTGATGTTGTCGCCCAGCAGCGCCAGCGGGCGCAGCCCGGTGAGCGTGCGCGGCTTGGCCAGCGCGCCTTCCCAGTACGGCGGGCGGCGGATGTAGGTGCTCTGCGGGCGCCAGTCGTACAGCGGGCTCACGGCCCCGCCCGACTCCACCGAAATCCTGAACATCGGCTCGTACACCTTGCGGAACTGCTCGGGCTTCACCGCCGCCTTCACGAGGGCGTCGATCTCGGCGTCACTGGGCCACAGGTCCTTGAGCAGGATGGGCGTACCGTCGGCGCGATGGCCCAGCGCGTCCTTTTCGATGTCGAAGCGGATGGTGCCGGCGATGGCATAGGCCACTACCAGCGGCGGCGAGGCCAGGAAGGCCTGCTTCGCGTACGGATGGATGCGGCCGTCGAAGTTGCGGTTGCCGCTGAGCACCGCGGTGGCGTACAGGTCGCGTTCGATGATTTCCTGCTGGATCGTCGGGTCCAGCGCGCCGCTCATGCCGTTGCAGGTGGTGCAGGCGAAGGCGACGATGCCGAAGCCCAGCTGCTCGAGCTCGGTCTTCAGGCCCGCTTCCTCCAGGTACAGCGCCACGGCCTTGGAGCCCGGCGCCAGCGAGCTCTTCACCCAGGGCTTGCGCACCAGGCCCAGCGCATTCGCCTTCTTCGCCAGCAGGCCGGCGGCGATGACGTTGCGCGGGTTGGACGTGTTCGTGCACGAAGTGATGGCGGCGATGATGACCGCGCCGTCGGGCATCAGGCCCTCGGCCTCCTGCGCGCGGGCGGCGTCGAGGTTGCCGGCGATGCCCTTGGCGGCCAGGTCCGCGGTGGCGACGCGCGCATGCGGGTTCGAGGGGCCGGCCATCGTGCGCACGACCGACGAGAGGTCGAAGTGCAGCGTGCGCTCGTACTGCGCCGTAGCCAGCGCGTCGGCCCACAGCCCGGTGGTCTTGGCATAGGTTTCCACCAGCGCCACCTGCTCGTCGGTGCGGCCGGTCAGGCGCAGGTAGTCGAGCGTGTTGCCGTCGATGAAGAACATCGCCGCGGTGGCGCCGTATTCCGGGGCCATGTTGGAAATGGTGGCGCGGTCGCCCAGCGTCAGCGCGGCGGCGCCTTCACCGCGGAACTCGAGCCAGGCACCCACGACCTTCTGCTTGCGCAGGAATTCGGTGAGCGAAAGCACGACGTCGGTGGCGGTGACGCCCGGCTGCGGCTTGCCGCTGAGTTCCACGCCGATGATGTCCGGCAGGCGCATCCACGAGGCGCGGCCCAGCATCACGTTCTCGGCTTCCAGGCCGCCGACGCCAATGGCGATCACGCCCAGTGCGTCCACGTGCGGCGTGTGGCTGTCGGTGCCCACGCAGGTGTCGGGGAAGGCCACGCCCCGCCCTTCATCAGTATGTTGCACGTAAATCACCGGCGACATCTTCTCCAGGTTGATCTGGTGCATGATCCCGTTGCCCGGCGGGATCACGTCGACATTCTTGAACGCCAGCTTGGTCCAGTCGATGAAGTGGAAGCGGTCTTCGTTGCGGCGGTCTTCGATGGCGCGGTTCTTCGCGAAGGCATCGGGGTCGAAGCCGCCGCACTCCACCGCCAGCGAGTGGTCCACGATCAGCTGCACGGGCACCACCGGGTTCACCTGGGCCGGGTCGCCGCCCTGGTCGGCGATGGCGTCGCGCAGGCCGGCCAGGTCCACCAGCGCGGTCTGGCCCAGGATGTCGTGGCAGACCACGCGCGCCGGGAACCAGGGGAAGTCGAGGTCGCGCCTGCGCTCAACCAGCTGGCGCAGCGAGGCCTCCAGCGTGGCCGGTTCGCAGCGGCGCACCAGGTTTTCGGCCAGCACGCGCGAGGTATAGGGCAGGCCTGCCCAGGCACCGGGCTGGATCGCGTCCACGGCGGCGCGGGCGTCGAAGTAGTCGAGGGCGGTGCCGGGAAGCGGCTTGCGGTGCTGGGAATTCATGCGGGCGGGCCTTGGGGGAGCTGAGCCCGCCATTATCCGGCAGCCGCCCAACACCGTCATCCGTCATGGCGCGCCGGCCTTGCCGGCGGGCTCACTCCCTGTCCGTGACTTCCTCGCCGGCCTGCGTGTACGGAAAACGCAGGTGGCCGTAGCGCACGATGAACACGCCCGCCGCCAGCAGCACGATGGCGCCGGCGCCGGCGATCATCAGCCAGGGGTCGTGGTAGGAGGAATCGGCCATCAGGTGCCGGGCGATGCCCACCATGGCGATGTACAGCGGCATGCGCACCGGCAGCTTGCCCATGCGCCAGTAGGTTTCCACCATGGAAACCATCTCGAGGTACATGAACAGCAGCAGCAGGTCGCCGATGCCCACCTTGCCGCTGGAGAACATGCGCCAGACCTCGTGGCCGCCGGCCAGCAGGGTCGCGGCCAGCACGATCACCAGGCCCAGGTATTCGAGCAGGCGGATGCCCTTGCCCACGCCACGCGCGCTCAGCAGCGCCAGTTCCAGCCGGGTGGCCATGCCTTCGCTCCCCACGATGCGGACCCGTGACCAGCATATACCCCCGCGGGTATATGATTGCAACATGGCCCGGACGACCCTGCCTGCCCTGCTGCTGGCCCTGCTGCTGGCCCTGCTGCTGCCCTTGCCGGGCGGCGCGGCGGCGCCCGCCCTGGCCGCGCCCACGGAGGCAGAACTCGTGCGCGCCCGCGAGGATTGGGCGCGGCTGGCACAGGGCCACTGGGTGGCCGACGGCCGCGCGGATGCGCCGCGTTTCGTCTACGCCTTCGCCGACCCCAACTGCGGCTACTGCAACCGCTTCTGGCTGGCCGCGCGCCCCTACGTGGAGTCCGGGCAGGTGCAGGTTCGCCACCTGATGGTGGGCATCATCGACGACGACAGCCCAGGCAAGGCGGCGGCCATCCTGGGCGCCGCGTCGCCGGCCGAGGCGCTGGCCCGCAACGAACGCCACTACCGCGAGGGCGGCATCCGCCCACTGGCGCCGGTGCCGCCGGCGCTCCGGGCCAAGCTCGACGCCAACGAAAAACTGCTGCGCGCGCTGGGTTTCCACGGCACGCCCGGCCTGGTCTACCTCGATGCCGCGGGCCGGCTGAAGCGATTCCCCGGCCTGCCCGATGCCGGCGACCTCAAGGAAATCCTCGGCGCGCCCTAGCCTTCGCCGCGAAGCAGGTCGGCGGCGTCGGCCGTGTGGAAGTGCCGCTTGAAGGGCACCTCGCCGGTCCTGGCTTCGCCCAGTTCCTGCGCGTAACGATGGCCCGCGTACACGGCGTGGGCGATCAGCCCCGGCGCCAGCGCGTCGCCAATGCAGTCCACGCTTTGGATGCCGGCGTCGGCCCACTCGCTTTCGCGGGCCTTCAGGGCGTGCAACAGTTCGTCGTTGGGCAGGCGCGCGGTGATGGTGAGCACGGCGTCCACTTCCAGCGTCGAGGTCGCGTCGGACCAAACGTCTTCCAGCGACAGCGTGCGCCCGGTGAAACCCGTGAGGTTGGTGGACACGCGGATCTCCACGCCCAGCGCCGCCAGCCGCTTGCGCACGTGCCGGTATTCCAGCGTGTAGGCGCCCCAGGACGCTGGCGTGTCGTCGGGCGTGATGAAGACCACCCGGCAGCCCGCCTTCGCCAGCGCCTCGGCGGCGACGGTGGCGTAGTAGAAATAGTCGTCGTCGAACACCGCCACGGTGCCGGTGGGCAGGCGGCCGTCCATCAGGTCGTCCAGCGTGAACACCGACGGATGCTCCGCCAGGCCCGGAATGCCCAGGCCGTTGCTGCGGCCGTAGCCGTCGCGGCGCCAGTGGCAGCCGGTGGCCAGCACCACGTGCTGCGCGCCGAAATCGAGCACGTCCTGCGCCGACAGCGTCGAATCGAGGTAGGTGGATACGTTCGGCAGCTTGCGGATCTGCCCCACGCGCCAGTCGCGCACCCGGCCCCATTCGGCCAGGCCCGGCAGGCGCGCCTCGCGGCTGACGCGGCCGCCGAGCTCCTTCGACGCTTCCGCCAGCGCCACCTCGTGGCCGCGCTGGCCCAGCGCCCGCGCGGCTTCCAGGCCGGCCGGGCCGCCGCCCACCACCAGCACGCGCGCGTCGGATTTTTTCGGGGCGATGTGCTCGGGGTGCCAGCCCTTGCGCCACTCCTCGCCCATGCCCGGGTTCTGGGTGCAGCGGATGGGCGTGATGGTGTTGTCACCGGTGATGCAGATGTTGCAGCCGATGCACTCGCGGATGTCGTCGAGCCGGCCTTCTTCGATCTTGCGCGGCAGGAAGGGGTCGGCGATGGACGGGCGCGCGGCGCCGATGAAGTCCACCACGCCGCGGCGGACCTGGCTGACCATGGTGTCGGGCGAGGTGAAGCGGCCCACGCCCACCACCGGCTTGCTGGTGGTCTTCTTCACGAAGTCGATGAAGGGCTCCTGCGCGCCCTCCGGGGCGAAGCGCGAGGGCACCGAATCGTTGTACCAGGCGGCCACGTTCACGTCCCACAGGTCGGGCAATTCGGCCAGCATGGCCACGATGTCGCGCGCCTCGGCCAGTTCCACGCCGCCCGGGCCCAGGAACTCGTCGGTGGCGAAACGCAGGGCCACGCCGCAGCGGTGACCCACCGCCTCTTTCGTATCCTGCAGCACTTCGCGCAGCAGGCGAACGCGGTTCTCCAGCGAGCCACCGTATTCATCGCTGCGCTGGTTGCGGCGGCGCTGCAGGAAGTGCATGGGCAACGACAGGTCATGCGCGGCGTAGACGTAGACGATGTCCATGCCGGCGCGCATGCCGCGCACGGCGGCGTCGCGGTGCCACTGGCGGTAGGCGCGGATGTCGGCCTTGTCCATGGCCCGCGCCTGCGCCGGGTAGCCGTACTTCGAAGGCTGGTGCGAGGGCGCCAGCAGCACCTCGCGCGAATACAGGTTCGAGGCCGTGGGGCCGTTGTGGCTGAGTTCGATGGCGGCCAGCGCGCCAAACGCGTGCACCTTGTCGGCCATGAGCGAGAGCGCCGGGATGTCGCGGTCGTCCCACAGCCGCGCCTCGACGTAGGGCGTGAGGTCGGAGCTGGGGTGGATTTCGCATTCTTCGGTGGAAATCACCGCCCAGCCGCCCTCGGCCTTCACCTCGCGCATGGCGGCGTGGGCCAGCGGCATCTGGTGGCCCATGCCGTTGCAGTGCGGCACCTGGAAGAAGCGGTTCTTCGCCACCACCGGGCCGATGCGCACCGGTTCGAACAGGACGTCGTAGCGCGGATCACGCATGGCCGGCCGCCGCCTTGGTGCGAAGGCGCAGGAAGGCGTACAGCGGCAGCCCCGCCACCGCCAGCACCAGCGCCCACAGGAAGGGTTCGCGGCCCATGCCGATGAAGGCGAACACCACGAAGGCCAACGCCAGCAGCGAGGCCACCAGCATGCCCGTGCGCATGCCGCCGCCACGGCGCCAGGTCACCACCAGCGCCAGCGAACAGCAGGCGTAGAGCGGCAGGTTGGCGGCGGTGACCACGGTGGTGAGGAAGGTGAAGCCGGCCACCAGGGTCTTGCTGTAGCTCATCAGCACCATGGCGCTGCCCAGAACGCCGGTCACCAGCAGGGCGCGGCCCGGGGCGCCGGCGCGGTTGCCGACGGCCAGGAAACCCGGCAGCACGCCGTGCCCGGCCATGGTGCGGGTGAGTTCGCCCACCAGCAGGGTCCAGCCGTTGAGCGCGCCCAGGCCCGACACCACCACGAACAGCGCCAGCCAGCGCCCGGAGCCGTCGCCGCCGAACAGCGACATCAGCAGCGCGAACGGCGCGCTCGATTCGGCCAGCTGCGCCTCGGGAATCAGCAGCAGCGGCACGGTGGAAACAATGAGGTAGATCACCGCCACCACCAGCGTGCCCACCAGGGTGGCGCGCGGGATGGTGATGCCCGGGTCGCGCACCTTCGAGGCCGGCACCGTGGCCGATTCGATGCCCAGCATGGCGAACAGCGCGATGGTGGCCGCCGACATCGTCGCGCCCAGGCTGATGGCCGGCGTCGGCGGGTGCGCCACGTATTCGCCCGGCGTGGTGAAGAGCACCCAGGCGCCCAGCGCGGCGACCGCCACCATCGGCAGCAGCTTGAGCCCGGTGGTGACGATCTGCACCGCGCCGCCGCTGCGCACGCCGGCCGAGTTGATGGCCACGAATACCCACAGCAGCACCAGCGCGCACAGCGAAGGATGCAGCACCACCAGCTCCGGGAACACCGCCTGCAGGTAACCCACCACGCCGGTGGCCAGCGCCGCGTTGGTGATCCACAGCGACACCCAGTAGCACCACAGTGCCACGTAGGCCGGCAGTTCGCCCAGGGTGGAGCGCACGTAGCCATAGGGCCCCTCGGCCTGCGGCAGCTCGCGCGCCAGGTGCGCGAACACCCGCGCCAACGCCAGGCAGCCCAGCACCACCACCACCCAGCCGATCAGGGCATTGAGCCCGAACGGCGCCAGCGAGGCCGGCAGCAGGAAGATGCCCATGCCGATGGTGTTGCCCACCACGAGGGCGGTGCAGGTCCAGAAACCGATCTTCTTGGTGTCGTTCATCCAGGGTCCGCAGGGTCAATGCATCGGAACGGGGTCGCCGGCCTTCACCACGCCGCGCACACGCTCGAGGCAGGTGATGTCGGAGAGGGGGTTGCAGGCCACGGCCACCAGGTCGGCGGCCTTGCCCACGGTGATGGAACCGAGCGTGTTTTCCTGGCCCAGCAGGCGCGCCGAGTGGAGGGTGGCCGACTGCAGGGCCTGCAGCGGCGACATGCCATGCCGCACCATGTAGGCGAACTGGCGGGCGTTGTCGCCGTGCGGGTAGACGCCGGCGTCGGTGCCGTAGGCGATGTTCACGCCGGCGGCGACGGCCTTGCGGAAGCCGGCGCGCTGGGCTTCGGTGGTTTCGGTGTTCTTGCGCAGGATCTCTTCCGACCAGCCGTCGCGGCGGCCGACGGCGTCGATGTAGTCGCCGTTGTAGATGTCGGCCACCAGCCAGGTGCCGTGTCTTTTCATTTCGGCGATGGCGGCGTCGTCCATCAGCGAACCGTGTTCGATGCTGCGGGCGCCGGCCCGGGCCGCGGCGGCGATGCCTTCGGCGCCGTGGGCATGCGCGGCCACCCAGGTGCCGCGCGTGGCAGCGGCTTCCACCGCGGCGCGCACTTCGGCTTCGGAATACTCCGATGAACCTGGTTCGGTGCCGGCGGTGAGCACGGCGCCGGTGGCGATGAGCTTGATGAAATCGGCGCCGCCATCGAGGAAACGCCCCACGGCCTGGCGCACCTGGGCCTCGCCGTCGGCCACGCCCACGCGGAATTCCGGCGTCACCACGCTGCCTTCCGGCAGGCCGGTGAGTTCGCCGCCGCCGCCGGTGACGGTGACGTAGCCGCCGGCCACGAACATCCGCGGCCCGGGCACCAGGCCTTCGTTGATGGCGTCGCGCAGGGCCACGTCGGCGAAGGCGCGGTAGGCGCCCACGTCGCGCACGGTGGTGAAGCCGGCGCGCAGCGTGGCGGCGGCGTTGCGCGCGCCCACGAAGGCGGCGCGGGCCGGCGTGGCCTTGAGCGGCGCGGCCAGGTCGGCGCTCTGGTCTTCCTCGGCCAGGTGCGTATGCATGTCCATCAGG
Source organism: Rhizobium sp. (assembly GCA_019459185.1). Taxonomy (GTDB): domain Bacteria; phylum Pseudomonadota; class Gammaproteobacteria; order Xanthomonadales; family Xanthomonadaceae; genus Arenimonas. The sequence goes on along the minus strand of JAIBEO010000017.1, from coordinate 46,977 downwards.
CCGGGCACCACCACGTGCGCGGACCAGTCGAGCACGCGCGCGCCTTCGGGTGCCTCGTCTTTCCACGGCGCGATGGCGGCGATGCGGCCGTCGCGCACGGTGATGGCCTGGTCGGCGCGGACCTCGCCGGTTTCCACGTCCACCACGTGGCCGGCGCGCAGCACCAGGTCCTGCGCGGCGGCCGGGGCCACCAGCGCTGCGGCCAGGGCCAGCGCCAGGCCGGCGCGCCTCACGCGGCGCTCCCCGCGGCGGCGTAGGCGGCGCGCAGCTGGTTGTGGAACAGCCACAGCGCGCTTTCGCGCTTGGGGCACAGCCGCCCGGCCTCGTAGGTACCCGAGACCAGGCCCTTCTGCACCGCCTCGCAGATGGTGATGTCCTCGGCCTGCACCCCGTCGCTGAAGGCCTGGTCGTTGGCGATGCGGGCCTGGGCCTGTTCGTCCCGGGCGTAGTAGTAGTCGAACTCCACCCGGCAGCGGTCCGGCCCCAGCGGCAGGATGCGGTTGGTCTGCAGGCGACCCGGCATGATGTTGAGCATCACGTTCGGGTAGACGAAGTAGTAGAAGGCTTCGCCGTCGCCATAGATGTCGCCGCTGTTGCGCAGCGGCGAGTGCTGCAGCGAATGCCAGGGGAACAGTTCGGTGTCGTAGACGCGGTAGTCGAGCACCTTCGACAGCCCCGGGTGCACGTGCGGCAGGTGGTAACCCTCGAGGAAGTTGTCGATGTAGACCTTCCAGTTGCAGGCGATGTCGTAGCTGTCGCGGCGCAGGAAGCGCATGGCCGCCAGGTCGATGGGCGCGATGCGTTCGGTGATGCCGGCATACACCTCCTCGAAGGGCGGCACGTTTTCGCTCAGCGCCACGAACACCAGGCCCTGCCACTCCACCACGCGCAGCGGTGGAAGGTGGATGGAGGACACGTCGAAGTCCGCCGCGCCCTGCATTTCCGGGGCCGAGCGCAGCTGGCCCTCGAGCGTGTAGCTCCAGCCGTGGTACTTGCAGTGCAGCGCGCGGGCGCCCTTGCCGTTGCACAGCGCCAGCGGGCCGGCGCGGTGCCGGCAGACGTTGGGGAACGCACGCAGCACGCCGTCCTGGCCGCGCACCACGATCACCGGCACGTCGCCCACCTGCTCCACTACGTGGTCGCCCGGCTCGGCCAGCTGGCCCTGCTGCGCCACCAGCTGCCAGCTGCGTGCGAATACCGCACGTTTTTCCATCGCCAGCATGGCGTCGCCGACATAGAAGCGCGCGGGCAGCGCGGTGGCGGATTCGAGCGGAACGATTGCGTCGGGAGTGTGCATGGATTTCGCCGGGTTCGATTAAGCTTCGGGTGGTACCGCCATCCTCGGGGAGAAACCATGGTCCGCGCCAGCCTGTTGCTGCTTGTCCTTGCCGCCGGCGCCTCGGCGGCCGAACCGCGGGCCCGTGACCTGGGCATTCCCTTCGAGGGCCAGCCCGGTCCGCTCAACGCCATCACCGACGTGGCCGGGGTCACGGTGGGCCACGCCACGGTCATCCGCGACGAGCCCGACGGCCGCAAGGTGCGCACCGGCGTCACCGCCGTGCTGCCGCGCGGCCAGGCCAGCGACAGCACCCCGGTGTTCGGCGGCTGGTTCGCGCTCAACGGCAACGGCGAGATGACCGGCACCGCCTGGCTGGAGGAATCGGGCCAGCTGGAAGGCCCGGTCATGCTCACCAACACCCACAGCGTGGGCGTGGTGCGTGACGCCGTCATCGCCGAACGCGTGCGCGCCGGCGGCGCCGATACCACCGGCTACTGGTGGTCGCTGCCGGTGGTGGCCGAAACCTGGGACGGGCACCTCAACGACATCAACGGCTTCCACGTAACCGCCGAACACGCCGTGCAGGCGCTGCGTGGCGCGAAGGGCGGCCCCGTGGCCGAAGGCAACGTCGGCGGCGGCACCGGCATGGTCTGCCACGAGTTCAAGTGCGGCATCGGCACCGCCTCGCGGGTGCGCGGCAACTACACCGTGGGCGTGCTGGTGCAGGCGAACTACGGCCTGCGCGACAGCCTGCGCATCGCCGGCGTGCCGGTGGGCCAGTTCCTGCGCAACGACCGCGTGTACACCGAGCCCAATCCGCTGGCCGGCGACACCGGTTCGATCATCATCGTCGTGGCCACGGACGCGCCGCTGCTGCCGCACCAGCTCAAGCGCCTGGCGCGCCGGGCCAGCCTGGGCCTGGCGCGTTTGGGCAGCTACGCCGGCAACGGCTCGGGCGACATTTTTGTGGCCTTCTCCACCGCCAATGCCGAAGCGCTGGACGGCGGCGAACTCGAGCAGGCCCGCTTCGTCGGCAACGACCGCATGGACCCGCTGTTCGAAGCCACGGTGCAGGCCACCGAGGAAGCCATCACCAATGCCATGGTCGCGGCGCGCGACATGCAGGGCCATGGCGGCAACTACGCGAAAGCCATCGACCACGCCGCGCTGGTGGAAGTCCTGCGCCGGCACGGGCGGCTCGCGCCGGGCAAGTGAGGGCGCGGCGCGGCTCACTTCGCGCCGCCCTGCCCCAGGTAACGCCCGTACCAGTCCAGGTTGCGCTGCATGCGGTCGCGCAGGTAGCTGGGCACGGTGAGGCCGTGGTTTTCGCCGGGGTAGATCACCAGCTGGGTCGGCACGCCCAGTTCCCGCAGCGCCTGGTACATCTGCTCCGAACCCAGGCAAGGCACGTTGTAGTCCATCTCCGCGCACTGGTAGAGCGTGGGCGTGGTGATGCGGTTCGCGTGCAGGAAGGGGAAGCTGGCGCGGTCGTACTGTTCGCGGTGCGACCACGGGCTGCCCAGTTCGAGCCGGTATTCGCGCGTGTACTGGTCGTGCCCGTACAGGCCGTAGACGTTCGCCACGCCGGCGCCGGCGATGGCGGCCTTGAAGCGGCCGTCGCGGGCGATGACCGAATTGGTCAGGATGCCGCCGTAGCTCCAACCACCCACGCCCAGCCGCGCCGGGTCGGCCACGCCCATCGCCACCACGTGGTCCACGCCGGCCAGCACGTCCTGCGTATCCAGGTTGCCCCAGTCGGCGTAGATGGCGCGGGCGAAGTCGAAGCCGCGGCCCGAGCTGCCACGCGGGTTCACCGCCACCACGGCATAACCCTTCGCCGCGTATACCTGCCAGTCGGGCATGAACTCGTGGCTGTACTGGTAGACCGGGCCGCCATGGATGCGCAGGATCGTCGGGTAGCGCCGGCCCGGTTGGTAGTCGAGCGGCTTCACCAGGAGGCCCTCGAGCGGCGTGCCGTCGGCGCTCTTGAAAGAGATCGGCTCCACCGGTGCCAGCCGGCGCTGCGCCAGCCAGCGGTTATGGTCGGCCAGTTCACGCAGCGCGGGCGCGCCGTCGCCGCTGGTCTCCACGGCGGACAGGGCGTAAGGCTGGTGGTCGGTGCCACCGAGCACGACGATGCGTTCGCCTTCGACGTCCAGGTCGTAGTCGAAACGTGGGCCGCCGGTGAGTGGCGTGACCTGCCCGCTGGACGGATCCACCCGCGAAAGATGGGTGACGCGGCTGTGTTCGAACAGTGCGTAGAGCGCACGGCCGTCGGCCGACCAGCGCGGCTTGGTGACGCAGCGGTCGATGGGCGCCGGCAGCGTGGCCTTTCCGGTCGCGACATCAACCACCGCCAGCTGCCAGGGCGCGTAGTAGATCCACTGGCCCTCGCCGCCCTGCAGGTAGGCGATGCGGCTGGAATCGGGGCTCCAGGTGGGCCGCGTTTCCCAGTAGGGGTCGAGGTCGGCGCCAATGAAGGTGGTTAGCTGGCGCGCGCTGGCGCCGGCTTCGGGCGCGATCAGGAACAGGTCGGTGTTGAGGTGGCGGTCCGGGTCGGCGCCACGCTTGCTGACGAAGGCGATGGTTTTGCCGTCCGGCGACCAGGCCGGCAGCATTTCGTCGGTGTCGCCCTGCGTGAGCTGGGTGGCGCGGCCGCTGGCCACGTCCACCAGGTACAGATGTTTGCGCAGGTGGGTGAGGTAGCCGGTGCCGTCTTCCTTGAACTGGTAGCGCGTGGTGACGATGGGCGGCGGCTGTTTCGGCTCGGGCGCGCCGGCCGGGCGCTCGGGGTCCCAGGCCACCACCACCAGGCGCCGGCCATCGGGCGACCAGGCGAAATCCTCGACGCCGCCCGGCAGGCCGGTGACGCGACGCGCGCGGCCGCCGCCGGCCTTCATCAGCCACACCTGCACCGTGTCGTCGGCGTCCTCGCCGCGCCCGTGCGGGCGGTCGGACAGGAAGGCCAGGCGTTGGCCGTCGGGCGACCACTGCGGCCGCCATTCGCTGTGTTCCGGCGTGTCGGTGAGTTGATTCGGTTCGCCGCCGTCGAAGGCCACGCGCCACAGGTCGGACTGGTTGAGGTCTTCCTCGACGTTGGCGGTGCTGGCGGTGTACACCACCCAGCGGCCGTCGGCGCTCAGGTCGGGTTCGGTGAGGTCCACGAGCCGGTCGTAGTCGGCCGGCGACAGGCCCGGGGTCGCCGCGAACGCCGGCAGCGTGATGGCCAGCAGCAGGGTGGCGCAGTGGTGCAGCTTCATTCCGTGCTCCCCGCGGCCAGGGCGGCGTAACGCGCGCGGGCGGCGCGCAGGTAGTCGAGCGTGGCGCCGAATTCGCCGGCGTCGTTGAAGTCGGGCTCGCGCGCCCGGGCGTTGGCAATCACGCGGTCGAGCCAGGCGACGAAATAGGCCGCGTCGCCGCGCACGTTTTCGCTGGCGCGGCCGCTGCCGATCCACACCGGGTTGGTGGTGGCGTACGGGTAAAGGTCGAGCACGCCCGGGTCGGCCTGTTCGTTCCAGGCGCGCAGCAGCAGCCAGCCGTCGCCGAGCTCGAGTTCGCCTTCGGCATCGAGCGTGCGGCGGTCGCCCTTGAGATCGAAGGCCTTCACCACGCGGCCGTTGTGCACCAGCTCCAGGTGCTGCACCGGCACCGGCGAACGCAGGGCCAGGCGGAAGGCGTGCCGGCCCGCCGGCAGTTCGGCGCCCGGCTTGCGGCCGTCCACCAGCAGGCCCAGCAGCGGGCCGTTGCTGGCGAAACCTTCGCCCTTGCGCAGCGCGGCCAGCGCGGTGTCCGGGTCGCGGCTGCCCGCGGTGTCCAGGAACACGCGGTTAAGTCCGACCGGGCCGCGCAGCGAGGCGTAGTTCGCCATCGCATCGGTGCCGGCGCCGGCGGAAACGCGCAGGCCCAGGTTGAGCAGGCGGTACCAGACGCCGGCGGTGGCGCGGTGGTCGGAAAAACCCACGACCTCGATGTAGTCCGCCTTGCGGTGCATGGCGTCGGCGGGCAGCTGGTGGCTCAGGCCGGTTTCCTTCGCCGGGTCCGGATCCCAGTCGAAGGGATGCACGTAACCCACCAGCGCGCCCTGTTCGTGCGCGAGATCGGCGATGACGCCGTTGTGGGGGTACGGACTGGCCAGTGCGGTGTGACGGTAGGCGGAAAAATCGGGCGTGAGGTAGTGGCTGCGCAGCTGCAGCAGGCCCAGGTGGCCCCAGAAGCTGGTGTGGTACTCCTGGCCCTGCAGCAGGGTGACGGCGGCGTTGCTGGCCGGGTCCACGCCCGTGCGGAAGGCGGCGATGTCGGGGATGCGTTCTTCCTTGTTCACCACCAGGTTGTGCACGATGTCGAGGTCTTCGGCCTCGGCCTGGCGCACCAGCGTTTCCGGCGTGTGCCGGTAGTGGCCGCCGTAGTTCATGTGCACGTGCAGGTCGGCGCTGACGAACTCGCCATATTCCGTCGGCAGCGGCTGCGCCTGCAGGCGCGCGATGACGGGTTTGCCCAGGCCCGGCGCCACGTCGACGGTGGCGCTCCACGGCAGGGTTTCGAAACCACGCCGCACCGTGACCTGCGCCGCGCCGGTGGGCAGTTGCAGCCGGCAGGGCGGCGCGCAGTGGAAATAATGCGTCTCGGTGGCCTGGGTCGCGCGGTCGAAGCCGTCGTCGGCGTGCAGCCAGGCCTCGGCCGGGGCGTGCGCGCGGCCGTCGCTGCCGGTGACCGACACGCGCGCCGGCACGCGCTGGCCGGCACCGTCGCGGATGTCGAGCACCAGCGTGCCCTGCGGCGACAAGGTTTCGCGGCGCGCGGCCTGCACGGTTTCGGTGCGGCCGCCAATGACATCCATCACCCGCAGCGCGGTGCCGCCGTCGCGGTTGTCCACGTAGGCGATGCGCTGGCCGTTGGGCGACCAGCGCGCATAACGCCGGTCGAATTCGCCGAAGCTCAGCGGCAGCGGCGGCACGCCCCGGGGCGTGGTCAGCCACAGCTGGTGCCACTGGCGGCCACGGTAGCCCGAATACAGCAGGCGCTTGCCGTCGGGCGCGAGTTCGGGGCGGGCGGCCCAGCTCGTTTCTTCGGCATGAACGCGGCGCCGTGCGGCCGGGTCGGCCACCGGCACGGCCCACACATCGCCGCTGCCCCAGGCCACTTCCGGGTTGGCGACGTAATAGAGAGTTTCGCCGTCGGGCGACCACGAGGGATTGATGGCGTGGTCCACCGGCGCGTAGTAGTAGCGGTCGATGGCGCTGCGGCGTTCGCCCAGCAGCGCGTGCACGTTCGACAGGCCGGCGGGGCCAAGCTCGGCCACGTACAGGTTGAAGTTGCCGTTGCCGCGGGTGGACACCCAGGCCAGGCGGCGGCCATCAGGGGCAATCCGCGGCTCCACGTTCACCGCGCCTTCGCTGGTCAGCCGCTGCTCGCGGCCGCTGCGCAGGTCCAGGCGCCACAGCTCCAACGCCGCGCCGTCGTAGCGGGTGAACACCACGCTGGCGCCGTCGGGGGCCACGTCGGGCTGGTGGTCGTAGGCGCCGCGCGGATGCGTGAGTTCGGTGGCCAGGTCTTCACCCAGCGCCTGGCGCCAGAGCGAACCCTCCATGCTGTACACCAGCCCCTGGCCATCGGGCAGGAAGGCCGCGGCCGAGGGGCCGGTGGTGAGCTGCGGCAGGTAGAGTTCGCGCCAGTAGTAGCTGTGCGGCAGCTTAACCTGGGGCAGCACCGGTTCCCGCCCCGCCTGCGCCGCCGGGGCCGGCAGGAGGGCCGCGAGCAGCAGGAGCAGGCGGGTGCGCATGGCTCAGCGCCCCGCCAATGCCTGGTCGAGGCTGGCTTTCAGCATCGCCATCGCCTCGTCCACTTCCGCCACCGTCACCGTCAGCGGCGGCATGAAGCGCACCGTGCTGGTGCCGCAGGACAGCAGCAGCAGGCCGTTGTGGAAGGCGCGCGTGACCACCGCGTCGCACAGGGCCGCGGCCGGGGTTTTCTTCGCGTCGTTTTCCACCAGCTCCATGCCGATCCACAGGCCCTTGCCGCGCACGTCGCCGATGCAGGGGTAGTCGCGCTGCAGCTCGCGCAGGCGGGCCAGGAAGTGCTCGCCCACGCGCGCCGCGTTGTCCACCAGGCCGCCGCGCACCAGGTCGAGCGTGGCATTGGCGGCCGCGCAGGTGATGGGATTGCCGCCGTAGGTGTTGCCGTGCGCACCGCGCTTCCACTGCTGCATCAGGCTGCGCTTCGCCACCACCGCGCCGATGGGCAGGCCCGAGCCCAGGCCCTTGGCCAGGCTCATGATGTCGGGCTGCACGCCCCAGTGTTCGCTGGCGAACATGCGGCCGGTACGGCCGATGCCCGACTGCACTTCGTCGAAAATGAGAAGGATGCCGTGTTCGTCGCAGAGCGCGCGCAGGCCGGCCAGGAAACCGTCGGGCGGCGTCAGGTAGCCGCCCTCGCCCTGCATGGGTTCGATCAGCATGGCCGCCACTTCGCTCGGCGGCACGCTGCGCTGGAACAGCATGCGGATGTACTCCAGCACCGCCTCGCCCTGGTCATCGCCGGCGAACAGCGGCCGGTACGGGTTCGGGTAAGGCACGTGGGTGACGCCGGCCAGCGTGGTGGCGAAGCCCTTCTGCTGGGTGTACTTGCTGGAGGTGAAGCTGAGCGAGCCCATGGTGCGACCGTGGAAACCGCCCAGGAAGCCGATGAAGCGCGGCCGCCCGGTGACGTAGCGCGCCAGCTTGAGCGCGCCTTCCACCGCCTCGGTGCCGGATTGGCAGATGAAGCTCATGGCCGGTTCGCCCATCGGCGCCACCGCCGCCAGGCGTTCGCCCAGGCCCACCATTTCCTCGTGCCAGTAGTCGCTGGAGATGTGCAGGAATTTTTCCGCCGCGCCCTGCACCGCCTTCACCACCGCCGGATTCGCGTGGCCAGTGGCGCAGACGGCGATGCCGGCCATGAAGTCGAGGAAGCGGTTGCCGTCGACGTCCCAGACCTCGGTGCCGCGGCCGTGCGACATCACGAACGGGTAGTCGCGCGGGTAGGACGGCGAAATGACCGCCGCGTCGCGCTCGATCATGGCGCGGGCCTTGGGACCCGGCAGTTCGGTGTGGAGGTGCGGATGGCTCATGGCGGGTCCTTCGTGAAGTGGTGTCGCGCGCTCAGCCCGGCAGCCGCACCGGGCGTCGGTGCGCCTCGGCGGTGCGGGCCTGCAGCTGGCGCAGGGCGGTGAGTTCGGTCTCGGTTGGCGGCGGCAGGCGTTCGAGCGTGTCGGCCACGGCCAGCGGCCAGCCGACGGCGGCCCGGGCTTCGGCCACGTCCACGCCTTCGTACAGCGCCACCAGCTGCAGCTCCTGGCGCCCCGGCATCGGCCGCAACACGCCGAAGTCGGTGATCACCGCCTGCGGGCCGCCGCCGGGCGCACCGCAACGCGCGCGTTCGCCGTCGCCGCCCAGGAAACCGGCGCTGGTGCGGAAGTCGAGCTGTTCGACGAAGCTGCGCGGGCTGGCCTTCATCAGCACGAAGGTCTGGCGCGCGTGCGTGGCGATCTCGGGCGCGCCACCGGCACCGGGCAGGCGGGTGGACGGCTGCGCGTAATCGCCGATGACGGTGGAATTGAGGTTGCCGAAGCGATCGATCTGCGCGGCGCCCAGGAAACCCACGTCCACCCGGCCGCCCTGCAGGTAGAAGGCGAACACTTCCGGCAGCGGCACCACGCAGGCAGCGGTGTCGGCCAGTTCGCCGTCGCCGATCGACAGCGGCAGCACGTCGGGGCGGGTGCCCAGCGTGCCCGATTCGTAGACCAGCACCACGTCGGGCGCGTGCGTCAGCCGCGCCAGGTTGCAGGCGGCGCTGGGCAGGCCGATGCCGACGAAACACACGCAGTCGTCCCACAGCAGGCGGGCCGCGGCCACGGTCATCATTTCGTCGCGGGTCCAGGCGCTCATGCGGCCTTCGCTTTCAGGCAGGCCAGGTAGGCGCCGTGGTCGGGCAGGCCCCGCACGTGCTCGTGCATCCAGGCCTGGAAGGCGGCGCGGTCGCGGGCGATGGCGTCCCAGCGTTGGTAGAAGGCGTTGTCGCGCTCGTAGCAGCCGTGCGCGTAGGACGGGTAGGCGCCGCCCGGGCAGTGCACCACGGCGCTGACCACCCAGTGCGGCAGCACCACGGCGTTCATGGCCGGCGGCAGTTCGTCCACCAGCTCTTCCACGGTGACGACCAGCTTCTTCGCGGCCAGCGCGGCTTCGCGCTGGGCGCCGACGATGCCGTGGATCGAGACATTGCCCTTGCGGTCGGCGCGCTGCGCGTGCAGCACGGTGACGTCAGGGTTGATGGCGGGAACCGCGGCCAGCATTTCGCCGGTGAACGGGCATTCCACCCGGCGGATGCGCGGGTTGTTCGCCGGCAGGTCGGTGCCCAGGTAGCCGCGCAGCAGGCCGAAGGGAAGTTTCGCGGCGCCGGCGGTGTAGGCGGCGGCCATGCCGGCGTGGCTGTGCTCGTCGAGCTCCAGCGGCGCTGGCCAGGCGTGTTCGACGGCGTCGCGCAGGCGGTGCAGCGAACCGACGCCGGGATTTCCACCCCAGGAGAAGGTGAGCCGGCGCGCGCAGCCCATGCCGATCAGCTGGTCGTAGATGAGATCCGGCGTCATGCGCACCAGGTGCAGGTTCTTCCGGCCCTGGCGGATCAGCTCATGCCCGGCCGCGAACGGGATCAGGTGGGTGAAACCCTCGAGCGCGACGCAGTCGCCGTCGCGCACGAAGTCCGCCATCGCCTCGGCCAGCGACAGCCGCGGCGTCTTCATTCGACCACCGTGCGCGACTGCTCGCGCTGGTACTGGGCCAGGTAATAGAAGGAGGCGATGGCCTTACCGGTGCTGCCCGAGCCCTTCCAGCCGCCGAAGGGCTGGTAGCCCGGCCAGGCGCCGGTGGTGGCGCCCTGCGGCCGGTTGGCGTAAGTGACGCCGGCCTCGATGTTGTCCCAGAAATAGGCCAGGTCGGCGTCGCTGCCGTAGCAGCCGGCGGTGAGGCCCAGTGGCGATTCATTGGCCAGCTGCACGGCCTGGCCGATGTCCTGCACGCGGTGCAGCATCAGGATGGGCAGGAACATTTCCTCGCGGAACAGCGGGTGCGTGGCCGGCGCCTCGGCCAGCGTCGGCTGCACGTAGAAGCCATGGGCCAGCTCGCCTTCGGTGAGCCGTTCGCCGCCGGCCAGCACGCGGCCGCCGTCGCGGGTGATCGCCGCCACGCAGCGCGCGAAGTTGTCGTAGGCACGGCGCGTGGTGACCGGGCCCAGCCAGTTTTCCTGCCGGCAGGGATCGCCCAGGGCAATGGCCGCCATCCTGGCCTTGAGCTTCAGCACCAGCGCCTCGGCCACCGTCTCGTCCACGTACAGGCGCGAGAGCGCCGAACACTTCTGCCCGCCCATGCCGAAGGCCGAACGCACGATGCCGGTGGCGGCGCGCTCGAGGTCGGCGTTGGCGGTGACGATGCAGGCGTTCTTGCCGCCCATCTCGGTGATGCAGGGCCGCGGCCAGGGGCCGTTGGCCAGGCTGCGGTAGATCCGCATGCCCACGTCGAAGGAACCGGTGAAGGTGATGCCGGCCGTGCGCGGGTGGTGCACCAGGGCCTGGCCCACTTCGTTGCCGCTGCCGTTGAGGAAGTGGAACACGCCGCGCGGGAAACCGGCGTCGCGCAGGCAGTCGGCCAGCAGGCGGCCGGCCCAGGGCGTTTCGCTGGCGCCCTTGAAGACCACGGTGTTGCCGGTCACCAGGGCCGCGGCCACCGGGCCGCCGGCCAGCGCGAACGGGAAGTTGAAGGGCGCGATCACCACCCAGGCGCCGTGCGGCCGCAGCACGCTGCGGTTGTGCGAGGACCAGCCCTCGAGCGGGTCGTCGGGCAGCGGGATGTCGAAGCCGTTCCTGTGCTCGAACTCCTCGGCGTAGAGGCGGAAGAAGTCGGCGGTTTCCTGCACTTCGCCCAGCGCTTCCATGCGGTTCTTGCCCACTTCCAGCGTGAGCGCGGCGGCGATGAGGTACACGCGCTCCTCGATCAGCGCCGCCACGCGCTTGAGCAGGCGCACGCGCTCGGGCCAGGGCGTGGCGCGCCAGGCCGGGAAGGCGGCGTGCGCTGCTTCCACCGCCTGCCGCGCCTGGTTGGCGCTGGCCACGGCGAAGTGGCCCAGCACGCGGCGCTGGTCGATGGGGCTGCGGCGTTCGTCGTCCTCCACGCCGGCGACGTCCTCGCCGTTGAGGTGCAGCCGGTGGCGGGCACCCAGCGACTGCTCGACCTCCCGCAGAGCCTCGTCGAAGCGGCTGTGCATTTCCGCCGGCGGGTTGAACATGGTGGCGTAGGTCAGCTTGAAGCTCATGCGGCGTCCATTTCGCCCAGCAGGCGGTCCAGCAGGCCGAGGGCGTCGGCCAGGTCGTTTTCTTCGATCACCAGCGGCGGCGCCAGGATCACCAGGTTGCCGCGCACGGCGAAGGAGACGCCGGCCTCGCGCGCCTTGGCCACCAGCGCGCGCAGGCCCGACGGCACCTGCGGCCAGGGCGCCAGCGGCGCGCGCGTGGCGCGGTCGGACACCAGCTCGAGCACCGCGAACAGGCCGTGGCCGCCGCGCACGTCGCCGATGACGGCATGGCGCGCCTGCAGGCCCTTGAGCGTGGCGAACATCTGCGCGCCCAGCCGGCGCGAACGCTCGATGAGCCCCTCGTCCTCGTAGGCCTGCAGCGCCGCCAGGCCGGCGGCGCAGCACAGCGGGTGGCCGGCGTAGGTGAGGCCGGTCTGCAGCTGCTGCGGTTCCAGCACCGCCGCCACGTCGGCGGAAAGCAGCACGGCGCCCAGCGGCAGGTGCGCGCCGGTGAGGCCCTTGGCCACCGTCATCAGGTCGGGGCGTCCTTCCGCTCCGAAACGCTGCCAGGCGAACCACTCGCCGCAGCGGCCGAAGCCCGACATCACCTCGTCGGCAATGAGCAGCACGCCGTTGTCGCGGGTCAGCGCACGCAGGCGCGGCCAGTAGGTGTCGGGCGCGACGATGCCGTTGGTGCCGGCGTTGGTTTCCACCAGCACGGCGGCCACGGTGTCGGCGCCATGCGATTCGATCTGCCTGCCGATGGCCTCGGCCGCGCGTTCGCCGCAGCTGGCGTCGTCGCGGCTGCCAAAGGGGCAGCGGTAGGCGTAGGGCGCCGGCACGTGCAGCACCTGGAAGGCGGCGGGGTCCACCTGGCGGCGGGTGCGCTCGTCGTCCGACAGCGCCATGGTGGCGTAACTGGCGCCGTGGTAGCTGCGCTCGCGGGTGAGCACCAGGCCCTGCGGCAGGTCGCGGGCCTGGCGCGCGAACTTAACCGCGTGTTCGTTGGCGTCGGCGCCGCCCAGGGTGAAGTAGACGCGGCCGCCTTCGAAGCCAGCCTTTTCCAGCAGGCGTTCGGCCAGTTCGCGGCGCGGCGTGGCGCCCCAGCCGTTGGTGACGAAACACAGGCGTTCGGCCTGCTCTCGGATGGCGCGCACCACGGCCGGGTGCTGGTGGCCCAGGTTGCTGCACTCGGCCAGGCTGGACATGTCGAGCAGCTCGCGGCCGCCTTCCAGCACCAGCCGGGCGCCGCGGCCGCCGACCACGGTGGGCGCGTCCCACATCGCGGGCACGCACCAGGTGTGCAGGACGCTGTCGCGCTCGCGGCTGTGCAACGGAATCTCCCCCCGGGACCCTGAAATGTTCGGTAATCGAACATCAATTCGTATTGCGAACTCATTGGAATCCTCCTAGGCTCGGCCTGTCAACCAGTCCAAGGGCCCCGATGGCCGACGAACCTTTCGAGGACAGCGCCGACTACGTGCAGTCGCTGGCACGCGGCCTGAGCGTGCTGCGCGCCTTCAGCCGCGACCTGCCCACGCCCAGCCTGTCCGACGTGGCCACCCGCACCGGCCTGTCGCGCGCGGTGGTGCGCCGCAGCCTGATGACGCTGCAGCACCTGGGTTACGTCGGCCAGCGCGGCCGGCAGTTTTTCCTCACCCCGCGGGTGCTGGAGCTGGGCTACAGCTACTTGTCCTCGCTCGACCTCACCGAGCTGGCCCAGCAGGCCATGGAGCAGATGGCCCAGCGCGTGGGCGAGTCGTGCTCGATGGCCGTGCTCGACGGCGCCGACATCGTTTACGTGCTGCGCGTGCCGGTGAGGCGCGTGATGAGCATCGCCCTGGGCGTGGGTGCGCGGCTGCCGGCCGCCGCCACCTCGATGGGCCGCGTCATGCTGGCGGCGCTGGAGCCGGCCGAACTCGACGCCTGGCTGGAACAGCACCCGCCCAGCGCCCACACCGCGCACACGCTCACCGAGGCGCGCGCGCTCAAGGCCGAGCTCAAGCGCGTGCGCGAACAGGGTTACGCACTGACCGCGCAGGAACTGGAACTGGGCCTGTGCTCGATCGCCCTGCCCGTGCGCACCGCCGATGGCCGAGTGGTGGCCGGGCTCAACGTGGGCATGCCCTACCGGCCCGATTCGAAGAAGCGTGCGGTCGAGGAGATCCTGCCAATCCTGCACGAGACCCAGATGACCATCGAACGCGCCATCCGCCAGGGCGGCTGGCTGCCGGCGCTGCAGGGGCACGGACGTGGCTGAGGTTTTCCTGGTCGACGCCACCCGAACGCCCTTCGGCCGCTACGGCGGCGCGCTGTCCACCGTGCGCGCCGATGACCTGGCGGCCATGCCGATCGCGGCGCTCATGGCGCGCCACCCGTCGCTCGACTGGGCGGCGCTGGATGAAGTGATGCTCGGCTGCGCCAACCAGTCCGGCGAAGACAACCGCAACGTCGCGCGCATGGCCACGCTGCTGGCCGGCCTGCCCGTGACGGTGCCGGCGGTGACGGTGAACCGGCTCTGCGCCTCCGGCCTGGAGGCCATCGCCCAGGCCACGCGCGCCATTGCCGTGGGCGACGCCGACCTCGTCCTGGCCGGCGGCGTGGAAAGCATGAGCCGCGCGCCTTACGTGATGGCCAAGGCCGGCGCCGCCTTCGGCCGCGAGCAGCAGCTGCAGGACACCACGCTGGGCTGGCGCTTCGTGAACCCGGCCTTCGAAGCCCGCCATGGCGTGGACCCGATGAGCCAGACCGCCGAAAACCTGGCGCGCGAACACCACGTCAGCCGCGAGCGCCAGGACGCCTTCGCCTGGCGCAGCCAGCAGCGCACCGCCCACGCGCAGCGCGAAGGCTGGCTGGCCGAGGAGATCTCCCCGATCGTGGCGGGCCAGGGAAGGCGCGCTGCAACCGTTTCGCTCGACGAACACCTGCGCCCCGACACCACGGAGGAAGCCCTGGCCGCGCTGCCGCCGCTGCTCGGCGCGGGCACCAGCATCACCGCCGGCAATGCCTCGGGCCTCAACGACGGCGCCGCCGCGGTGCTGCTGGCCTCGGGCGAAGCCGTGGCCCGGCATGGCCTGCAGCCGCTGGCACGCGTGCTCGGCGCGGCCTCGGCCGGCGTGGAACCGCGGGTGATGGGCTTCGGCCCGGTGCCGGCGATAAACCGCCTGCTGCCGCGCCTGGGCCTGGCGCTGGACGACTTCGACCGCATCGAAATCAACGAAGCCTTCGCCGCCCAGGTGCTGGCCTGCGCCCAGGCCCTGGGCCTGCCCGACGACAGCCCGCGGCTCAACGGCAACGGCGGCGCCATCGCGCTGGGCCATCCGCTCGGGGCCAGCGGCGCGCGCCTGGCCATGACCGCCGCCTTCGCGCTGCGCCGCCACGGCCAACGCCGCGCCCTGGTCAGCCTGTGCGTGGGCGTGGGCCAGGGCCTGGCGCTGGCGCTCGAACGCCCCTGACCCGGACCCGCCCATGACGCCCCGCCCCGCCCTGCTCGCCCTGGCCCTGCTGCTCGCGACCGCGGCGGGCGCCACGCCGCCGCAGGCCCCCGAGCACGAGCGCGCGCGCGGCCGCGAGCTGCTGCGCCTGCTCATCGAAACCGACACCACGCCCCGCGCCGGCACCACGGCCGCCGCGGAAAAGCTGGCCGCGCGCTTCCTCGCCGAAGGCTTCCCGCGCGAAGACGTGCTGCTGCTCGGCGACGACCCGCTGCGCAAGAACCTGGTGCTGCGCCTGCGTGGCCGCGGCGAGCGCAAGCCGGTGCTGCTGATGGCCCACCTGGACGTGGTGGAAGCCCGCCGCGAGGACTGGACGCTCGACCCGTTCGCGCTCACCGAACGCGAAGGCTGGCTCTACGGCCGCGGCACCATGGACATCAAGGGCGGCGCCGCCGGCGCGGCCGCCGCGCTCCTGCGCCTGCGCGCCGAAGGCACCGTGCCGCGCGGCGACTACCTGCTGCTGCTCACCGCCGGCGAGGAAGACGGCGTGGCCAACGGCATCCAGTGGCTGCTGGCGAACCGCCCCGACCTGCTCGACGCCGCCTACGCCATCAACTTCGACGGCGGCGGCCCCGAAATCCGCGGCGGCCAGCCGGCGGTGCTGCCGGTGCAGACCGCCGAGAAGGTCTACCTGAGCTACACCTTCGAAGTGCGCAACCCCGGCGGCCACAGCTCGGTGCCCACGCCCGACAACGCCATCCACCGGCTGGCGAAGGGCCTGGCCGGCCTGGCCGCCTTCGAATTCCCGCTGCGCACCAATTCCGCCACCCGCGGCCACTACGCCCGCCTGGCGAAACTCGAAACCGGCGCCACCGCCGCCGACATGGCCGCCGCCGCCGCGCTGCCGCAGGACGAAGCCGCCCTGCGCCGCCTGGCCGCCCGCTCGGCCTACGACAACGCCCAGCTGCGCACCACCTGCACCCCCACCCTGCTCGAGGGCGGCCACGCCGAAAACGCCCTGCCCCAGCTGGCCCGGGCCACAGTGAACTGCCGGATGCTGCCCGACGAAGACCCGGCCCGGGTGGACCGCTGGCTGGCCGCCGCGGTGGCTGATCCGGGCATCACGATCCGCCGGGTGGCCGAACCCACGCCCAGCCCGCCCTCGCCGGTGGACGAGGCCCTGTTCCAGGCCATCCGCGACGCCGCCACGCCGCTCTGGGGCCCCATCCCGGTGGCGCCCTACATGTCGGCCGGCGCCACCGACAGCCTGTTCCTGCGGGCCGCCGGCCTGCCGGTGTACGTGTTCAACGGCATCCCCTACGACGTGGACGACGACCGCTCGCACGGCCAGGACGAGCGCATCGGCGCCGAGGCCTTCGACCAGTCGCTGGAATTCACCCACCGGCTGCTGGGGGGGCTATGAGGGACTATCCCGCGGCCGGCGACAACGTTAGATTCGGGTGAAGACCCCGTGACCCCCGGAGCCGCCACCGCCGCCATGGCCACCGCCGAACCCACCGCCGGGCTGGACGAAGCGCTCGCGCATGCCACCCGGCTGCTCGAGACCCAGCCCGCGCTTGCCGGCGAACAAGCCCGCGAAATCATCACGGCCGTCGGCGAACACCCGATGGCCGTTTTGATTCTGGCGGTCTCGCGCCGCCTGCAGGGCCAGCTGCAGCCCGCGCTCGACGCGCTGCGGCCGCTGGTGGCCAGTCAGCCTAACTGGGCGCTGGCGCACCATGAACTGGGCATCGCGCTCGGCCTGGCCGGCGACACCGCCGGCGCCATCGCCGCGCTGCGCCGCGCCGTGTGGCTCAAGCCCGGGCTGCCGCAGGCCTGGCGCGCGCTGGGCGACCAGCTCGCCGCCGCCGGCGATCTCGAGGCCGCCGACGAGGCCTACGCCAGCCACGTGCGCTTCTCCACCCGCGACCCGCGCCTGCTGGCCGCCGCCTCGGCGCTGCATGCGAACGAGCTGCCCAAGGCCGAAGCGCTGCTGCGCGAACACCTCGCGGCCGCGCCCACCGACGTGGCCGCGCTGCGCATGATGGCCGAGCTGGCCGCGCGCATCGGCCGCCAGGAAGACGCCGAGCGCCTGCTCGAGCGCTGCCTGGAACTCGCACCCGGCTTCCAGGCCGCGCGCCAGAACTACGCCCTGGTCCTGCACCGCGGCAACAAGCCGCGCGAGGCGCTGGCGCAGATCGACCTGCTGCTGGCCACCGACCCGCGCAACCCCAACTACCGCAACCTCAAGGCCGTGGTGCTGTGCCGCACCGGCGACTACGAGCAGGCCATCGCGCTCTACGACGGCATCCTGCGCGAGCACCCGGGCCAGGCCAAGATCTGGCTCAGCCAGGGCCACGCGCTCAAGACCGCCGGCCACACCGACCGCGCCATCGCCGCCTACCGCCGCAGCCTGGCGGTGGACCCTTCCTGCGGCGAAGTCTGGTGGAGCCTGGCCAACCTCAAGACCTTCAAGTTCAGCGACGAAGACGTAGCCGCCATGCAGGCCCAGCTCGCACGCCCGGGCCTGGCGCCCGAGGACGTGCAGCACCTGCACTTCGCGCTGGGCAAGGCGCTCGAAGACCGCGCCGACTACGCCGCCTCCTTCGGCCATTACGACCAGGGCAACGCGCTGCGCCGCGCCCAGCTGCACTACGCGGCCGACGACACCGCGGCCCGGGTGGAGAAGATCGAGCGCACCTACACGCCGGAATTCTTCGCCGCGCGCGCCGGCGCCGGGGCGCCCGAGCCCGACCCGATCTTCGTGCTGGGCCTGCCGCGCGCCGGCTCCACCCTGGTCGAGCAGATCCTCTCCAGCCACTCGGCGGTGGAAGGCACCATGGAGCTGCCCGAGGTGATCTCGATCACCCGCGAGCTGCGCAAGCTCGGCGAGGCCGGCCAGTCCCTGCCCTACCACGACGTGCTGGCCTCGCTCGACCCGGCCCGCCTGCGCGAACTCGGCCAGCAGTACCTCGAGCACACCCGCATCCAGCGCAAGACCGGCGCGCCGTTCTTCATCGACAAGATGCCGAACAACTTCATGCACATCGGGCTGATCCACCTGATGCTGCCGAACGCGCGCATCATCGACGCCCGCCGGCACCCCCTGGCCTGCTGCTTCTCGGGCTTCAAGCAGCACTTCGCCCGCGGCCAGGCCTTCACCTATTCGCTGGCCGACATCGGCCGCTACTACGCCGACTACGTGCGCCTGATGGCGCACTACGACGCCGTGCTGCCGGGGCGCGTGCACCGCGTGTTCTACGAATCCATGGTCGACGACACCGAAGCCGAGGTGCGGCGCCTGCTCGACTACTGCGGCCTGCCCTTCGAGGAAGGCTGCCTGCGCTTCTTCGAGAACAAGCGCCCCGTGCGCACCGCCAGCTCCGAGCAGGTGCGCCAGCCCATCTACCGCGACGGCGTCGACCACTGGCGCCACTTCGAGCCCTGGCTCGAGCCGCTCAAGGACGCCCTGGGCCCCGTGCTCACGGCCTACCCGGACGTACCGCATTTCCGCTGACGCAACACCACGCAACACCCACACCAACAAAGCAAGCCGAGGGGAAGGAAATGAGCAAGCAGACAATCAAACGGCGGAGCGCGGGGACGGCGCGCACGCTGTCGCGCGCCTCGCTGGCGGCCGCTATCTACCTGGCGATCGGCTCCGCCGCGTTCGCCCAGGAAGCCGCGCCGGAAGCCGAGCAGCAGGCCGTCACGCTCGACGAGGTCACGGTGACCGCGCAAAAGCGCACCGAGAACCTGCAGAAGGTGCCGATCAGCCTGCAGGTGCTGGACTCCCAGCGCCTGGACGACCTGAACGTCACCAACTTCGAGGACTACGTCAAATACCTGCCCTCGGTCTCCTACCAGACCTTCGGCCCCGGCTTCGCCCAGATCTACATGCGCGGCGTGGCTTCCGGCGGCGACGGCAACCACTCCGGCTCGCTGCCGAGCGTGGGCGTCTACCTCGACGAGCAGCCCATCACCACCATCCAGGGCCCGCTGGACATCCACATCTACGACGTCGAGCGCGTCGAGGCGCTGGCCGGCCCGCAGGGCACGCTGTACGGCGCCAGTTCGCAGGCGGGCACGCTGCGCATCATCACCAACAAGGCCGACCCGAGCGGCTTCGAGGCCGGCTACACCGTGGGCCTCGATTCCACCAGCAGCGGCGGCATGGGCCACGTGGCCGAAGGCTTCGTGAACATCCCGATGGGCGAGAACGCGGCCATCCGCCTGGTGGGCTGGAAGGAGAAGGAGGCCGGCTACATCGACAACGTCTCCGGCAGCCGCACCTACCCGTCCTGGGACGCCGACTCGGGCGGCAACGGCACCGAGTTCAACGACGACCTGGCCGGCAAGGACTACAACGACATCGACACGATGGGCGCGCGCATCGGTGCGGTGATCAACCTCAACGACAACTGGACCATCAGCCCCACCGTGATGCACCAGCGCACCGAGGCCGGCGGCTTCTTCGCCTTCGACCCGGTGGTGGGCGACCTCGAGGTCACGCACTTCAACCCCGAGTACTCGGACGACCAGTGGACCCAGGCCGCGCTGACCATCGAGGGCAAGATCGGCAACTTCGACGTCACCTACGCCTACGCCCACCTCGACCGCGACGTCGACGGCGCCTCGGACTACAGCGACTACGCCTTCTGGTACGACACCCTGGGCGGCTACGGCGCCTACTTCTACGACAACGACGGCAACCTGGTGAACCCGTCGCAGTACATCCAGTTCCGCGACCAGTACAAGAAGGCCAGCCACGAAATCCGCATCGCCTCGCCGCAGGAGAATCGCCTGCGCTTCGTCGGCGGCTTCTTCTTCCAGCAGCAGGACCATGACATCCAGCAGGACTACCGCATCGACGGCATCGCCGATTCCCTGCACGTCACCGGCTGGCCGAACACGATCTGGCTGACCAAGCAGTTCCGCGAGGACGACGACCAGGCGGTGTTCGGCGAACTGAGCTTCGACTTCACCGACCGCCTGACCGGCACCATCGGCGCGCGCCATTTCCAGGCCGACAACAGCCTCAAGGGCTTCTTCGGCTACAGCGCGGGCTACAGCAGCGGCACGGGCGAGGCCGCCTGCTTCGACCAGACCGACTTCAACGGCGCGCCCTGCATCAACCTCGACAAGAAGGTGGACGATTCGGGCACCATCGGCAAGGCGAACCTGACTTTCCAGATCGACGACACCAAGATGGTGTACTTCACTTGGTCGGAAGGCTTCCGCCCGGGCGGCATCAACCGCCGCGGCACGCTGCCGCCCTACCTGTCGGACTACCTGACCAACTTCGAGATCGGCTGGAAGACCACCTGGGCCGATAACCGCCTCTCGTTCAACGGCTCGGTGTTCCGCCAGGACTGGGAGGACTTCCAGTTCTCGATCCTGGGTGCGAACGGCCTGACGGAAATCAAGAACGCCAACCAGGCGCAGATCGACGGTATGGAGCTGGAGCTGAACTGGGCGGCCAGCTACAACCTGAGCATCGGCGGCGGCGTGGCCTTCTACGACGCCAAGCTGACCGACAACTACTGCGGCTTCACCGACATCAACGGCAACCCGGTGACGGATTGCGCCGACCCGGAAGCGCCGAGCGGCACGCAGCTGCCGGTGACGCCGAAGTTCAAGGGCAACCTGATCGCACGCTACTCGTTTGACCTGGCGGGCGGCGAAGCCTACTGGCAGGCGGCACTGTCGCATGTGGGCGAGCGCAAGTCGGACCTGCGCCTGCTCGAGCGCAGCATCCTGGGCGACCTGGGTGCCTACACCACGGCCGACTTCTCGGCGGGCTTCCGCAAGAACGACTGGTCGGTGGACCTGTACGTGTCGAACCTGTTCGACGAGCGGGCCGAGATCTTCAAGTTCACGGCCTGCGGCGAGACCGTGTGCGGCGCCTCGGGCGTGGACCCGGTGTACACGGACGGCCAGGTCTACACGGCCACCATCCGCCCGCGCACCGTGGGCATCCGCTTCTCGCAGTCGTTCTGAGGCGAGTGGCAGGGGCGGGCCCCCGGGCCCGCCTGCAACGAATAACCCCGGCTACGGCCGGGGTTTTTCTTTTGGGCGGGGCGCTAGGGCGCGGCTTCGCCGAGGCGAGCCACCAGGCCGCCCGAACGCCGCACCGCGCGCGCCAGCGCCGCTTCCAGGCTGGCGCGTGGGCCCCAGACTTCGATGCCCTGCTTGGCGCGTGAAAGGCCCGTGTAGAGCAACTGCCGCGACAGGATGCGGTGCTCGGGGTCGGGCGGCAGCAGCACGGCGGCGTGCGCGTATTCGCTGCCCTGGCTCTTGTGGATGGTGAGCGCGAAGGCCGCCGCGTGCTCGGGCAGCGCGGCCGCGGCGAAGGCGCGCGCGCCGCCTTCGGGCGATTCGAACCAGACCTGCAGCTCGCCGTCGGCGCCGCGCAGGCACAGGCCCAGGTCGCCGTTGAACAGGCGCGCGCCGTAGTCGTTGCGGGCCACCATCACCACGCGGCCGGGGTACCAGTCCTGGCTGGCGGGCACGTCCCAGCGCTGGCGCAGGCGGCGTTCGATGGCGGCATTGGCGGCTTCGGCGCCGAAGGGCCCGTCGCGCAGCGCGCACAGCAGCTGGCGCGCCGACAGCGCGCGCAGCGCGGCGGCCGCGGCGTCGGCAGGTTCGGCCGGCAGCGGCGGCGGCGGGCCGTCGCCGGCCAGGCCGTCGGCCCAGGCGCGCAGGCGGCGCGAGAGCGCGGCGGCGTCTTCCACGGGGTGCAGGCGCGCAGCGTCGCCGGCGGCGGTGAGCGCGGCTTCCAGCGCGGTGGCGTCGCCGGCACGCACGGCTTCGTTCACGCGCACCAGGCCGGAGTCGGCGCGGAAGCTGTGGCGCAGGCGCGCCAGCGCGGGCGAAGCGGCGGCTTCGAGCACCGACACCAGGTCCATCAGCACCGAGCCGGCGCCGACCGAGTCGAGCTGGTCGGCGTCGCCCACCAGCACCAGCGTGGCCTCGGGGCGCAGCGCGCGCAGCAGGGCGCGCAGCTGGTGCAGGTCGAGCATGGAGGCTTCGTCCACCACCACGATGCCGGCTTCGATGGGCGAACCGGGGCCGCGCAGGTAGGCGTTGCGCCGCGGCGACCAGGCCAGCAGGCGGTGCACGGTGAGCGCGTCGCCGGCGGGCAGCGCGTCGAGGTGCGTGGCCCAATCGGCTGGCAGCGCATCGCGCAGGCGCGCCGATTCCTGCCGCAGCGACTGCACCAGTCGCTGCGCCGCCTTGCCGGTGGGCGCGGCCACGGCGATGCCGTCGCGCGCCGCGATGCCGTCGCGCTGCAGCCGCAGCAGCATGCGCAGCACGGTGGTGGTCTTGCCGGTGCCGGGGCCGCCGGTGAGCACGAACAGGCGCCGCCCACCCACCGCCGCCACCGCAGCGCGCTGGGCGCCGTCGCGGGCCGGGTCGCCGCCGGGGAACAGGGCTTCGAGTTCGCCGGCCGCCATTGGCAGGGGCGCTTCGGCGGCCAGGCGTGCGGCCACCAACGCGGCCACTTCACGCTCGTGTTCGAAGTTGCGCCAGAAATAGAAGCGGCCGTCGCCGTCGAGCACGAAGGGCGTGCGCGCGCGGCCGTCGCCGACCATCGGTTCGGCGGCCAGCGCGGCGCGCGCGTCTGCGTCCAGTGGCGCCAGCGCGGTATCGCCGCCGAGTTCGGCCAGCGTGGTGCGCGCGGCCAATTCGGCCAGGTGCGCCGAACCGCCGTGCGCCAGCACCCAGCGCGACAGCGCGCGGGCCAGGGCGCGCTCTTCGGGGCGGGCCGCGATGTCGGTGGCCGGCTTCGGCGGGCGGCCGTCGTAGCGCAGGTGGCTCATGCGGCTTCCTCCCGTGCGGCGAACACGGCGTCGACGGCCTGCACCAGCGCGTCCGGGAAACGTTCGGCGAACACGCCCGCGCCCGGCGCCAGGCCGGCGGCGCGCACGAACAGGTAGGCGTAGCCGCCCAGGTGTTTTTCCGGCGCGTAAGCGGGCACGCGCTGGCGCAGCAGCCGGTGCACGGCCACGGTGTAGAGCAGCGCCTGCAGGCGGTAGTGGCTGTGGTCCATGGCGGCGCGCAGGGCGTCGCCGGCGTAGTCGGCCAGGCGTTCGCCCAGCCAGTTGCCCTTGTAGTCGAGCACGTGGAAGCGGCCGGCGTGTTCGAACACCAGGTCGATCTTGCCGGTCATCAGGCCGCGCAGGCGGTCGAAGGCCAGCGGCGGCACCAGGCCGGCTTCGCCGTGGGCCGCGCAGGCGGCGCGCAGGCCGCTGGCGCGGGCCTGGTCGAGCGCGAAGTGGAAGGCCATCTCGGCGCGCTGTGCCTCGGGCGGCACCGCGCCCAGCGCCAGCCCGGGCCAGAGTTCGGCGGCCAGCGCGCCATCGAGCCGGCGCGCCAGCACCGTCGCCAGCGCGGGCAGCGGCAGTTCGGAGCGCACGCCGTTTTCTTCCAGCTGGGCCAGCACCAGTGCCGCCTGTTCCGCCATCGGACGGCGCGGATCACGCAGTTCGAAGGCCGTGTGCAGGGCGTTGCCGAAAGCAGTGCCTCGGGCACCGGCGAGCGCCAGCAGTTCGGGGTGCGGCGCTTCGGCGGAGGCGGCGGGCTCGGGCGGCGGCGGCGCGGCTTCGTCGTCGGCCGGGGCTTCCTCCACCGCGGCGCGTGCGCCGCCGACCAGGGCCGAGAAGCTAAGGCGCTGGCGCAGCGGGGCCGGCGGCGGCAGCGGGCGCGCCTGGCGTTCGCCCGCGCTGGCCTGCAAGGGCGGCAGCTGGGCTTCCTCCGACGGCCAGCCTTCGCGCCAGTCGAGGTGCGCGAAGGCGGCGGCGTCGCCGGAGAGCAGGGTTTCCATCATGGCGTCGAGCGGCGCGCGTTCGGGGTCAGCCAGCGGCGCGCGGCTCTTGGCGGTCGGCAGCCGCTCCGGCGGCAGCGTGTAGACGTGGCAGGCGTGGCGGGCCCGGGTGAGCGCCACGTAAAGCGTGCGGAAGCGTTCGTCCTGCGTGTCCCAGGCCAGGCGCGTGCGCGCGTCGACGCCGTAGGCCGCCACGCGGCCGGGCGCGTCGCCCTTCGGCACGAGGTAGGGCGAATGGAGTTGCTGGGTCTGCTGCGCCCACATCAGCGGCAGGAACACCAGCGGGAATTCCAGGCCCTTGCTGCGGTGGAGCGTCATCAGCTGCACGCGGCGGGCGTCGGATTCGATGCGCAGCTGGCGCTCGTCGCTGGCGTCGCCCTCGTCTTCGCCGTTGCGCTGGTCGGCGAACCAGGCCAGCAGCTCGCGCGGGCCGGCCAGGCGTTCGGCCTGCTGCTGCAGCAGTTCGCCCAGGTGGCGCAGGTCGGTAAGGTCGCGCTCGCCCGCGGGCGTGGCCAGCAGGCGGCCGGCGGCGTCGGTGGCCAGGCACTGCACGGTGGCCAGCACGCCGCAGCGCGACCAGAGCGCGCGCAGGTCGCGGCGGCGTTCGGTGGCGGCGTCCCAGGCGGCGGGCGACTCGTCGAGCGCGGCCACGGTAGCCAGGTCGCCGCCCCACAGGCGCGTGAGCATGGCGGCGCGCAGCGCGCTTTCGTCGTCGCTGGCCAGCAGCGCCTGCAGCACCACCTGTAGTTCGAAGGCCCAGTCACCGGCGAACACGCTGTCGCGCGCGCCGCCCACGCAGGGTACGCCGCGCGCGTGCAGCAGCCGGCGCAGCACGGTGATGTCGCGGTTGGTGGGCAGCAGCACGGCGATGTCGCCCGGCACCACGGCTTCGCCGCCGATGGCGTGCCGGCCCGAGGCCAGCAGCGAGGCCACCTGGCGCGCGCAGGCGAGCAGCGCGGCGCGGCGGCGGGCGTCCTGGCTGCCGGGGTCGTTCAATTCGTGGTGCAGCACCAGCGGGCGCATCACCGGCACGCCATCAATGGTGTAGGGCGTTTTGTCCTGGCGGTCGCTGGCCTTCACCGGCGTGTAGCGGATGTCGGTGCCCGGGCCGCGGCTGAGCGTGTCGCCGCCGCCTTCGTGGAACTCGTTGAGCGCGGCCACGAAGGCGCGCGAGGAGCGGTGGTTGGTGTCCAGCGCCAGCGCGTGGCTGGCGTCGCGGCGGGCGCGCCGGTAGGCGTGGATGTCGCCGCCACGGAAGGCGTAGATGGCCTGCTTGGGGTCGCCGATCATCACCAGGCGGCCGCGCCGCTCGCCGTCGGCGCCGCGGTAGAGGCGGTCGAGGATGCCGTACTGCTGCGCATCGGTGTCCTGGAATTCGTCCACCAGCGCCACCGGCCAGTCGGCGAACAGCGCGTCGGCCAGCGCCGGGCGCGTGCTGACGGCCTCGTGCGCACGCCGCACCATTTCGTCGAAGGTGGTTTGCCCGCGCGCGGCCAGGCGCTCGTCGCGCCAGCGCGCGGCCTGGGCCATCTGCTCGCGCCAGAAGCGCAGGCGTGGCAGGTTACGTGCGGCTGGCAGGCGTGCGACCACGCCGCGCAGGGCCGCCGCCACCGGCAAGGCCTCGAACGCCGCGGCGCGCGCCGGCGCGAGCTGGCCTTCGGTGTCCCAGGCCGCGATGCGATCGAGGTGCTCGGGCTTGGGCCAGCCGCCCTCGCCCGCCAGCAAGTCGGCCAGCGCGGTGAGCGCACTGCGCAGCGCGGCGTTGGAACGCTTGAACCAGCCCGCGTCGGCAACCACTGCGCGCAATTCGGCGACGGTGCCGGCGGGCAGTTCCCGGCGCAGGTCGTCGATATCCTCGCCTTCCGCCTCGACCCGCACGCCCGGCCGCAGCAGCTTGCCCAGCGTGGCGGTGAAGGTGGAGAGCTTGAGGTCGGCCAGGCCGGCGTCGTGCAGCAGGTGCAGGTCGTCGCCCTGGTGCAGCACGCGCCAGGCGTCGCGCGCGAGTTCTTCCACCAGCGCATCGCCGGCGGTGGGCTCGCCCGGGTCGAAACCGCTTCCGCCTTCCAGCGGATGTTCGGCCAGGATGCGGCGGCAGAGCCGGTGCAGCGTGCCCACGGGCGCGCGGTCGAAATCGGCCAGGGCCAGGCGCAGGCGGCGCTGGTCTTCCTTGCGCGTGGTTTCGTCGGCCCAGCGCGAATACAGCCAGGCTTCGTCGTCGGGCAGTTCGCCCGCCGGCATCGGCGCGGCCACCAGCTCCAGCGCGCGCTGCAGCCGGGTGCGCAGGCGTTCGCGCAGCTCCTGCGCGGCGGCCTCGGTGAAGGTGGTGACCACCACGTGGCCGACGCCCAGCGCGGGCTGCGATTCCAGCAGCACGCGCAGGTAGAGCACGCCGATGGTCCAGGTCTTGCCGGTGCCGGCGCTGGCTTCCACCAGCGCGCGGCCGCCGGGCCCCAGCGGCAGTTCGCTCCAGTGGGCGACGTGCACGGGCGCGCTCATTCGTCCTCCCGGTGCGGCCACTGCACGAGTTCGGCCAGGCGCGTGGCTTCACGCAGCAGCAGGGCGGCGTCTTCGCTGCCCGGCTCGGGCACGAGGCCGCGGCCGAGCAGGCGCGCGTAACCCGGCGCGTAACTGCGCTCGCGCTCCCAGGCGTCTTCGACGCCCTTGCCGGCCAGCGATGCGCGCGCGGTGGCCGGGAAATACCAGGCCGGGTGCGTGGGCGGGCGCGTGGCTTCCTCGAGCAGCGCGAGCACGCCGGTGGCGAGGCCGGCGGCCAGCGTTTCGCGCAGGTCGTGGCCGGCGGCGGCGAAGCTGTCGTCCCAGGCGTTCACCGCGTCCTGCCAGGGCGTGCCGCCCTTGGGCAGCAGCGCGCACAGGCGCACGCGGCGGTTGGCGTTTTCGGGCGCGAGGCGCAGCAGTGCCCAGGTCAGGTAGAGCGGCACCACGTCGCCGAAGCCCAGGTCGCTTTCGGCCTTGCGGTGCGGGAAGGCTTCGAACACCCACAGCGTGTCTCTGCGTTCGCGCACGCTGCCGGCTTCGCCGGTGAGCGTGAAGCGGCCGAGCGTGCGGCGCAGCGCGGGCGCGTCGGCCAGCGGCGCCAGCGTGGGCTGGAACAGCGCGGCGGCATCGGCACGTTGTTGCGCGACGGCCACCAGCGCGCGGGCGAGGTCGGCCTCCTCGCGCCAGGCGCGCGCACCCAGGGCGCCCGCCGGCAGCACGCCGCCGAGCACCAGGTGTTCGGGCGGCATTTCATCGAGGTCGAAGCCCGGGTCGGCCAGTGCCGCCAGGCACAGGCCACGCGCGGCGCGGTCGAAGGCATCGAGGCGCGGTTCCAGCGGTTCATCCTCGGCCAGCGCCAGCTCGTCGAGCGCATCGAGCCGCGCGCGCAGACGCCCAGCCAGCAGCTGCCGCGCCGGGTCGCGGAAATAGCGCCGCAGCGTGTCGAGCGACACGTCGCAGGGCGCGTCCTGCGCCGGCGGCGCGGCGGCGGGCAGCAGGCGCGGGGCGTCGGCGTCGCCGCCCACGTGGCCGGCCTGGCCGGCGTCGAAGGTGAACAGGCGCGGGTCGGCGCCGTCGAAATAGCGCGCGTCGAAGGGCTGCAGCGGGTGGTCGACGCGCCAGGCGGGTGCGGCGGCGCCGCCATCGGCCGGCGGCAGCACGGCCATCAGCTCCGCCAGCGGCGAGGCCGGGTTGCGTTCGCTGTCGTCGCGCACGTCGCGGGCCACGTAGCTCAGGTGCAGGCGCTCGCGCGCCGACATCACGGTTTCCAGGAACAGGTAGCGGTCGTCGCTGCGGGTGTCGCGGTCGCCGAGCTGGCGCAGGCCGGCCTGGCGGATGGGGTCGAGGCCGGCGTCCACGTCGTTGCGCGGGTAGTCGCCTTCGTTCAGGCCCAGCACCGCCACCACGCGGAAGGGAATGGCGCGCTGCGGCACCATGCCGCAGACGGTGACGCCGCCGGCCAGGAAACGCTGGCGCGCGGGCACGGCGTCGAGTTTTTCCTCGAGCCAGCGGCGCACCACGGCGAAGGCCAGCGGCGGGTCCACGCCGGCGTCGCGCGGTTCGGTGCCCAGCGCGCGCAGGGTGGCGCGCAGCAGGTCCATGGCGTCGCGCGCGGCGGCGTCGGCCGGGTCGGGCTGGAACAACGCGTCGAGCCGCTCTTCCAGGCGGCGCGCCCATTCGCTGGCCGGCAGCTGCGCCGCGGCGTCGGCGCGCAGGCCGGCGAGCTGCTGCAGCAGGTGGTCGAGCGCGCCCAGCGCCAGCGCCGGGCCGCCGGCCACGCCGGGCACGGGCGCCACCGCGCTGCCGTCGGGCAGGTGGTGCACCGGTTCGAAACTTTCGTCGCCGTGCACGAAGCTGGTGAGCAGGCGGTCCATGGCCCAGGCCAGGGTGTGTTCCTCACGCGCGGGCACGCCCAGCGCGGCGCGGAAGCCGGGGTCCAGGCCCCAGGCGGCGCGCGCGTCGCCGAGCCAGCGGCCGAGGGCGTCGAGCGCGTCTTCGTCGAGGCCGACCCTGCGCGCCACGTCGGGCTGGCCCAGGAAATCGAGCAGCTCCGGCGCGGTGAAACGCGAGGCCGGCAGCGCCAGCAGGCGGCGGAAGGCCGTGAGCAGCGAAGACGCGCGCGCCACCGGCACGTCGGCCAGGTGGTAGGGCAAAGGACCGCCGGCCTCGCCCGCGGGGCCGAACACGGCCGGCAGCAGCGGCAGGTAGGCGCCGATGTCGGGCGCCATCACCACGATGTCGGCGGGTTCGAGCGTGGGGTCGTCGGCGCGGGCGCGCAGCAGCGCGTCGTGCAGCACCTCGAGTTCGCGCAGGCGGGTGTGGCAGCCGTGCACGCGCAGCGAGGCGTCGGCGAGGCACTCGCCGTGCCCGCGCTCGTCCGCGCCGGCCAGCGCGGGATCGAGCCGGCGCAGGCTTTCCTGCACGCGCTCGAGCAGGCGCAGGGGCGGCGCGTCGGCGCCGGCTTCGTCGCGGTAGTGGCGCAGGTCGAGCTTCGCCTCCAGCTCCTGCAGCTGCAGCATGAAGTGCTGGCCCAGCCGGCCCCAGGCCGCCAGCAGCGGGTGGCCCTGGTCGAGGAAGAAGGCTTCGTTTTCTTCGGAATACGGCGCCTTGGCCAGGTCGCGCAGGCGCGCGGCGTCGGTGCGCAGGCCGGCCCAGAATTCGCGGCAGGGGTCGGGCACGTACAGCACCACCGGGCGCTGCACGGCCAGCGCCTGCAGCACGGCCAGTTCCGCCGGCGCCAGGTGGCTGATGCCGAACACGTGCAGCGGCTCGTCGGCCTGAGGCGCCGGGCGGCCGGCGCGCAGGGCGTCGGTGAGCGCGGCCAGGCGTTCGCCGCGGTGCAGATCGGCGCCGAGGCGGGCGCGCAGCGATTTCCACAGGCCGGGGTGGAAGCCCGCCGCGGCAAAGGTGGGTTTGCCCGCGGCCCAGTCGCGCAGCCAGGCTGGGCGGTAGGCCATGTACTGGGTGTAGATGCGCGCCAGGCGGTCGGCCAGCTGGAAGCGGCGCAGGGCGGCGTCGGGGCCCTCGAGCGCGGCGCGCAGGGTGGCGTCGGCGGGGCGTTCGAGCAGGGCGTGCAGGTGCCAGCGCAGGGCTTCGCGACGCCAGCCGCGCGGCGATACCGCGCCTTCGCCCAGGACCTCGCGCGCGAGCGTGTCGAGGAAGGTGGACGGCAGCACGATGTCGAGGTTGGCGACAATGCCGCCGGGGCCGCGCTTGCGCGCCAGCGCGCCGGCCAGCCACTGGCGCATGCCCGGGTGGGCCGCGACCACGGTTTGCGGCAGCAGCGGCGAGGCCGGCGGCTGCAGCGCCAGCAGGTGGTCCAGCGGCTCCAGCAGCGCCTCCAGGCGGCTGGCCCGGAACACCGTGATCCCCTCGCTGGCGCGTTGTTTCCAGTCCCCGCTCATCCCGCACAGCCTAGCCGATGACGGGGGCAAGACTGGCAGGAAGATGTCTCAACCGGCGAGACCGGCGCCCGGGCCGGCACCCCGGTAGAATGGCGCCATGGACATCTTCAAATCCTTCACCCTCGAGGCCGCGCACCGGCTGCCCAACGTGCCGGAAGGCCACAAGTGCGCGCGCGTGCACGGGCACAGCTTCCGGGTCGAGCTGCACGTCTCGGGCGAGGTCGGCGAGCGCACCGGCTGGGTGATGGACTTCGGCGACATCAAGGCCGCCTTCAAGCCGCTCTACGACCGGCTCGACCACTACTACCTCAACGACATCCCCGGCCTGGAAAACCCGACCAGCGAAAACCTCGCGACCTGGATCTGGGACCACCTCAAGCCCAACCTTCCGCTGCTGAGCGCGGTGGTGGTGCACGAAACCTGCACCTCGGGCTGCCGCTACACCGGCCCGCGCTGAATCAACCGCCGCCGAGCTGGCGCAACACCCTTCGCAGGCTGGCCTGCACCTGGTCGCAGTCGAGGTGCGGGTCGCGCACGCAGGCGGTGATCACGCCGTCCACCAGGCAGCGCAGGGTCATGGTGCGGCAGCGCAGGGCCTCGTCGTCGAGCGCCTGGCCTTGGGATTCGGCGTCGCGGCGCACGATGGCGGCGAAGTCGGCCCAGATTTCCTTTTCCTGCGCCGACACCATGGCCGCCACCTCGGGGTCGCGGCTCGATTCGGCGCTGATCTCCAGAAACAGTGCCGGGTCGAAGATGTCGTCTTCGGCGTCACCGCTGCGCCAGCGGCGCAGCTTCTCGATCAGCCCGTCGACCAGGTCCTCGAAGGTGGCGATGGCGCACAGGTCCTCGGTGCGGCGCGCGCGCTGCTCTTCGGTGATGGCCTGGATGATCGCCGCCTTGTTGGTGAAGTAGCGGTAGATCAGGCCCTGGCTCATGCCGGCCTCCTTGGCGATGGCCGACATGCCGGCGCCATGGAATCCCTGCTCGGAGAAGCACTTGCGCGCCGCCTCCAGGATACGGGCACGCTGCGCTTCCTGGCGCGCCCGCGCCTTGGCGCCACCGCCGACCGGCATCGCACTCACGCCTGCGCCCCCTGGCGGTAGAACAGGCGGCGCACGACCACGAAGAACAGCGGGATGAAGAAGATGCCCAGGAAGGTGCCGCTGAGCATGCCGCCGATGACGCCGGTGCCGATGGCGCGCTGCGCGCCCGAACCGGCGCCGGTGGCCAGCGCCAGCGGCAGCACGCCGAAGCCGAAGGCGATCGAGGTCATCAGGATCGGACGCAGGCGGTCGCGGATGGCCGCCAGCGTGGCGTCCACCAGCTCCATGCCCTTCTCGACGTTGGCCTTGGCGAACTCGATGATCAGCACCGCGTTCTTGCTCGACAGGCCCACCGTGGTGAGCATGCCCACCTGGAAGTACACGTCGCGCTCGAGCCCGCGCAGCCAGGTGAACAGCACCGTACCCAGGATGCCCAGCGGCACCACCAGCAGCACCGAGGTCGGGATGGACCAGCTTTCGTACAGCGCCGCCAGGCACAGGAACACCACCAGCAGCGACAGCGCGTACAGCATCGGCACCTGCGCGTCGGCCACGCGCTCCTGGTAGGAGGCGCCGCTCCACTCCAGGCCGAAGCCCGGCGGCAGCTGCGCGGCCAGGCGCTCCATCTCGGCCATGGCGTCGCCCGAACTCACGCCCGGGGCCGGCATGCCGGTGACATTCACCGCCGGCGCGCCGTTGTAACGCTCGAGGCGGGGCGAGCCGTATTCCCAGTGCCAGGTGGCGAAGGCCGAGAACGGCACCATCTCGCCGGCGTCGTTGCGCACGTACCAGAGCTTGAAGTCCTCGGGCACCATGCGGTACGGCGCGTCGGCCTGCACGTACACGCGCTTCACACGGCCGCGGTCGATGAAGTCGTCGATGTAGCGACCACCCCAGGCGACCGACAGCGTGGAGTTGATCTCGGACACCGACACGCCCAGCGCCGCGGCCTTCTCGTTGTCCACGTCGAGCCGGAACTGCGGCGTGTCTTCCTGGCCGTTCGGGCGCACCGCCATCAGCAGCGGGCTCTGGCCGGCCAGCCCCAGCAGCTGGTTGCGCGCGGCCATCAGCGCCTCGTGGCCCTGGCCCTGGTTGTCCTTGAGGTAGAGGTTGAAGCCGCCCGTGGTGCCGAGCTCGGTGACCGGCGGCGGCGCCAGCGCGAACACCATGGCGTCCTTGATCTGGCCGAAGGCGCCCATGGCGCGGCCGACCATGGCGTTGACGCTGGCCTCGGCGCTGGTGCGCTCGTCCCAGTCCTTGAGCTTCACGAACACCATGCCGTTGTTCTGGCCGCTGCCGGCGAAGCTGAAGCCCTGCACGGAGAAGGTGGATTCGATGTGCTCCGCCTCGTTGCGCAGGTAGTGCGACTCCACCTGCTCCATCACCTTCTGGGTGCGCTCCTGGGTGGCGCCCACCGGCGTCTGCACGATGGTGAACAGCACGCCCTGGTCTTCATCGGGCAGGAAGGACGAGGGCACACGCAGGTACAGGAAGCCCATCACCAGCGCCAGCAGCGCGTAGATGGCCAGGAACCGGCCACCGCGGCGCAGCATGCCGCCGACGATGCCCTGGTAACGCATGTTGCCGGCATCGAACTTGCCGTTGAACCACTTGAAGAAACCCTTCTCGCCGTGGTGCTCGCCCTTCTTCAGCGGCTTGAGCAGGGTGGCGCAAAGGGCCGGCGTGAGGATGATCGCCACCAGCACCGACAGGCCCATTGCCGAAACGATGGTGGCGGTGAACTGGCGGTAGATGACGCCCGTGGAGCCGGTCAGGAAGCCCATCGGGATGAACACCGCCGCCAGCACCAGGCCGATGCCCACCAGTGCGCCGGTGATCTGGTCCATGGACTTGCGGGTGGCTTCGAGGGGCGACAGGCCCTCCTCGCTCATCAGGCGCTCGACGTTCTCGACCACCACGATGGCGTCGTCCACCAGCAGGCCGATCGCCAGCACCATGGCGAACATGGTGAGCATGTTGATCGAGAAGCCCAGCGCCAGCAGGATGCCCAGCGTGCCCAGCAGCACCACCGGCACCGCGATGGTGGGGATGAGCGTGGCGCGGAAGTTCTGCAGGAACAGGAAGATCACCAGGAACACCAGCACGACCGCTTCGATGAGGGTCTTGACGACCTCGTTGATCGAAACGCGCACGAAGGGCGTGGTGTCGAACGGGATGGTCACCCGCAGGCCCGGCGGGAAGGTGGGCTTCATGCGCTCGATCAGCTCGGCCACGCCGTCGGCGGTGGACAGCGCGTTGGCGTTGGTGGCCAGCGAAATGGCCAGGCCGGAGGCGGGCTTGCCGTTGTAGCGGCTGATCACCGAGTAGCCTTCCGAACCCAGCTCGATCCGGGCCACGTCGCCCAGGCGCAGCACCGAACCGTCGGAATTGCTGCGCACCACGATGGCGCGGAACTGCTCCGGCGTCTGCAGGCGGTCCTGGGCGGTGATGGTGGCGTTGATCTGCTGGCCGTCGATGGCCGGCGTGCCGCCGAGCTGGCCCACGGCCACCTGGGCGTTCTGGGCCTGGATGGCCGAGATCACGTCGGCGGGCGCGAGCTTGTAGGTGTTGAGCTTGCCCGGGTCGAGCCAGATGCGCATGGCGTACTTGCCGCCGAACACCTGCACACTGCCGACGCCGGCGACGCGGCTGAGCGGGTCCACCACGTTCGCCGACACGTAGTCGGCGATGTCGTTGCGGTCCATGGATTCGTCCTCGGAAACGAAACCCAGCACCTGCAGGAAGCCCGAGCTGGCCTTGTTCACCGAGATGCCCTGCTGCTGCACGATCGGCGGCAGCAGCGCGGTGGCCAGCTGCAGTTTGTTCTGCACCTGCACCTGGGCGATGTCCGGGTCGGTGCCGGTCTTGAAGGTCAGCGTGACCGAGACCGAGCCGTTGGAATCACTGGTGGACGAGAGGTAGTCCAGGCCGTCGAGGCCGGTCATGGCCTGCTCGATGATCTGCGTCACCGAGTTCTCGGCGGCCTGCGCCGACGCGCCCGGGTAGCTGGCATTGATCGTCACCGAGGGCGGCGCGATCGTCGGGTAGCGGGAAATGGGCAGCTGGGTCAGCGCGAGCGCGCCGGCCAGCATGATGATGATGGCGATCACCCACGCGAAGATGGGCCGATCGATGAAGAACCTTGCCATGCGGGGCTCCCGGGCTTATTCGGCGTCGCCGCCGGCATCGGCCGGGGCGGACGGTTCCTGCGGCGCGGGCGCGGCGCCGGCTTCGACGGCCGTGGCGTTGCCACCCGGCTGCACCTTCTGCAGGCCCTCGATGATCACGCGGTCGCCCGCGGCCAGGCCGCCGTCGACCAGCCACTGGTCGCCGATGGTGCGGCTGGTCTGCACCACGCGGGCCTCGACCTTGCCCTCGGGCGTCACCACCATGGCGGTGGCATTGCCCTTCGGGTCGCGGCTGATGCCCTGCTGCGGCGCCAGCACGCCGTCCGGGCGGGTGCCCAGCTCGACCACGGCGCGCACGTACATGCCCGGAAGAAGCAGGTTCCGCGGGTTGGGAACACGCACGCGCAGGGCGTAGCTGCCGGTGGACGGGTCGACGGTGACGTCGGTGAATTCCAGGCGGCCGGGCTCGGCGTAGGGCGTGCCGTCCTCGAGCAGGATCTTCGCGGCCACGCCTTCCGAGGCCTCGACCTTGCCGGCTTCCATGTCGCGGCGCAGCTGCAGCAGTTCGCTGCTCGACTGCGCCAGGTCCACGTAGATCGGGTCGAGCTGTTGCACGGTCACCAGCGGCGCTTCCTGGTTCGCGGTGACCAGCGCGCCCTGGGTGACGCTGGACTTGCCGGCGCGGCCGGAGATGGGCGCGACGATGCGGGTGTAGCCCAGGTTGACCTCGGCCGACTGCAGCGCGGCCTGGTAGGCCGCCACGTCGGCCTGGGCCTCGGCGGCGGCGGCGATGGTGCGCTCGTGGTCCTGCTGGCTGACCAGCTTGGCGGCCACCAGTTCGGTGGAACGCTCGGCGGCCAGGCGGGCCGAAGTGGCCGAGGCCTTCGCGCGTGCCAGGTTGGCGGCGGCGGCGTCGCGGGCGGCGCGGTAGCTGGCGTCGTCGAGCTGGTAGAGCACCTCGCCGGCCTTCACCAGGCTGCCTTCCTCGAACAGGCGCTTGTTCACGATGCCGGTGGCCTGGGGGCGCACTTCCGCCACCAGGAAGGGCACGGTGCGGCCGGCCAGTTCGCGGGTCAGCGGCACCGGCTGCGCCTTGAGGGTGACCACGGTGACTTCGGGCGTGGGCATGGCCGGCGGAGTGGACTCGCCGCCGCAAGCGGCCAGCAGGGCACCGGAGGCGCCGGCCAGGAGAAGGGTGCGCCAGGAACGGGCGGGGAAGGACATGGGGATGCCTCGGTTCTCGAAAGGGGAAGTCGGGTCCGCGGCGCCATCGGGCGCCAGGGCGGGAAAAGAGTGAACGGTCATTCTAAGTTTGAGTGCCCGACTGTCAAGCCAACTGACGACCTGTTTCGTGTGCCCTCAGGCGCTTTGACGCCGCCCGGTTCAGCCGGCGGCCAGATTCGCGGCCAGGGTCGCCGGGTCGCCTCCGGGGGCATGCGGCAGCAGCCCCAGGCAGGGCCCGGGCAGGTGGGTGCGCAGCAGTTCGAGGTAGGCGGCCGCATGCGGGCCGGGGGCTTCGATGGCGTTGCCGATCCAGCCGGCATAGCGGCAGCCGTCGGCCACGATGGCGCGGGCGCTGAGCCGGGCGTGGTTGAGGCAGCCCAGCCGCAGCCCGACCACCAGCACCACCGGCAGGCCCAGAGCGCGGGCCAGGTCGGCCTGCTCGATGCCGTCGGCCAGCGGCGCCAGCCAGCCGCCGGCGCCCTCCACCAGCACGCGGCCGCCGGCCTGGGCGGCCAGCGCGGCGTGGGCGGCCAGGAGCGTGGGCAGCGCCACCCGCACGCCGGCCAGGGCCGCGGCGATCTGCGGCGCCGTGGGTTCCGGCAGGGCGTAGGGATTGACCAGCAGGTATTCCGGGCGCGGCTGGCTGGCGGCCTGCAGGGCCAGCGCGTCTTCGTTGCGCCAGCCCTGGGGCGTGCGCTCGCAGCCGCTGGCCACGGGCTTCATGCCCACGGCCGGGCGGCCGTCGCGGCGCATCGCGTGCAGCAGGGCGGCACTGGCGAAGGTCTTGCCGACGCCGGTGTCGGTGCCGGTGACGAAGCAGCCGTTGGGGAAATCGGGGAGGCCCTGGACCATGGCCGCGACTTTACCAGCGGGCCGTCGCGCCGGGCGCTGCTAGACTCGGGGGCTCGCTCCAGGAGTCCGCATGTTCGAGTCCAGCACCCTTTCCGGCACCAAGGCCGAGCAGTACGCCCAGTTGCTCGAACAGGCCCGCGGCCTGATGCACGGCGAACGCGACCGCGTGGCCAACGCCGCCAACCTCTCGTCGCTGGTCTTCCATGCCCTGCCCGACCTGAACTGGGTGGGCTTCTACTTCTTCGACGGCAAGGAACTGGTGGTCGGTCCCTTCCAGGGCCATCCGGCCTGCGTGCGCATCGCGCTCGGCCGCGGCGTCTGCGGCACCGCCGCGCAGACGCGGGAAACGCAGCGCGTGCCGGACGTGGAAGCCTTCCCGGGCCACATCCCCTGCGACTCGGCCTCGCGCTCGGAGCTGGTGGTGCCGCTGTACGCCGGCGAGCGCCTGGTGGGCGTGTTCGACCTCGACAGCCCGGTGCCCGACCGATTCGACGCCGAGGACCAGGCTGGCCTCGAAGCCATCGCGCATGCGTTCATCCAGACGTTGGACGCGGCCTGACGCCGCCCGGAGGACTTAGTCGCCCATGAGTACGGGAACCAAGCTGCGCAACATCGGCCCCAAGTCGGCCGCGTGGCTGCGCCAGACCGGCATCCGCACGCAGGAAGACCTCGTGGCGGTGGGTGCGCTGGCGGCGTTCGTGCGGGTCAAGCGTGCGGGCTTCAAGCCCAGCCTGAACCTGCTTTACGCGCTCGAGGGCGCGATCCTGGGCTGCCACTGGCAGGAAATCCCGGACGAGCGCCGCAGCGAACTGGTGCTGGCCGCGGGCGAAGAAGTGTCGAAGCTGCCGCTGCCCAAGGGCAAGCGCATGCCGGCCGCCGGCCCCGTCACCACGGTGCGCCACGACGACGATGAGGCGGCCATGCCCGAGCCGGATTTCGGCTTCGACGACCCGTCGTCCGCCTCGGCCGACTGAGCCGCGCTAACGCACCACCGCGTACTCGCGCGCGTCCTCGCGCCACCTGGGCGTAGCGGCGATGGTGGGCAGCACCTGCTCGACGGAATCCACCAGCGACCACATTGCGTGGTGCTCGGGGTTCATGAACTTCTCGGCGATCACCTGCTCCATGAAACCCTGCAGCGGCGCGTAGTACCCACGCGTATTGAGCAGCAGGATCGGATTGAAGTAGATGCCCAGGCGCTTGAGCGTGATGGCCTCGAACAGCTCCTCGAGCGTGCCGCAGCCGCCGGGCAGCGCCACCACGGCGTCGGAGCCGGTGAGCAGCTTGTGCTTGCGCTCGCGCATGTCCTCGACCAGCTCGAGGTGGGTCAGGCCCGGGTGGCCCCACTCGAGGTCGGCCATGAACTTGGGCAGGATGCCGATGACTTCGCCGCCCTTCGACAGCGCGCCGTCGGCCAGCGAGCCCATCAGGCCCTGCGAGCCGCCGCCGTAGACGATGGAGCAGCCGTTGCCGGCCAGGGTTTCGCCGAGCAGGCGCGCGGCGGCGTGGAATTCGGGCGCCACCTTGGCGCTGGAAGCGGCGTAGACGCAGACGCGCATGGGCTTACTCCACCGTCACCGACTTGGCCAGGTTGCGCGGCTGGTCCACGTCGGTGCCGCGCAGCACGGCCACGTGGTAGCTCAGCAGCTGCAGCGGGATGGTGGACACCACCGGCGCGGCGATCTCGCCGGCGGCCGGCAGGATCACCACGTGGGCGGCGTCCAGGCCGTGCGCCACGGTTTCGTCGACGAAGGCGTAGAGCACGCCGCCGCGGGCGCGAACTTCCTCGAGGTTGGACTTGAGCTTGTCGATCAGGCGGTCGTTGGGCGCCACGGCGATGACCGGCATGTCCTCGTCCACCAGCGCCAGCGGGCCGTGCTTGAGTTCGCCGGCGGCATAGGCCTCGGCGTGGATGTAGCTGATTTCCTTGAGCTTGAGCGCGCCTTCCATGGCCACCGGCCAGTGCGTGCCGCGGCCCAGGAACAGCGCGTGCTGCTTGTCGGCGAAGTGGGTGGCTAGCTCGCGGATCTCGGCGTCGAGCTTGAGCGTTTCGGCGATCAGGCCGGGCAGCTGCTCGAGCTGGCGCACGCCGTCGGCGTAGCGCGCGTCGTCCAGGCCCTTGGCGCGGGCGAGCTCGAGCGAGAACAGCGCCAGCGCCACCAGCTGGGTGGTGAAGGCCTTGGTCGAGGCCACGCCGATCTCCGGGCCGGCGCGGGTCATCAGCACCAGGCCCGATTCGCGCACGATCGACGATTCCGGCACGTTGCACACCGCCATGCGCGCCAGGTAGGGGCGGTCCTTGGCCAGCTTGAGCGCGGCCAGGGTGTCGGCCGTTTCACCCGACTGGGAAATGGTGAGGAACAGCGTGCCTTCCTTCACCACCGGGTCGCGGTAGCGGTATTCGCTGGCGATCTCCGCGGTGCAGGGCACGCCGGCCAGCTGCTCGATCCAGTAACGCGCCACCAGGCCCGCGTGGTAGCTGGTGCCGCAGGCGATGATGTGCACGGCCTGGGTGTCGGCCAGCAGGCGTTCGGCGTCGATGCCGAAGATCTGCGTCAGGATCTTGCCGCCGGCGATGCGGCCCTCGAGCGTGTCGGCCACGGCCACCGGCTGCTCGTGGATCTCCTTGAGCATGTAGTGGGCGTATTCGCCGCGCTCGACCGCGTCGGCGTTGAAGTGCGATTCCTTGACCTCGCGCACGACCTCGGCGCCGGTGGCGTCGAACACGCGGATGGCGCCGACGGTCACTTCGGCCACGTCGCCTTCCTCGAGGTACATGAAGCGCCGCGTCAGCGGCAGCAGCGCGTGCACGTCGGAGGCCAGGTACTGCTCGCCCTCGCCCAGGCCCGCGATCAGCGGCGCGCCGTAGCGGGCGCCGACCACGGTGCCCGGCTCGCGCGCCGACACCACCGCGATGGCGTAGGCGCCGTGCAGGCGCGCCACGGTGTCCTGCACCGCCTCGCGCAGGCCCAGGCCGCGGCGCTGGGCGCGCTCGACCAGGTGCGCCACCACTTCGGTGTCGGTTTGCGAACTGAATTCGTAACCCTCGGCCAGCAGCTCGGCGCGCAGCGCAGCGTGGTTCTCGATGATGCCGTTGTGCACCAGGCTGACCTGGCCGGACACGTGCGGGTGGGCGTTGGTTTCGCTGGGAACGCCGTGGGTGGCCCAGCGGGTGTGGGCGATACCGCAGTGGCCGTCGAGCCCGGTTTCGGCCTGAAGCGCCACCAGGTCGCGCACCTTGCCCTTGGCGCGCAGGCGGGCGATGCCGTCCTTGCCCACCAGGGCCACGCCGGCCGAGTCATAACCGCGGTATTCCAGCGCGCTCAGCCCGGCGATCAGGTGCTGGACGATGGGGCGATTGGCGCTGATGCCGACGATTCCGCACATGGAGCAGGCTTCCTTGACCGGGGATCGCAAGTTTACGGGAAGGGCGCGCGCCGCCGGATGCCGACAATTTCCGCATTCACCGGCCGGTCGCCCACGGCGTCCGGCCCGCGTCCGCCCACCCTGCCCGCGGACAGCCGCGGACAGGAAGACAATCCTTTTTAATCAACAACTTGCCGATTGGCACGGCTCGTGCATCGTCTTGAGCATCACCGATGCAGGAACCCCATGATGATCCGCGACACCTCCGCCCAGGACCGCACCCTTTCCCAGCAGCAGCAGCCGCGCAGCCGGCGCCCGCTGTGGCTGGCCGGCGGCGCCATCGCCGGCGTGCTCACGCTGGGCTGGCTGCTGTCCGGCTGGATGGGCAGCTCGCACTCGGTGTCGGTCGAACGCCTGCGCATCGCCGAGGTCGGCCGCGGCCTGCTGGTGCGCGACGCCGCGGTGAACGGCCGCGTGGTCGCCGCCGTCAGCCCCACCCTGTACGCCCCGGCCGGCGGCACCGTGACCCTGAAGATCCTGGCCGGCGACACCGTCAAGCGCGGCGACGTGATGGCCGTGATCGACTCGCCCGAGCTGCAGAACGAACTGCAGCGCGAACAGGCCACCCTGGCCCAGCTCGAGGCCGAGGTGTCGCGCCAGCGCATCCTGGCCCAGAAGGCCAGCCTGCTCGCCAAGCGCGAAGCCGACGACGCCGAGGTGATCCGCCTGGCCGCCCTTCGCGACCTGCAGCGCGCACAGCGCGGCTACGAACTGGGTGCCATCGCCGAAGTCGAGTTCCTGCGCGCCAAGGACGCCATGGCCAGCGCCGACATCCGCAGCAAGCACGCCGCCACCGCCTCCGGCCTGGAAACCCAGGACGTGGCGCTGGCGCTCAAGACCCAGCAGCAGATGCTCGAGCGCCAGCGCCTGCTGGCCGCGAACCTCGAGCGCCGCGTCGACGAACTGAACGTGCGCGCGCCGGTGGACGGCATCATCGGCACGCTCAGCGTGGCCGACCGCGCCGTGGTCGCGCCCAACACCGCGCTGATGACGGTGGTGGACCTGTCGCGCCTGGAAGTTGAGCTGGAGATGCCCGAAACCTACGCCAAGGACCTGGGCCTGGGCATGACCGCCGAGGTGCGCGTGGGTTCGACCGACGCCACCGGCAAGATCTCGGCGATCTCGCCCGAGGTGGTCAACAACCAGGTGCTGGCGCGCGTGCGCTTCGACGGCGAACAGCCGCCGGGCCTGCGCCAGAACCAGCGACTGAGCGCGCGCGTCCTGTTCGAGGAGAAGCCCGACGTGGTCAAGGTCGCGCGCGGCCCCTTCGTCGAATCCGCCGGCGGCCGCTTTGCCTACGTGGTCGAGGACGGCATCGCGGTGCGCCGCCCGATCAAGCTCGGCGCCACCAGCGTCGGCGAAGTCGAGATCCTCGAGGGCGTGCAGCCCGGCGAGCGCATCGTCATCGCCGGCACCGACACCT
This sequence comes from Rhizobium sp., assembly GCA_019459185.1. Lineage (GTDB taxonomy): Bacteria > Pseudomonadota > Gammaproteobacteria > Xanthomonadales > Xanthomonadaceae > Arenimonas. The sequence continues at coordinate 6,124 of JAIBEO010000017.1, read as the reverse complement.
TCGGCGACGCCGAGCGCGTCTCCATCAACGACTGACCCCTTCCCGCCCCCACGCGAACACGAAAGAAAAGGACGCCCCGCCATGATGCGCATGAACAACCTGAGCAAGGTCTACCGCACCCACATGATCGAGACGCACGCGCTGCGCGGCTTCGACATCCACGTCAAGGAAGGCGAATTCGTCGCCGTCACCGGCCCCTCGGGCTCGGGCAAGACCACCTTCCTCAACATCGCCGGCCTGCTCGAGGAGTTCACCGGCGGCGAATACTGGCTCGACGGCGTGGACGTGCGCGGCCTGGACGACGCCGGCCGCTCGAAGCTGCGCAACGAGAAGCTGGGCTTCATCTTCCAGGGCTTCAACCTGATCCCCGACCTGAACCTGTTCGACAACGTGGACGTGCCGCTGCGCTACCGCGGCTTCGGCGCCGCCGAGCGCAAGCAGCGCATCGAGCAGGCCCTGGGCCAGGTGGGCCTGGCCTCGCGCCAGAAGCACTACCCGGCCGAACTGTCGGGCGGCCAGCAGCAGCGCGTGGCCATCGCCCGCGCGCTGGCCGGTTCGCCCAAGCTGCTGCTGGCCGACGAACCGACCGGCAACCTCGATTCGCAGATGGCCCGTGGCGTGATGGAGCTGCTGGAGGAGATCAACGCTGGCGGCACCACCATCCTGATGGTCACCCACGACCCGGAGCTGGCGGCGCGCGCGCACCGCAACGTGCACATCATCGACGGCCAGGTGTCCGACCTGACCCACGAGACCGCCCGCAGCCTGGCCGCCGCCCGCGCCGCCACGGCCGCCAACGCCTGAGGAGCACGCCATGTTCCGCTACTACCTTGGCCTGGGCTTCCGCAGCCTGCGCCGCAACCCGGTACTGACCACGCTGATGGTGCTCACGCTGTCGGTGGGCGTGGCCGCCAGCATGACCACCCTGACCTTGCTGCGCGGCATGTCGGGCGACCCGATCCCGGAGAAGTCCGACCGCCTGTTCGTGCCGTTGCTCGACAACCGCCCCGCCGGCGACGGCGCCGGCACCGACCCCGAGCCGCCGGACCAGCTGACGATGCGCGACGCCACCGCGCTGTGGGAGCGCGCCAAGGCGACCCGGCAGACGCCGATCTACGGCGTCAGCCCGCCGATCGATTCGGGCCGCCCCGACCTGCCGCCCTTCTTCAGCGACGGCGTGGCCGTGGGCCGCGACTTCTTCGCCATGTTCGACGTGCCCTTCCTCTACGGCCAGCCCTGGAGCGCCGAAGACGACACCCGCGGCGCGCAGGTGGTGGTGATCGGCCGCAGCCTGTCCGAGCGTCTGTTCGGCGAGGGCGTGGACCCGGTGGGCCGCACGATCCGCGCCCGCGACGACGAGTACCAGGTGGCCGGCGTGATCGACCGCTGGAACCCGGTTCCGAAGTTCTACCGGCTGGTCGGCAGCGGCAGCTTCGACACCAGCGAGGACATCTACATCCCGTTCCGCACCGCCATGGCCCGCGAGCTCCAGGTCGACGGCAACATCAGCTGCAATTCCTCGCCCGGCGTCGGCTTCCGCGGCCTGGTGGAGTCGGAGTGCAACTGGGTGCAGTTCTGGGCCGAGCTCGACGATGCCGGCGATCGCGGCGAGTACGCCGACTTCATCAACGCCTACGTGGCCGAGCAGAAGGCACTCGAGCGCTTCCCGCGCGAGCTCAACAACCGCCTGTACGATGTCCGCGAGTGGCTGGACGTGCGCGAGGTGGTGAGCGACGACACCCGCACCTCCACCTGGCTGGCCTTCGCCTTCCTGCTGGTCTGCCTGGTGAACACCGTGGGCCTTCTGCTGGCCAAGTTCAGCTCCCGCCCCGGCGAGATCGGCGTGCGCCGCGCGCTGGGTGCCTCGCGCACCGAGATCTTCCAGCAGTACCTGACCGAAGCGGCCGTGATCGGCCTGGTCGGCGCCGGCGTCGGCATCGTCCTGACGATGGGTGCGCTGGCCTTTATCCGCGGCTTCAACCAGGGCCTGGCGCAGCTGACCCACCTTGACGTACCGATGATGGTCATCGCCGTCACGGTGTCGGTGGCGGCCGCCATCGTCGCCGGGTTGCTGCCCACCTGGCGCGCCTGCCAGGTCGTGCCCGCCATCCAGCTCAAGAGCCAGTAAGGGGAACGCCATGGAAATCCGCCCGATCTTCTCCGCGCTGATGCGCAACAAGACCGCGCCGCTGCTGATCGCCGCCCAGGTCGCCCTGACCCTGGCCATCGTCTGCAACGCGCTCTACATCATCCAGGACCGCCTGGCCACGGCGGCCCGCCCCAGCGGCGCCGACGAGGCCAACCTGGCCGAAGTGCGTCTTTACCCGTTCCGCCAGATCGCCGACATCCGCGGCATGCAGATGCGCGACCTGGAGGCCATCCGCTCCATCCCGGGCGTGGTCTCCGCGGCCTGGACCAACCAGGTGCCGCTGGGCCGCTCCGGCTGGAACATTGGCGGCCTGTCCACCTCGGCCGAACAGACCAACTCGCAGGTCTCGGCCGGGCAGTACTTCAGCGGCGAGTCCATGGTCGAGACCTTCGGGCTGACCCTGGTCGAGGGCCGCGACTTCCTGCCGGAGGAAGTGGTGGAATCCGACCCGCAGGTGGACCGCAACCTGCCCGAAGTGGCGATCATCACCCAGGCGCTGGCGCGCGAATTGTGGCCAGACGAGGAATCGGTGCTGGGCAAGACCCTGTTCCTGGGCACCGGCGGCGCCGACGGCAACACCGCGCAGATCGTCGGCGTGGTCGAACGCCTGCAGACGCCCTGGGCCGCCAACAACGCCGCGGCCGAGTTCAGCCTGATCCTGCCCCTGCGCTACCTCGACCCCTTCACCCGCTATTCGGTGCGCACCGAGCCGGGCCGCCAGGCCCAGGTGATGGCCGAGGTGGAGAAGAAGCTGCTTTCGCTGGGCAACGACCGCGTGCTGCTGAGCAACCGCACCCTGTCCGAGATCCGCGACATCCGCTACGCCGGGGAGAAGCTGATGGCCGGCCTGCTGATCGCCGTCACCGCCTTCCTGCTGATGATCACCGCCTCGGGCATCGTCGGCATGGCCAGCCTTTGGGTGAACCAGCGCCGCAAGCAGATCGGCGTGCGCCGCGCGATCGGCGCCCGCAAGTCCGACATCCTGCGCTACTTCCTGGTCGAGAACGTGCTGATCACCACCGGCGGCATCCTGGCCGGCGTGGTGCTGGCCCTGGCCCTGAACAACTTCCTGGTCACCGAGCTTGAGATCCCGCGCCTGCCCGTGGCCTACCTGGGCATGACCATGGCCGTGATGTGGGCCCTGGGCTTGCTGGCGGTGCTGGGCCCGGCCTGGCGCGCCGCGGCGGTGCCGCCGGCCATCGCCACGCGCACGGCCTGAAGGTAGGCTTAGACCATGCCGCCAAGCCCGAACGCCACCCTGCTGGTCATCGACGACAACCCGTCGGTGGCCGCCGCGCTGGAAGTGCTGTTTTCGCTGCACGACTACCGCACGGTCTGCGCCTCGTCGCCGGAGGAGGGCCTGGCCCTGCTGCGGCGGCAGCCGGTGGACCTGGTCATCCAGGACATGAACTTCACCGAGGACACCACCTCGGGCGAGGAAGGCGAGGCGCTGTTCAAGGCCATCCGCGCCGAGCACCCGGACCTGCCGGTGATCCTGCTCACGGCCTGGACGCACCTCTCGTCCGCGGTGGACCTGGTGAAGGCCGGCGCCGCCGACTACCTGGCCAAGCCCTGGGACGACCGCAAGCTGCTGGCCACCGTGGCCAACCTGCTCGAGCTCGGTCAGGCCAGCCGCGCGCTGGCCCAATGCGCCACCCGCGACCAGCGCCAGCGCAAGGACCTGGAGGCGCACTTCGACCTGTGCGGCCTGGTCTGGGCCGACCCGGCGATGGAGCGCGTGCTTTGCCTGGCCACCCAGGTGGCGCGCGCCGACGTGTCGGTGCTGGTGACCGGCCCGAACGGCGCCGGCAAGGACAAGATCGCCGCCATCCTGCAGGCGAATTCGGCGGTGAAGGATGGCCCGTTCGTGACGCTCAACTGCGGCGCCCTGCCCTCGGAACTGATCGAAGCCGAACTGTTCGGCACCGAAGCCGGCGCCTACACCGGCGCGGGCAAGGCGCGCGAAGGCAAGTTCGAGGCCGCCGACGGCGGCACGCTGTTCCTGGACGAAATCGGCAACCTGCCGCCCGAGGGCCAGATGAAGTTGCTACGCGTGCTCGAGACTGGTCGCTTCTCTCGCCTGGGCTCGAACCGCGAGAAGCAGGTCAAGGTACGCGTGATCAGCGCCACCAACGCCGACCTGCCGGCCATGATCCGCGAGGGCCGGTTCCGCGAGGACCTTTACTACCGCCTCAACGTCATCGAAATCCGCGTCCCGCCGCTGATGGAGCGCCCGCGCGACATCCTGCCGCTGGCCAACGCCTTCCTGCAGCCGGGCAAGAAGCTTTCCGACGGCGCGGTGCACGCGCTGCTGCGCCACACCTGGCCCGGCCACGTGCGCGAGCTCAAGAACGTGATGCAGCGGGCCTGCCTGCTCAGCCCCGGGCCGGAAATCGGCGCCGGCGACCTGGGCCTGCCGGTGACGCCGGTGCCCGTTGCCGCCAACGCCGACCCCGAGCTCGACCGCGCCAGCATCGAACAGGCGCTCGCGCGTGCCGGCGGCATCGTGGCGCAGGCGGCGGCCGACCTCGGCCTCAGCCGCCAGGCGCTGTACCGGCGCATGGAACGGCTCGGCATCGCCCGGACCTGAGGCCGATGCCCGGGCGCCGATCGATCGCCGGGACGCTCGCACTTGCCAGTGCGGGCGTCGCGATGGTCGCGGTGGCGCTGGCGCTGCTGCTTGCCGAATGGCTGGGCAACCGCCTGCTTGCCGGCTGCATCGCCGTGCTGGTGGCGCTGCTGCTGTCGATGTGGCTGATGCGCCGGCTGACGCGGCCGGCGCTGTCGCTGTTCCGGGCGCTGGCGGGAACGGCGCTGAGCTACCGCGACGGTGATTTCAGCTTCGGCCTGCGCTGGCGCCACCGCGACGAACTCGGCGACCTGGTGGCCGCGCACAACGAGCTTGGCGGCGTGCTGCGCGAGCAGCGCCTGAGCCTGGTGCAACGCGAGCTGCTGCTCGACACCATGGTGCAGAACACGCCGGTGGCGATGCTGCTGGTGGCCGAGGGCGGGCACGTGGTCTACGCCAACCTGGCCGCGCGGCGCCTGCTCAACGACGGCCGCAAGATCGAGGGCCTGGCCATGGAAGCGCTGGTGCGCGCCGCGGCGCCGGCCCTGCGCGATGCCATGGACCGCGGCGGCGACGGCCTGTTTTCGGTCGGCGAGGGCGACGAGGAGGAGGTCTACCACATCGCCCGCCGCGGCTTCCGGCTCAACGGCCGGCCGCATGAACTCGTGCTGCTGCGCCAGCTCACCACCGAGCTGCGGCGGCAGGAAGTGCAGACCTGGAAGAAGGTGATCCGCGTCATCAGCCACGAGCTCAACAACTCGCTGGCGCCGGTGGCGTCGCTGGCGCATTCGGGCGCCGAGCTCACGCGGCGCGGCCAGACGGAGCGGCTGGAAGCCATTTTCGGCATGATCGAAGAACGCGCGCGCCACCTCGAGGGTTTCATCCGCGGTTATGCGCGCTTCGCCAAACTGCCCTCGCCCCGGCTCGAGGCAACGGCCTGGTCGCTGCTGGTGGACCGACTGCGCAGCCAGATCGATTTCACGGTGGACGGCCCGCTGCCGGAGGAACCGGTGCGGGTGGACGTGCCACAGATGGAGCAGGCGCTGCTCAACCTGCTCAAGAACGCCCACGAATCCGGCTCGGCGCCGGAGCAGGTGGCGCTGCGGGTGCGGCGCACACCCGGCCTGCTGCGCATCGAGGTGATGGACCGCGGCACCGGCATGAGCGAGGCGGTGCTGGCGAACGCGCTGGTGCCCTTCTATTCGACCAAGCGCAGCGGCACCGGCCTGGGCCTGGCGCTGGCGCGCGAGATCGCCGAAGCCCACGGCGGCCGCATCAGTCTCAACAACCGCGAAGGCGGCGGGCTGAGCGTGGCCATGGTGCTGCCCGTCAGCGAATCCACCCTGTCCTGACCCCTCCGATCGGCGCCTTGCCCCTGTAGGAGCGGCTTCAGCCGCGAAGCCCTG
>JAIBEO010000008.1 GCA_019459185.1 Rhizobium sp. | reverse complement strand
GGGCGCGGTGATGGCCGTGGGAACCACGGGGGTGCGCGCGCTGTACACCGCCGCGCGCGGCGGTGAACTCAAGCCTTACGCCGGCGACACCAACATCTTCCTCTTCCCCGGCCACCGCATCCGCACCGTGGACGCGCTGGTCACCAACTTCCACCTGCCGGAAAGCACGCTGATGATGCTGGTCTCCGCCTTCGCCGGGCGCGAGCGCGTACTGGCCGCCTACGCCCACGCCGTGCGCGAGAAGTACCGCTTCTTCAGCTACGGCGACGCCATGCTGCTGTTCCCCGGCTCCGACACTGCAGGAGCGGCTCCAGCCGCGACCACCCCATGAGCCGGATGCGCTTCGAGAAAATCACCACCGACGGCCCCGCCCGCCGCGGCCGCCTGCATTTCCCGCGCGGCACGGTGGAAACGCCGGCCTTCATGCCGGTGGGCACCTACGGCACGGTCAAGGCCATGCTGCCCGAATCGTTGCGCGCCATCGGCGCCGAGATCATCCTGGGCAACACTTTCCACCTGTGGCTGCGGCCGGGCATGGAGGTGATCGAGGCGCACGGCGGCCTGCACGGTTTCTGCAAGTGGAACGGGCCCATCCTCACCGACTCGGGCGGCTTCCAGGTGTGGTCGTTGGCCAAGCGCCGCAAGATCACCGAGGAGGGCGTCACCTTCGCCTCGCCCACCGACGGCGCCAAGGTGTTCCTGTCGCCCGAGGTGAGCATGCAGGTGCAGCGCTCGCTCGATTCCGACATCGTGATGATCTTCGACGAATGCACGCCGTACCCGGCCACCGAGCCGGTGGCGCGCAAGTCCATGGAGCTCAGCCTGCGCTGGGCCGAGCGCAGCAAGCGTGCGCACGAGGGCAACGACGCGGCGCTGTTCGGCATCGTCCAGGGCGGTACCTGGAACGAGCTGCGGGCGCGTTCGGCCGAAGGCCTGAAGGCCATCGGCTTCGACGGTTACGCCGTGGGCGGCCTGGCCGTGGGCGAGCCGCCCGAGGAGCGCGACGCCACCCTCGAGGCGCTGTGCCCGCTGCTGCCGGAAGACCAGCCGCGTTACCTGATGGGCGTGGGCAAGCCCGAGGACATCGTGGAGGCGGTGGCGCGCGGCATCGACATGTTCGACTGCGTCATGCCCACCCGAAACGCCCGCAACGGCCACTATTTCGTGCGCGGCGGCCAGGTGCGCATCCGCAATGCCCAGTACGAGAAGGACCTGCGGCCGATCGAACCGGGCTGCACCTGCTACACCTGCGCCAGCGGCTACACCCGCAGCTACCTGCGCCACCTCGACCGCTGCAACGAGATCCTGGCCTCGATGCTGGCCACCATCCACAACCTGCACCACTACCAGCAGCTGATGCGCGACATCCGCGCCGCCATCGACGCCGGCCGCTTCCAGGAGTTCCGGGCCGCCTTCCACGCCGCCCGCGCCGAGCCCGCGTCCCGGTTGTAGGTGCGGCTGAAGCCGCGCCTACAGGGGGGTGGGGTGCCTGTGGCATACTTGAACGCTTGATTCCACCGCGAGACGCTAAGTCCATGTCCCTGCTCGATATTCTTGTTTCGCCCGCCGCCGCCCAGGCCGCCGGTGGCCCGGCCGCGGCCAACCCGCTGATGAGCCTGCTGCCGCTGGTCATCCTGTTCGTGGTGTTCTGGTTCCTGCTGCTCCGCCCGCAGATGAAGAAGGCCAAGGAGCACCGTGAACTGGTCGCCAAGCTGCAGAAGGGCGACGAGGTCCTGACCAACGGCGGCATCGCCGGCCGCATCGAGGACCTGGGCGAGAGCTTCGTGACCGTTGAGGTCGCCGACAGGGTGGCCATCAAGGTCCAGCGCGGCGCCATCACCGCGGTCCTGCCCAAGGGCACGTTGAAGTCGGCCTGAGCCGACCCCATCCGATCCATCCACGGCCCTGACCGGGCCGCCAACGGTTGTCGCCCATGCTTCAGTATTCGACCTGGAAATACTTCGTCGCCGCGATCGTGATCGCGCTCTCCGCCTTCTACTCGCTGCCCAACCTGTATCCCCAGGACCCGGCGGTGCAGGTGGCGGCCAACCGCGGCGCCGTCATCGACGACGCCCTCGTGCTGCGGGTCAAGGGCGAACTGGACGAAGCCAAGGTCGCGGCCAAGTCGGTCGCCATCGAAGGCCAGCGCCTGGTGGTCCGCACCGGCAACGCGGACGACCAGACCCGCGCCGCCGACCTGCTGCGCGCCGAGCTCGGCACCCAGTACACGGTGGCGCTGAACCTGGCCTCGACGGTACCGGGCTGGCTCACTTCCGCCGGCGCCCGGCCCATGTCCATGGGCCTGGATCTGCAGGGCGGCGTGCACTTCCTGCTCGAGGTGGACCAGCAGGCGGCCATCGAGAAGCGCAGCAATGCCTTCGCCGACGAGATCTCGGGCGTGCTGCGCGAGGGCAAGTTCGCCTACACCAGCGTCTCGCGCACCAACGACGGCATCCAGGTGCTGCTCAAGAACGCCGACGACATGGCGGCGGTGCGCTCGGCCATCGGCCGCGAGGCCCCCGAGCTGCTGCTCGAGTGGGACCCGGCCCAGCCCGAGCGCCTGGTCGCCCGCGTCACCCCGACCCTGGTCAAGTCGATCATGGACGGCGCCATCGAGCAGAACCGCACCACGCTCGACAACCGCATCAACAGCCTGGGCGTCGGCGAGCAGGTGATCCAGCGCCAGGGCGAAAGCCGCATCGTGGTGCAGCTGCCGGGCGTGCAGGACACCGCCGAAGCCCGCAAGCTGATCGGCGCCACCGCCACCCTCGAATACCGCCACGTCATCGACTACGGCGCCAATGCCCAGCAGGCGGCGGCCACCGGCGTGGTGCCGGCCAACGCCCGCCTGTACTACAGCCGTGAGCGTGGCCCGGACGGCAAGCCGCGCCCGATCCTGCTCTCGCGCCGCGTGATCGTCTCGGGCGACCAGCTGGTCAACGCCACCTCCAACCCGGACCCGCAGTCGGGCACGCCGGCGGTGCAGATCGAGCTCAACAGCGCCGGCGGCAACCGCATGCTGGCCCACACCCGCGAGAACGTCGGCCAGCTGATGGCCGCCGTCTACATCGAAACCGTCCCCGAAGTGCGGATGGTGGACGGCAAGGAAGTGCGCACCTCGCGCGTCAGCGAGGAGGTGATCAACGCCGCCCAGCTGCAGGGCGTGTTCGGCAAGAACTTCCAGACCACCGGCCTCGACAGCCAGCAGGAAGCGGCCGACCTGGCCCGCCTGCTGCGTGCCGGTTCGCTGGCCGCGCCGATGGTGATCATCGAAGAACGCATCATCGGCCCGAGCCTGGGCGCCGAGAACATCGAGCGCGGCCTGACCGCGGTGTTCTGGTCGTTCGGCTTCGTGCTGATCTTCTTCCTCGTCTACTACAAGATGTTCGGCATCGTCACCAACCTGGCGCTGCTGCTCAACCTGCTGCTGGTGATCGCGGTGATGTCCATGATCGGCGCCACGCTGACGCTGCCCGGCCTGGCCGGCATCGCGCTCACGGTGGGCATGTCGGTGGACGCCAACGTGCTGATCAACGAACGCATCCGCGAGGAGCTGCGCAACGGCAACACGCCGCTGGCCAGCATCGCCAACGGCTACGACAAGGCCTCGGGCACCATCGCCGACGCCAACGTCACCGCGCTGCTGGCGGGCGTGGCCATGGCGGTGTTCGGTTCCGGCCCGATCCGCGGCTTCGGCATCACCCTCATCATCGGCATCCTGACCTCGATGTACACCGCGGTCTCGGTGTCCCGCGGCATCGCCACCCTGATCTACGGCAAGCGCAAGAAGCTCGCCAAGGTCTCGATCTAAACGTTTCCCAGGAGAGACGGCGTGGAACTCTTCCCGTCCAACAGCAACATCAACTTCATGCGCGCGCGCCATGCCGCGCTGGCGGTGTTCGTGGTCTTCATGGTCGCCGCCGTCGGCGCCCTGGTGGCCAAGGGCTTCAATTACGCGCTCGATTTCACCGGCGGCACCGTGGTCGAGGTCGAGTTCGAAAAGCCGATGGACGTCGAGGGCGTGCGCCAGCGCCTGGACGCCGCCGGCTACGACAGCCCGATCGTGCAGACCTTCGGCTCCGGCAACGACATCGTGATCCGCCTGCAGCCGCCCGAGCAGGAAGAGGGCGCGGGCCCACAGGAAGCCACCCCGACCGAGCAGACCGGCACCGCCATCCTGCAGGCCGCCCAGACCCCGGACAACCCGGGCCGGGTGATCCGCAGCGACTTCGTCGGCCCGCAGATCGGCAACGAGCTGGCGCTCAATGGCGTGTACGCGGCGGTGTTCGTGACGCTGGGCTTCCTGGCCTACATCGCCATCCGCTTCGAGTTCAAGTTCGCGATCGCGGCGGTGGTGGCCACGCTGGGCGACATCCTGCTGGTCTGCGGCTGGTTCGCCTTCAACCAGCACGAGTTCGACCTGACCGTGCTGGCCGGCATCCTGTCGGTGATGGGTTTCTCGATCAACGACAAGATCGTGGTGTTCGACCGCGTGCGCGAGAACTTCCGCCTGCTGTCCAAGCTCGAGCCCAAGGAAGTGCTCAACCGCTCGGTTAACCAGACCCTGTCGCGCACCATCATCACCTCGTTCGTGGCCTTCCTGACCGTGCTGGCGCTGTACCTCTACGGCGGCCAGTCGCTCAAGGGCATGGCCGAATCGCAGATGGTCGGCATCGTCATCGGCACCCTGTCCTCGATCCTGGTGGCCTGCCCGATCCTGCTGCTGCTGGGCGTCACCAAGCAGGACCTGATGCCCAAGGCCCGCGCCGACGTCGAAGCCGAGCTCGCTCGCAGGCCGTAACTCCTGCGTTCGCAGGAGTTACCCCACGATCCGCTGCGCGGATCGCGGGCCCCGGGCTCTGCTCCCAATCCCCGGCGCCTTCGGCGCGCCCCCCTTACCAAGGGGGGGCTTCGCAAAATGGAAAAGGCCCGCACAAGTGCGGGCCTTTTTGTTTGGTTCCTCGCCCAAGTCTGACGCCGTCGCCACGGCGGAAGCGAC
>JAIBEO010000182.1 GCA_019459185.1 Rhizobium sp. | reverse complement strand
GGCGTATCCTTTCCCCCGGGCCCGGCGGGGCGCGCCCGAGCAGCGGGTTGCTTTCCTCGCCCGCCCCCACCTACCCGTGGGGGCAAGCGCCGATGGCGTGGCCGCCGGCCGCGCCGCCGCCGGCATTGCCGGCGTGGCCCGCGGCCGAGGCGGCCGCCTCGGCGCGCGCCTTCGGGTCGGCGGCGTCGGCGGCAGGCGTGTTGATGGAGCGGATCTGCACCGGCTCCAGGCCGGGCATCAGCGAGGGCGGGCCGTCGCTGGCCGACGAGCCGCTGCTGTAGCTGCCGCCGAACACCTGGCTCAGCTGCTCGGCCAGGTCGGTGGCCTTCATGTACAGCACTTCGTAGGTGTACAGGCGCGCGCCTTCGCCGCCGCCGGCGTCCAGGCGCTCGATCCAGGTCTGCGCCTCGCGCAGGTATTTCGGCTGCGGGGTGATCACCAGCACCGCGTTCTGGCCCTGCAGCGGCATGAAGCGGAACATGCCCGACACCGGCGTGCTGCCGCCTTCGCCGAACACCGCCTCGAGCTCCTGCACCACCGCATCGGCCTCGGCCGAGAGCAGCGGGAACACGCCCACCGACATGCCGGCCAACCAGTCCACGTCGAAGATCTCGACCGTGCGCAGGTAGTTCTGCAGCTCGGCGCGGCTGCCGGCCAGCACGATCAGGTTGCGGGCGTTGTCGGTGCTCACGACGGCGTTCGGGCGCGCGTAGGGCTCGAGCACCTTCTTCATCTCGGTGGCCGAGATGAACTGCAGCGGCACCGCGCGCACTTCGTAGCCGCGGGCGTCGCCGGCGCCGCCGGTGCGCGGCGACAGGTTGCCGGCGATGGCCTGCTCGGTGGGCAGCACGTTGTAGCGGCCGTCCATCCACACCAGGCGCGCGTTGTTCCAGCCCAGCACCATCTCCAGCAGGCCCAGGGCCTGCTGCGCGTTCACCGGGCGCGGCGTGGCCAGCGTCACCTGGCCCTGCACGCCGGGGGCGATGACGTAGTTCTGCTGCAGCAGGTCGCCCAGGATGACCTTGACCACGGCGTGCACGGGTTCACCTTCGAAGTTGAAGGTGGCCTCGCCCGGCTGGTCGAGCGAGGGCGGGCGGGTGGCGGCGACGCGCTGGTTGATCACCTGGCCGGTGCCGGGCGTAAGCGTGGCGGCGGACGGGTCCTGCGCAGGCGGCGCGGCTTCGGCCCCGGTTTCGCCGGTGGTGGCCTCGCGGCTGATCACCGGGGTGCCGGCCATCGGGTCGTCGCCGCGGCGCAGGACGGGCGCGGCGGGCGTGGCGCAGCCGGCCAGGAAGGCCAGCAGGGCCAGCGCGAGCACGGGGACGGGACGGAGTCGGGACTTCATGCGGCTACTCTACCTTCTGGCCATTCCGGCGCGCGGCGTCCTCGCGCATCTGGGCGCGCCGCGCCTCGATGCGCCGGCGGATCGCCTCCACCTGTTGTTCCTGCGAGAGCTCGCCCTCGGCGGCCGGGGCGGCCGGCGCCGGCGTGGCGGCGGGCGCCGCGGCGGGCGCGGGATTGGTTGTGGCGGGGCCGGCGCTGGCGCGGCCATCGGCGGCGCGCGGCGCGGACGCCGGGGCCGCGGAAGGCTTGGCCACGCCGCGGCCGTCGAAAACGCGCAGGTCGAGCTCGCGCCGGCCCTGCGGGCCTTCGAAGCTGGCGCGGCGCGGTTCCAGCGCCACCAGGCGCCAGGCCGTGCCTTCCACCAGCTCGCCGGCGCGAACGCGCTGGCTGCGGCTGCCGTCGGGCGACTGCAGCAGTGCCGCCTTGAATTCGCCTGCCAGCAGCACGCCGCTGAGCACCCAGTCCAGCGGCGCCTCGCTGTCGCCGGCGGCGGCCACCGCGGCGGGGCGGCGGTCGGCGTTGAGCAGCGGGCGGTTGCCGACCTCGGCGTAATCGGAAGCCGGACCCAGGCGCGAGCCGACTTCGGCCAGCTCCACGCGCGGCATCGGCGGTGCCACGGCGGGGTCGTCGGGATGCGGCGCGAAGCGCGCGCCCAAGCCCGCGAGGGCCAGCAGCAGCAGGCCGACCGACCAGGCCGCGAGCGCCGCGAGCAGCGCGCCGGCGGGGCGCAATTGGTCAATCACGCGGCGCCTCCGGGGTGGCCAGCAGGTAGCCGTAGAGGTCGAAGCTGGCGTCGAGCGCGCCGTCTTCCTGGCCGGTGCCCAGGTAGCTTCGGCGCGCCAGCAGGTCGACGTTGTCCACGAACAGCTGCGGGCTGCCGCTTTCCAGCGCGTGCAGCACTGCGCCCAGCTCGGCCATGCCGCAGCGCAGGCGCACCTGCACGCTGGCGCGCACGAAGGGTTCGTCGGTGCGGGTGTCGGACGGCGTGCGCGCGGTGATCTGGCAGCGGCCCGGCTGCGGGCTGGCCGCGCCCACCACCGATTCCAGGCGCTGCACCAGCGCGGCGGTGGCGAGCTGGCGGTTGGTTTCGGGCAGGAAACCGGCGTTGCCGGCTTCGAATTCGCGCACGCGCGCCAGCTCGGCCTCCAGCGCCGGGCGCTGGGCGATTTCCATGCGCAGGGCCAGGTGTTCGTCGCGCAGCCTGGCGATTTCCTCGCCCATGGCCAGCATCGGCGCGGTCCACCACCAGTGCAGCAGCACGAAGTAGGCCAGCGCCAGCAGCCCGGCGCCGGCCAGCAGCCAGCGGGCGCGGTCAGCGGCCGGCGTCATTGGCGCCCTCCGGGGCCTGGCCGCGCACGGTGGCGGCGAGCGTGAAACGGTCGCGGCCGCTGCGCGGGTCGGCCTGCACGGCGCCCGACAGCGCCGGTTCGGCCAGCAGCGGCGACTCCTGCAGCAGGCCCACCAGCGCGGGCGCGGCGCGGCTCTGGCCCACCAGCACCAGCTTGCCGTCGTTGACGGTGAGCTTGTCGATGGCGGTGTCGTCGGGGATGCGGCGGGTCAGGTCGTCGAGCAGCTCGAGCATGGTCGGGCGGCCGGCGCGGGTGCTGGCCAGGAAGTTCGCGGCCTGCACCTTGGCCTGCAGCTGGTTGCGCGCCAGCCGCGCCTGGCGGGCTTCGGCGGTGGCGGCTTCCACGTCGGCGCGCAGCGCGTCGAGCGCGCTGGCGCGGTTGTGCAGGGTGAGCGCCAGCGTGCCCAGCAGCGCCACGGCGGCCACCGTGGCCAGCATGGCGTTGAGGCGGCGCACGGGGTCGCGGCGGGTTTCGCGACGCGCGGCGGGCAGCAGGTTCAGTCCGAGGCGGCGGCCGTCGGCTTCCACCACGTCCACGCCTTCGAGCAGCGCGGCCAGCGGGCCCAGGGCCTGCATCTCGGCCTCGAGGCGGGCGCGCGGCAGCACCAGCAGTTCGGCCTGGATCTGCTGGCTGGCGGCGTCGCGCGACACCACGCGCCCCTGGAACGTCACCTGGTCGGCGCTGAAAGGCGTCTGGCGATCGAGTTCGTGCGCCAGCACGTCGCGCAGGCGCGGCTCGGCAGCGGCGGGAAGCGGCAGGCGGCGGCGCAGCACGGCGGCGGCGGGCAGCAGCAGCCAGGCCGGCACCGACGACGCGGCGAGGCGCGCGTGCAGCTCGGCCAGCAGTTCGGCGTCGCCCAGCGGCACGTCGCCCAGCGGCTGGTCGCCGTTGGCGTCGGACGCGGTGAGCGCGAGGGCTTCGCCGTGGCGGGCCAGGAACAGGCGGCGGGCTTCGCCGCGGAACAGCCGGCGCCAGGACGGTGGCAGCAGCGACAGCGCGGCGTCGGCCATCGAACGGCCCCAGCCCGGCAGCGGCGTGCGCGCCAGGCGCAGCCGGAGCGTTTCGAGCGATGTGGCGAGTTGGTCGACAGCGGGCATCAGTCGGGTTCCCCTACCCGCCAGGCCAGCGGTGCGTAGAGCTGGCCGAAGCCGGCCGCCGCGCCCATGCGCAGGGTGGCGGTGACCTCGACCTGCTGGCCATCCGGGCGGATGGCACGGCTGGCCACACTATACGTGCCGGACCCGACCACGGCGAGGGTGTCGCCGCCCGGCAGCACCGGCAACGGCAGCCCCGGCTGCCAGGCCTCGCGGGCGGCCAGCAGCTGCGCCACCTGCTCGGGCGCCAGGCCCAGCGCCAGCAGCACCGGTGCCTGCGCGAAATCGGGGCGCGGCCGCGGCTGGCCGCCGTGGATCGTGACGTGCGGCACCAGCAGGCGGTAAGTGGCCTCGTCCATGCCCAGCAGCTGCTGCAATTCGGAAATCGTGGTGAAAGGTGCGTCCTTCGCGCCATGTTCGCGGCGCGCGGCGTCGTAGTCGCGGTCTTCGGCGCCGCCCTCCATCGACAGCAGGTCGTCGGGGTCGCGCCAGTCCTGGATCACGGCGGCCAGCTGGCGGGCGCGGGTGTCCTCGATGCCCAGCGCGCGCATCAGGTTCGCCAGCAGCGCCACGTCGGCGGCATTGAGGTCGACCTTGGCGCTTTCATCGACGATGCGCAGTTCGATGCGCTGGCCTTCGAACTCGAAACCGTAGGGACGACCGTCGGGCAGCCAGCGGTTGGCGGGGTCGGGCTGGTTCAGGCGCAGCGCGGCGACGTCGATGCCGGACTCGGCGGCAAGCCGCCCCAGTGCCTGCGAACGCAGCGCGCCGCCCTGCATCGCCTCGATGCGCGCGCTGAAGGCGAACACCGCCACCAGCCCCGCCATCAGCAGCAGCAGCCAGAGCACCAGCAGCAGCGCGGCGCCGCGGTTCGCGCGCATCAGCGCTCCTCCCCCGGCGATTCCACGTCCTGCGGTCCGCCCACGGGAATCGCGCCCGCGGCGGCCACCGGCGACAGCCCCAGCCGCGGCGCCACCACCAACTCGGGCCAGCGCGCCCGCGGCTCGGCGAAACGCGCCTGCAGCCGCACCAGCCGCGGCACCTGCCCGGGCTTGTCCCATTGGCCCAACCACTCGGTCGGTTCGCCGTCGTCGCCGAGCGTGCGCACCGAAAACGCCGCCTCGGCGAGGCCGTCGAGCAGCACCTCCGGTTCGCGCTCCGATTCCACCGGGCCTTCCGGCGTCAGCAGCTGGTGCTCGAATTCGATGTGCAGCCCGGCGGCGCCGCGGCGGATGCGGAAGGTCTGCACGTAGGGGCCGCCGCGCGAGAGGTAACCCGGCATCGGCGCGACGAAACGCAGCAAGTCGGGTTCGGCCTGGAACACCACCAGCTCCTCGCCGGCGCGCGGCGCTTCCACCGGCATCGCCAGCGCGCCCTCGAGCTGCCGGCGCAGGAACCCCTGGGCTGCGCGCAGCTGCTCGGCGCGGCGCGATTCGGCCTCGGCGGCGCCGGTGGCGCGGGTGGTGTTGCGCAGCGCGGTGAAGGCCAGCGCCAGGCCGGCCGCCAGCAGCACGGTGGCCATCATCACTTCGATCAGGCTGAAGCCCCGGGCGCGGCTCACGGCAGCGCCTCCAGCGGATTTTCCGGGTAACGCGCGCGCAGGCTGGCGAAACGCAGCTGCCGCGCGTAGTCGCCCTCGCCCCAGCCCACGTCCAGCTGCAGGCGGTAGAGCACCGGCGCGCCGGCCTGCTGCAGGCCGACGGTTTCGATGGGCGCGGCGCCTTCCACCGGCGCGGCCTGCGGCACCGGGTCCTCGACCTCGGTGATTTCCAGCGTCCAGCGGTAGCGGCCGTCGGCGAAGTCGCCCTGGGCGCGGCCGGGTTCGATCGGCGCCAGCACGCCCACCTCCGACAGCAGCGACTGCGCGTGCAGCGTGGCCTCGCTGGCGTCGCCCGCCTGCCGCACCTGGGCCAGGCCGCCGCCGAGGATGGCGATGAGGATGCCCATGGCCACGGCCAGAAGCGCGAAGGCCACGATCACTTCGATCAGGCTGAAACCGCGCTGCCGCCTCATGGCCGGCCCTCGCCGCGCGTGAGCGTGACTTCGCCGGTGAGCCAGGCCACGTCCACGCGCCAGGCGGCGTCACCGCGCCTGAGCACGATGCGGCCGCCGGTGGAGGCGCCCTCGGGGAAGAAGCGCACCACGGCTTCGGTGCGCGCGGGCTGCTCCTCGCGCGCGGTGGTGGCGATGAGTTGAATCTCCGCCGGCAGCTCGCCGCTGCGCTTGCCGGCGGAACTCCAGCGCCGCGCGTCCACGTCCAGGCGGAACACCTGCTCGCGGCCGGTGGCCAGGGCCTGGGCGCGGGTGAAGCGCAGCTCGCCGGCCACGTCGCGCGCGGCGTTTCGCAGCTGCTGTCCGGGCATGGCGCGGCCAATCACCATGGCACCGATGCCCGCCAGCGTGGCCACCAGGGCCACGACCACCAGCAGCTCCAGCAGCGACAGGCCGCGCGCGCGGTTCATGGCGGCGGCGCAGCCCCGGTCAGGGCTTGCGGAGGTCCGCGTTGACGCTTTCGCCGCCGGCCTGGCCGTCGGCGCCCAGGCTCACCAGCTCGTAGGGACCGCTGGTGCCGGGGCGGCGGAACTGGATCGGGTTGCCCCAGGGATCCCTGAGCTCCTCGGCCTTGGCGTAGGGGCCCAACCAATTCGGCTGGCCGGTGGAGGTGACCAGCTGCTCCAGCGAATCGGGCAGGCGGCCGGTGTCCATCTGGTACTGGTCCACCTTGCCGGCCAGCGTGATCAGCTGGGTGTTGGTGAGGCCCACGTTGGCGCGGTCGCGGCCGCCCAGCACGCGGCTGCCGACCACGGCCAGCACGCCGCCGATCAGCACGATCACGATGATGATCTCGATCAGGCTCATGCCGCGCACGCGGCGGGGGGAAGCGGGGATTGAACGCATGGGTCAGCCTATGGAGTTGGTGAGGTCGTAGATCGGCAGCAGCACCGAAAGGATGATCACCGCGATCACCGCGGTCATCAGCACCGTCAGCGCCGGCACCAGCGCCGCCATCAGGCGGTCGAGCGCGTTGGCGGTTTCCTGGTCGAAGGTGTCGGCCACCTTCAGCAGCATGGTATCGAGTTCGCCGGACTCCTCGCCCACCTGCACCATCTGCACGGCCAGGCGGGGGAACACCTTCTGGCGGCCGAGCGCGTAACCCAGGCCGCTGCCGGTCTTCACTTCCTCGGCGGCGGCTTCCACCGCCTCGGCCAGCACGCGGTTGCCCAGCACCGGGCGCGAGAGGTTGATGGCGCTCAGCAGCGGCACGCCGTTGCGCACCAGGGTGCCGAGCGTGCGCGCCAGGCGCGCGGTGTCGAGCCGGGCCACCAGGTCGCCGACGTAGCGCAGGCGCAGCAGGCGGGCGTCGAGCGCGCGGCGGGCCGCCGGCTGGCGCAGGCGCGAGGCCAGCCACAGCGCCGCCAGCACCGCGGCCAGCAGCAGCGCCCACCACCAGGACCGCACGAACAGGCTCAGGTCGAGCACGAGCTGCGAATACCAGGGCAGCTCGGCGTTGAGGCTTTCGAACAGCACCTGGAACTGCGGCACCACCACGGCCATCAGGAAGCCCACCGAGGCCACCACCATCACGCACAGGATGACCGGGTAGATCAGCGCGTTGATGACGCGGCCGCGCAGCTTGGCGCTGCGCTCGAGGTAGTCGGCCAGGCGGCGCAGCGCCTCGTGCACGTTGCCGCCGGCCTCGCCGGCACGAACCAGGTTCACGTACAGGCGCGAGAACAGCCCGTGCTGCTGCTCGAGCGCGGTGGACAGCGGCGCGCCGCCGCGTACGGCCTCGCGCACGCGTTCGATGACGCGGCGTGCCTGCAGCGAATCGGGCAGTTCCAGCAGGATGCCGAGCGCGCGGTCGAGCGGCTGGCCGGCGCCCAGCAACGTGGCCAGCTGCTGGGTGAACTGCAGCACCTGCTCGTCGCCGAATTCCTTGCGCCGCAGCAGGCCGGCGAAACCTTCGCCGCCGCCGGCATCGGCGCGGCGTGCCTCGACCGGCAGGTGGCCCTGGTCCTGCAGGCGCACCACCACCTCGTCAGCGCTGGCGGCTTCCATCTGGCCGTCGAGCGGTTCGCCGGTGGCGGACAGGGCCTTGTAGCGGAACAGCGGCATCGGCTCAGGCTTCCTGCGTGACGCGCAGGACTTCCTCGATGGTGGTCAGGCCCTGCATGGCCTTGAGCAGGCCGTCTTCGTACATGGTGCGCATGCCGCGGGCGCGGGCGGCCTCTTCCAGCTCGCCCATGCCGGCGTGCTGCATCACCAGGCGGCGCAGGCTGTCGTCCATCACCAGGAATTCCATGATGGTGGTGCGGCCCAGGTAGCCGGTGGGCGTGAGCGCCGAGGGTTTCGGGCGGTAGAGGTAGATGGGGCCTTCCGGCTGGAAGCGGCGCAGGCCGAACTCTTCGATCACTTCCGGCAGCGCCTCGTACTTCTCGGCGTGCGTGGGCTCGATGCGACGCACCAGGCGCTGGGCCAGGATGCCGTTCACGGTGGACGTGAGCAGGTAGTCCTCGACGCCCATGTCGAGCATGCGGGTGATGCCGCCGGCGGCGTTGTTGGTGTGCAGCGTGCTGAGCACCAGGTGGCCGGTGAGCGCCGACTGGATGGCGATGCGCGAAGTTTCCAGGTCGCGCATTTCGCCGATCATGATGATGTCGGGGTCCTGGCGGACGATGGAGCGCAGGGCGTGGGCGAAATCCAGACCGATCTGCGGCTTGGCCTGGATCTGGTTGATGCCCTCGATCTGGTATTCGACCGGGTCCTCGACCGTGATGATCTTCACGTCGGGGGTGTTGAGCGTGCTCAGCGCCGCGTACAGCGTGGTGGTCTTGCCCGAGCCGGTGGGGCCGGTGACCAGCAGGATGCCGTGCGGCTGCTCGAGCACCTTCACGAAATCGGCCAGGAATTCGTCGGTGAAGCCCAGGGCCTTGAAGTCGAGCACCACCGATTCGCGGTCGAGCAGGCGCATCACCACGCTTTCGCCGTGCGCGGTGGGCACGGTGCTCACGCGCAGGTCCAGCTCCTTGCCCTGCACGCGCACCATGATGCGGCCGTCCTGCGGCAGCCGGCGCTCGGCAATGTTGAGCTTGGCCATGATCTTGATGCGCGAGATCACCGCGGCGGTGAGGTTGGCCGGCGGCGATTCCGCTTCCTCGAGCACGCCGTCGACGCGGTAGCGCACCTTCAGGCGGTTCTCGAAGGGTTCGATGTGGATGTCGGAGGCGCGCAGCTCGACCGCGCGCTGGATCACCAGGTTCACCAGGCGGATCACCGGCGCTTCGGAAGCCAGGTCGCGCAGCTGCTCGACGTCGGCCTCGTCGCCGGCCGATTCGTCGCCCAGGTTCTCGACGATGGCGCCCATGGCCGAACGGCCGGAGCCGTAATAACGCTCGATGAGGTCGGCGATCTCGGCGCGCAGGCCCACCTTCACCCGCACCGCGCGGCCGGTGGCCAGGGCCACGGCTTCGGCGGCGTAAGGGTCCTGCGGGTCGGCGACCAGCAGGTCCACGTGACTTTCGCCCTCGCCCACCGGGCACACCGACTGCTGCTTGAGGAAACGCAGCGACAGCTGCACGCCGGGCGGCGGCGCGTCGGGGCAGTCCTTGGCGGCCAGCAGCGGCAGGCCCAGCACTTCCGACGCGGCCTCGGCCATGTCGCGCTCGGACACCATGCCCAGGCGCACCAGCAGCGCCGCCAGCGAACCGCCGGCTTCGGCGTGCAGGCGCTGCGCGCGCGCGAGGTCGGTGTCCTTCAGGCGGCCGCGCGCGGACAGTGCCGCGGCGATGCGGCTGTCGGCGCTTTCGGTGGATTCCTGGATGGCCGCGGCCACGGTCGACTCCGTCACGGGGAGCCTCGAATTTAGCAGGTCTGGCTGACGCGCGGGCTCATCCGGCGGGCTCCGCGGCGGTCACGGCGCTGCGTGCCGACCAGGCGTCGAACAAGGCTTCGACGGCCTTGCGCTCGGGCTCGCGCCAATGGCGGGTGCGGGACTGCACGCCCTCGCGCGCCGTCCAGTCCGGCTGGCTGCGGGCAGCGGCGTCGTACCAGGAGAATGCGGCGTCCTTCTCCCCCAGCGTCCACAGGCCGACGGCCAGGGTGTACGGATACCAGGACGGCCTGCCGCCGTGCGCTTCGGCGGCCTGGTGCCAGTAATCGACCGCCTGCCGCGGCTGGCCGCGGTTGTAGGCGCTCCAGCCCAGCGACCACAGGGCGCGGCGCCGGTTGATCGAGTCGGCCTTGCCGAGCGCGAGCACGCGCTGGAAGTCGCGATCGCCCTCTTCCAGGTCACCGCTGGCGTGCAGCAAGTAGGCGCGGTGCACGAGGGCGAAGCTGTTTTCCGGGTCCTTGCGGATGGCCGCGTTCAGGCTGCGGCGGAATCGCGCGTTGCCGCCGGGTCGCGGGTGCATGGCGATGGCCGCCGGGTCGCGTTCCACGTAGCGCCCACCCGGGTCGGGAAGCGGGACCTGGGCCGCCACTGAAAACGGAAGCAGGAGCAGCAGCAAGAACAGGATGCGGGGCATGCAAGGGCGCCTCTGGCCGGACACCGCCCGAGCATAACGCCGGCCGCCGCACAGGGCGGCGGCAGGCCGCCTCTTGCGCAGTCCTGCCGTCGGCGGCAGCGCGGCTCAACCGCCGCGCGGACTCAGCCGACCCAGGCGCGGGCGTTGCGGAACAGGCGCATCCAGGGCGAATCCTCGCCCCAGCCGGCCGGGTGCCAGCTCATCTGCAGCGTGCGGAACACCCGCTCGGGGTGCGGCATCATCAGCGTGGCGCGGCCGTCGCGGCTGGTCAGGCCGGTGATGCCGGCCGGGGAGCCATTGGGATTGGCCGGGTAAGCCTCAGTGACGGCGCCGGTGTTGTCCACGAAGCGCAGCGCCACTGCGGCCTGCGCCTGGTGCGCCGGCTGCTGGAAGCGGGCGAAGCCTTCGCCGTGCGCCACCACCACCGGCAGGCGCGAACCGGCCATGCCCGAGAGCAGGATGGACGGCGAGTCCTGCACTTCCACCAGCGCCAGGCGGGCTTCGTACTGCTCGCTGCGGTTGCGATGGAAGGTGGGCCAATGTTCCGCACCGGGCACCAGCGACTTGAGCTGGGCCAGCATCTGGCAGCCGTTGCAGACGCCCAGGCTGAAGCTGTCGGCGCGTTCGAAGAAGCGCGCGAACTGCTCGCGCAGCGCCGGCCGCTCCAGGATGGAGGTGGCCCAGCCGCGGCCCGCGCCCAGCACGTCGCCGTAGCTGAAGCCGCCGCAGGCGGCCAGGCCCTTGAAGGTGTCGAGCGACAGCCGGCCCTCGATGAGGTCGGACATGTGCACGTCCACGGCGGTGAAGCCGGCGCGGTCGAAGGCCGCCGCCATTTCCACCTGGCCATTGACGCCCTGCTCGCGCAGCACGGCCACGCGCGGGCGCACGCCGGTGTGGATGTAGGGCGCGGCGATGTCCCCGGCCGGCTCGAAGGTGAGTTTCGGCGACAGGCCGGGATCGGCGAAGTCCAAGCGCGCGGCGCGCTCGCCGTCGGCGCCGGCAGGGTCGTCGCGCAGGGCCTGGATGGCATGCGTCACCGACCACCAGGCGCCGAACAGTTCCTGCCAGCTCCATTCGGCCAGCAGCTCGCGGCCTTCGCTCACGCGCACCACCGGCGCGGTGGTGGGCTTGCCGATGCGCTGGGCGCAGTGGGTGAGGTCGTGGCGATTCACCAGGTCGGCGAAGGCGACGCGGTCTTCGGCGGCGATCTGCACCACCGCACCGAGCTCTTCGTTGAACAGCGCGGCGAAGGCGTCGTCCTCGCCCCAGCCTTCGAGGTTGAGCTCGAGGCCGCAGTGGCCGGCAAAGGCCATTTCGCACAGTGCCGCGAAGGCGCCGCCGTCGGAACGGTCGTGGTAGGCCAGCAGCAGGTCGGCCTCGCGGGCGGCCTGGATGAGTGCGAAGAAGGCGCGCAGGCGGCCGGGTTCGTCCAGGTCCGGGCAGGCGCCGCCGAAGGCGCCGTGCACCTGGGCCAAGATGGAGCCGCCCATGCGGCGCTGGCCGGCGCCCAGGCCGATCAGCCACAGCTCGGAATCGGCGCCGCGATCGAGCACCGGCAGCAGCTGCCGGCGCGCGTCGGCGACGCGGGCGAAGGCGCTGACCACCAGCGACACCGGCGACACCGCCTTCTGCGGGCCTTCCGGCGCGTTCCACTGCGCCTGCATGGACAGCGAGTCCTTGCCGACCGGGATGGACAGATCGAGCTCGGGGCACAGTTCCATGCCGACGGCCTTCACGGCGTCGAACAGCGCGGCGTCTTCGCCCGGGAACGAGGCCGCGGCCATCCAGTTGGCCGACAGCTTCACTTCTTCCAGCGCGGCCACGGGCGCGGCGGCCAGGTTGGTGATGGCTTCGCCCACCGCCATGCGCGCCGAAGCGGCGGCGTCGATGAGCGCCAGCGGGGTGCGTTCGCCCATGGCCATGGCTTCGCCGGCGAGGCCGTTGAAATCGGTGAGCGTGATGGCCACGTCGGCCAGCGGCAGCTGCCAGGGGCCGACCATCTGGTCGCGCGAACACAGTCCGCCGACGCTGCGGTCGCCGATGGTGACCAGGAAGTTCTTCGAGGCCACGGTCGGGTGCGCCATGACGCGCAGGCCGGCCTCGCGCAGGTCGAGCTTCGAGGCATCCAGGCGCGGCCAGCGCGGCGCGGGCAGGCGCTGGGTGTCGCGGTGCATCTTCGGCGACTTGCCGAACAGCACGTCCATGGGCAGGTCGATCGGGCTGCTGCCGTCGGGCGCGCGCAGCACCAGGCGCTCTTCCGCGGTGGCGTGGCCGACCACGGCGAACACGGCGCGCTCGCGGCGGCAGATGGCTTCGAAATCCGCCACGCGATCGGCGGCGACGCCGAGGACGTAACGCTCCTGCGCCTCGTTCGACCACAGCTGCATGGGGCTCAGGGACGGGTCGTCGCTGGGGATCTTCGCCATCTCGATCACGCCGCCGACGTTGGAGTCGTGCAGCAGTTCGGGAATGGCGTTGGACAGGCCGCCGGCACCGACGTCGTGCGCGGTGAGGATGGGGTTGCGCTCGCCCTGAGCGAAGCAGCGGTCGATCACTTCCTGGCAGCGGCGCTGCATCTCGGGGTTGTCGCGCTGCACCGAGGCGAAGTCGAGGTCTTCCGAGCTCTGGCCCGAGGCCACCGACGAAGCGGCGCCGCCGCCCAGGCCGATCAGCATGGCCGGGCCGCCCAGCACCACCACGGCGTCGCCGGGGCGCAGGTCGAGCTTCTTCACCTGGCCGCGGTCGATGGCGCCCAGGCCGCCGGCGAGCATGATCGGCTTGTCGTAGGCGCGCACCACGCCCGGCTGGTCGGTGGGCAGTTCGAAGCTGCGAAAATAGCCGGCCAGCGCCGGGCGGCCG
The DNA here is from genome assembly GCA_019459185.1 of Rhizobium sp. Classification (GTDB taxonomy): domain Bacteria; phylum Pseudomonadota; class Gammaproteobacteria; order Xanthomonadales; family Xanthomonadaceae; genus Arenimonas. The sequence continues at coordinate 28,578 of JAIBEO010000182.1, read as the reverse complement.
AATTCGTTGTTGAAGGCGGCGGCGCCGATCGGGCCGTCGGTCATGATTTCCAGCGCGGTGGCCATGCGCGGGTTGAGCGGGCGCTCGGTTTCCCAGGGCTGGGGCAGCCCGGGGATGCGCAGGTGCGACACCGAGAAGCCGGTGAGGCCGGCCTTGGGCTTGCCGCCGCGGCCGGTCGCGCCCTCGTCGCGGATCTCGCCGCCGGCGCCGGTGGCGGCGCCCGGGAAGGGCGAGATGGCGGTGGGGTGGTTGTGGGTTTCCACCTTGATGCAGAACGACGAATCCACCCGCGCGCCATGGCGGTATTCGCCGGTGCCCGGCTCGGCGCGGAAACGCGCGCCCGGGTGGCCTTCGACCACCGCGGCGTTGTCCTTGTACGCGCTGAGCGTGAGCTGCGGGCTGCGCGCGTGGGTGTTCTTGATCATGCGGAACAGCGAGTGCAGCTGCTGCTCGCCGTCGATGGTCCAGTCGGCGTTGAAGATCTTGTGGCGGCAGTGTTCCGAGTTCGCCTGCGCGAACATCATCAGTTCGGCGTCGGAAGGCTCGCGGCCCAGTTCGGCGTAACGCTGGCGCAGGTAGTCGATTTCGTCGTCCGACAGGGCCAGGCCGAGGCGGCCGTTGGCTTCTTCCAGGCCGTCCAGCGGGATGCGCTCGAGCGGGCCCGGCGCCTGCGCCACGAACAGCGCGGCGGCGTCTTCGCGACTGGCCAGCAGCGACTGCGTCATGGGGTCGTGCAGCACGCGGGCCAGCTTTGCCCAGCGCGGGTCGCCGGCGGGCGGCAGGCCGACCAGGTCGAGGCGGGTGCCGCGCTCGACGCGCTTCACCGCCAGGCCGGCGCCCTGCAGGATTTCGGTGGCCTTGCTGGCCCAGGGCGACAGCGTGCCCAGGCGCGGCACCACGAAGCGCGATTCGGCTCCGGCTTCGGGCGCCTCGAAGGCCACGCAGCCTTCCAGGATGCGGCCGAGCACGCCGGTGTCGGGCGTGGGGCCCGCGGCGGGTTCGATGAAGTAGGTGAACCAGGCGCCGGCGACCCGGAGGCCGGGGACGATCTGCTGGAGGCGGGCTTGCAGGCGTTCGCGCCGGAACGGCGACAGGGCCGGGAGGCCCTCGAGGACGATCATGTCCGCGGTAATCCCAGGGGAATCGAGCGCCGTATTGTAGCCCAAGGCCGGGCCAGGGGCCCGGCCCGGGGGGCTCAGCGGGCCGTCTTGGCGGCGATTTCGTCCAGGCGGGCCAGCATTTCGGCCGGGGCCACGTAGCCGCCGAGCTGGGTGCCGTCGGCGGCGTAGATGGCCGGGGTGCCGTCGAGGCCGATGCGGCGGCCCAGGTCGTAGTCGCGGGTCACCGGGTTGGTGCAATCGGCCTTGGGCAGGGCCTTGCCGGCCTTGGCCTCGGTCATGGCCTGGCGGCGGTCGGGGGCGCACCAGACCGACACGGCCTTGTCGAAGGATTCCGAACCCAGGCCGGTACGCGGGTAGAAGAGGTAGTTCACGGTGATGCCGAGGCGGTTGTACTCGGCGATCTCCGAGTGCAAGCGGCGGCAGTAGCCGCAGTCGATGTCGGTGAAGACGGTGATCTCGTGCCTGGGCTGCTTGGCGGCGAAGGTGATGCGGCTGTCGTCGCCCACCGAGGCCAGCAGGCCCTGGCGCAGGCCCGCTTCGCTGGCCTGGGTGAGGTTCTCGCGGCTGGCGATGTCGATCAGGGCGCCCTGGATCAGGCGCTTGCCGTCGTTGGAGACGTAGACGACGCGGGCGCCGACGGCCACCTCGCGAAAGCCCGGGATCGGCGAATCGGAGATCTGGCCGATCTCCATGCCCGGGGCCAGGCCCAGCAGCGCCTCGCGGATGGCGGCATCGCCGGCAGGCGTCGCGGCAGCGGCCTTGGCCGGGGCGGCGGTGGCCTGGGGCTCGGCGGCACAGGCGGTCATGGTGGCCACCAGGGCCAGGGCGAGCAGGGAGCGGCGGATCATCGTGGGGCGTTCCTCGGGGGCTGTGCGGGTCCGACCCCGGCCGGGGCGGAAAGTTCAGCGATTCTCGCACAGGCCCCGCGGCCGGTTCAGGCCCTCGGGTGGTGCTGCTGGTGCAGGCGCTTGAGTCCCTCGCGCGCCACCAGCGTGTAGATCTGGGTGGTGGAGAGCGAGCTGTGGCCCAGCAGCATCTGCAGCGTTCGCAGGTCGGCGCCGTGGTTGAGCAGGTGGGTGGCGAAGCTGTGCCGCAGCCCGTGCGGGCTGACCCGCGCCGGGTCGATGCCCGACAGCACGGCAAGGCGTTTGACCACGTTCCAGAACTGCTGGCGACTGAGCGCGCCGGCCTCGCGGCCCAGGAACAGCGGCGCCGCCACCCGGCCGCCGGCCAGCACGGGGCGGGCCTCGTCCAGGTAACGCTGCAGCCAGTGCTGTGCCTCCTCGCCCAAGGGCACCAGCCGCTCCTTGCTGCCCTTGCCCATCACCCGCAGCACGCCCTGGCGCAGGTTGAGCGCGGTGGCGGGCAGGTTCACCAGTTCGCTCACGCGCAGGCCGGTGGCGTACATCAGCTCCACCATGGCGCGGTCGCGCAGGCCGGCGGGGCTTTCGGTGTCGGGGGCCTGCAGCAGGGCCTCGACTTCGCTCTCGGACAGGGCCTTGGGCAGGGAGCGGCCCAGTTTCGGCGGGTCGAGGCGGGCGGTCGGGTCTTCGCTGCGCAGGCCCAGCCGTGCCTGCTGGCCGAAGTAGGCGCGCAGCGCCGACAGCAGGCGGGCGTTGCTGCGCGCGGCGTAACCGGCGGCGGTGCGTTCGGCCAGGTAGGCGAACAGCACCTCGCGGTCCACGTCGGCCAGGCCCTGCCCCTTCGAGGCCAGCCAGCGGGCCAGGCCCTCGAGGTCGCGCCGGTAGCTGTCGAGCGTGAGCCGCGACAGGCCGGCCTCGGCCCAGGCGCGGTCGAGGAATCCGGTGATGGCGCGCTCGTCGGCCGGCGACGCCGGCGGCAGGGACTGGGCGTGCGCGCGACGGTCGGCGGGACGGCTGGCGGGCATGCCGGCAGCTTAGCGACGGCCGCCGGCGCCGGCTATGCTGTCGCGATGTCCGACGCCCCTGCCCCGCACGCGCGCCCGGCCCACCTGGGCTGGCGCCTGTTCGCGATGACCTACGACTTCTTCCCTGCACTGGCGCTGTGGTTCGCCGCCAGCGGCCTGGTGCTGCTGCTGCGCGGCGGCACGCCGGTGCCGCCCGGCAGCTGGGCTTCATGGCTGGAACTGGCGCTGCTCTGGGCCGTCACCGGCGTGTACGCGGTGGTGTCGTGGCGGCGCGGCGGCCAGACGCTGGGCATGCGCCCCTGGCGCCTGAAGGTGCTGCGCGCCGACGGCCGGCCCGCCGGCACGCGGGCGCTGCTCATCCGCTACGCCGTGGCCACGCTGTCGCTGGCCGCCGGCGGCCTGGGTTTGCTGTGGACCTTCGTGGATCGCGAACGCCGCGCCTGGCACGACCTGGCCAGCGGCACCGTGCTGGTGCGCCTGGACCGCTAGCCGCGGCGGCGGGCGAACAGCCCCCAGCACACCGACAGCAGCGCCAGCGGCGGCAGCAGGTAGGCCACGCGCGCGTCGAAGCGGTAGACGTCCGACAGGCTCACCACCAGCCGCTGCGCCAGCAGGTAGCCGATGCCGATGACGATGGCAATGAAGAGGCGCTTGCCGAAGCCACCCGAACGCAGCGAGCCGAAGGCGAACGGCAGCGCCGCCAGGCACAGCACCACCACGTTCACCGGGTAGAACCAGCGCGCCCAGTACGCGTTGGCGAAGGTCTTGTTGTCCAGGCCGTTGCGCTCGAGGTAATCCATGTTCCGGCGCAGCTCGGCGCTGCTGAGGTAACGGGGGCGCGCGGCGGCCGCCGCCAGCGCCTGGTCGTCCAGGCCGCTGGCCCAGCGCTCCTCGGCCACTTCCTCGGTTTGCACCGAACGTTCGCCGAAACGCGAGCGGCGCAGTTCGCGCAGGGTCCACACGTCGCCGCGGTGTTCGGCGGTGCGCGCCTCGGCCAGCGACAGCAGCCGGCCTTCGTCGTCGAACTCGAACAGGCGCACGCCCTGCAGTTCGGTCCAGGTCTCGCCGTCCTGCTCGCGGCGCTGGCCGTCGCGGGCGTTGAGGAACGTGTTGCCCTCGCGCGCCCACAGGCCGGACACGCGCGCCATCACCACGTCGCCGGACTTGGCCGAATTGGCCACCGTCTGCGCGCTCTGTTCGCCGAAGGGCGCTACGGTTTCCGCATTCACCACCATCAGCGCGGTGAGCAGGCCGATGCCGATCAGCCCGCCCAGGCCGACGCGGATGCGCGACAGGCCCACCGCGCGCATGGCGGTGAGCTCGGAGCGCGCCGACAGCCCGCCCAGGCCCAGCACCGTGCCGATCAGCGCCACCGTCGGGAACACCTCGTAGGCGCGCCGCGGCAGCGTGTAGATGGTGAACAGCAGCGCGTGGCTGATCGTGTAGCCGCCCTCACCCACTTCGTCGAGTTCGTTCACCAGCGCGCTGATGAGGTCGAAACCCAGCAGCACCGCCCAGGTGCCGAGCGTGGCCAGCAGCACGCTGCGCGCGAGGTAAAGGTCGAGCGTGCCGGGGCGCAGCCTCATGCGGCCACCTTGCGCGGGCGCGGCAGGCGGCCGTCGGTGAACAGCAGCCAGGTGGCCAGCAGGGCCAGCGGCACCAGCAGCCACCACAGGCCGGCCCAGGCCGGCAGCGTGCCGGCGGCCAGCCAGCCCTTGCCCAGCACCAGCAGGATCATTGCGTTGATGTAGATCAGCAGCGCCGCCAGGACGCGGCCGTAGCGGGCCTGACGCGGTTCGCCGCGGCCCAGCGGCAGCGCCAGCAGCCCCAGCACCAGCGCCATCAGCGGCGTGGCCAGGCGCCAGTGCAGCTCGGCGCGCGCCGGCGCCTCCGCCAGCGCCAGCAGGGCCTCGCTGGGCGCGGACTCGAGGTTGGCGGGGTCCACGTCCGGCTCGGCGTCGGGCACCTGCAGCTCGTTTTCGGCGAAACGCATCATGCGGTAGTCGCGCTTGGTCGGATCGCCTTCCACCCGGAAGCCGTCGCGCAGGCGCAGGTAGCGGTCGGCTTCGCCCTCGAGGAAGAGTTCGCCTTCACGCGCGGTGATCACGTCGAGCCGGCCCTCGCGCTCGGTCTGCACGAACATCCTGCCGAAGCGGGTGCCGTCGGTGTTGATCTCGCCCACGTACAGGATGCCGGCGCGGCCGGGCAGCTCGATGAAGCGCCCGGCCTCGAGGCCGGCGACCAGGAAGGAGCGGTTGGCCTCCTCGACCATGCGCTGCGCCAGCCGCGCCCCGGCCGGCGCCGCCCACAGCGAGGCGAACGCCACCACCAGCGCCACCGGCACCGTCACCCACAGCAGCGGCCGCAGCAGCTGGCGCGGGCCGCGGCCCACCGACGAAAGCACGGCCATCTCGCTGTCGCCGTACAGCCGCCCCACCGCCAGCAGCAGACCGACGAACAGCGCCAGCGGCAGCAGCAGGGGCAGCACCTGGATCGAGCGCAGGCCCAGCTGCGACAGCAGCAGGCCGGCCGGCACCTTGCCCCGGGCGATCTCGCTCATCAGGTCCACCAGCAGGCCGCCCAGGCCCACCAGCAGCAGCACCACGGCCACGGCCGCGACGCTCTGGGCGAACTGGCGCAGCAGGTATCGCTCGATCAACAGCATTCGGGGGGCTTGCCGGGCTGGGGAGGGGTGGGCTTGCTAGAATCGCAGGTCCTGATTGTACGGAATCAAAGCCCATGACCCTCGAGTTTCGCCTGAACCGCCCCGATCCGACCGCCGCCGACCTCGATTGCGTGGTGGTCGGCCTTTACGCCGACGGCAGCCTGGCGCCTTCCGCGAAGGCGCTGGACCAGGCGTCGGGCGGCCGGATCGCGGCGCTGGCCAAGCGCGGCGACCTCTCGGGCAAGACCGGCCGCACCGCCATGCTGCACGACTTGGCGGGCGTGAAGGCGCCGCGCGTACTGGTGGTGGGCCTGGGCGACGCGGCCAAGTTCGCGGTGCCGCAGTTCCTGAAGGTGGTGGCCGACGCAGTGCGCGCGCTCAAGGCCGGCCCGGTGCGCCGTGCCCTGTTCACCCTGACCGAGCTGCCGGTGGCCGGCCGCGACGCCGGCTGGGCCCTGCGCCAGGCCGTCATCGCCGCCGACCACGCGGCCTACGCCTACACCGCCACCCGCACCGTCAGCAACGGCGACGACGGCCTTAAGGCGCTCGACATCGCCGGCGACGCCGCGCTGCAGGCCGAGTTCGACCGCGGCGTGTCGATCGCCGCGGGCGTCGAGCTGGCGCGCGAACTGGGCAACCTGCCGCCGAACATCTGCAACCCGGGCTACCTGGCCGACACCGCCCGCCGCATCGCCAAGGAACACGAGGCGGTGACGGTGGAAGTGCTCGAACGCGCCGACATGGAGAAGCTGGGCATGGGCTCGCTGCTGGCCGTGGCCCGTGGCTCGGCCAACCCACCGCGCCTGGTGGTGCTGCGTTACCAGGGCGCCGGCGACGCCAGGCCCTATGCGCTGGTCGGCAAGGGCATCACCTTCGACACCGGCGGCATCAACCTCAAGGTGCAGGGCGGCATCGAGGAGATGAAGTTCGACATGTGCGGCGCCGCCAGCGTGTTCGGCGCCTTCCTCGCCACCGCGAAGATGAAGCTGCCGCTGAACCTGGTGATGGTGGTGCCGGCGGTGGAGAACATGCCGGACGCCGACGCCTACCGCCCCAGCGACATCATCACCTCGATGTCGGGCAAGACCATCGAGGTCGGCAACACCGACGCCGAGGGCCGCCTGATCCTGTGCGACGCGCTCACCTACACGCAGCGCTTCGAGCCGCAGGCCATCGTCGACGTGGCCACGCTCACCGGTGCCTGCGTGATTGCGCTGGGCAAGTTCGCCGCGGGCCTGATGAGCAAGCACGACGACCTGGCCGGCGAACTGCTGTCGGCCGGCGAAAACGTGTTCGACCGCGCCTGGCGCCTGCCCCTGTGGGACGAGTACCAGACCCAGCTCGAATCCGCCTTCGCCGACGTCTACAACATCGGCGGCAAGGGCGCGGGCGCGATCACCGCCGGCTGCTTCCTCTCGCGCTTCACCGAGGGCCAGCGCTGGGCGCACCTGGACATCGCCGGCGTTTCCAACGGCGAAGGCCGCAAGGGCCTGGCCACCGGCCGCCCGGTGGGCCTGCTGGCGCAGTGGCTGATCGACCGGGCCGGCTGAGGTGGCGCGCGCCGATTTCTACCTGATCGGCAAGCCGCGTTTCCGCGAGCAGCCGCTGCTGCTGGTGTGCGAGCTGGCCCGCCGGGCCGTGCACTCCGGGCAGCCGCTGCTCGTGCTGGCCGCGTCCGTGGAACAGGCCGAGGCCCTGGACGACCTGATGTGGTCCTTCGACCCCGACGAATTCCTGCCGCACCAGGTGGCCGGCGTCGAGGAAGACGAGGACGAGGTGGAGGTGCTCATCGCCCCGCCCGAACAATCGCCGCCGATGCGCGCGCTGGTGCTGAACCTGCGCGACGCCCCGGTGCCGGCCGGCTTCGAGCGCGTGCTGGAAGTGGTGCCCGCCGACGAATCCGCCCGCGGCCCGCTACGCGAGCGCTGGAAACACTACCAGTCGCTGGGCCTGGACCTCGCCAAGCACGACATGTAGCGCGGCTTTAGCCACGGATTTACGCGGATGAACGCGGATAGGGCGAAGGCAAGACAATAATGGGGTCAGAGAACATATTTGTTTAAAACAAATATGTTCTCTGACCCCATTTCCTTGTGTGGTTGCCCTTGGCTTTATCCGCGCTCATCCGCGTAAATCCGTGGCAAAAAACCGCTCACCGGGTCGCGAGGACCGCCTCGATGGCGTCGGCTTCGCGTGGGACGCCATGGGTCAGAACTTCGTGGCCGTCGGCGGTGACGACGACGTCGTCTTCGATGCGGATGCCGATGCCCTGCCACTTCGCCGGCACGCCCTTGCTGCCGGGCGCGATGTAGATGCCGGGCTCGATGGTGAACACCATGCCCGGCTCGAGTTCGCGGTAGTCGCCGGCGACTTTGTATTCGCCGACGTCGTGCACGTCCAGGCCCAGCCAGTGGCCGGTCTTGTGCATGTAGAACTTGCGGTAGGCGCCTGACTGCAGCGCCGCCTTGAGCGTGCCCTTGAGCAGGCCCAGCGACAGCATGCCTTCCGTGAGCACTTCCACCGCCGCCTCGTGGCCCAGGATCCAGGGCCGGCCCGGGCGCGCCTGTTCCATCGCCGCCGCCTGCGCCTCCAGCACCAGTTCGTAGAGCGCGCGCTGTTCCTTCGAATAGCGGCCGTTCACCGGCCAGGTGCGGGTGATGTCGGAGGCGTAGTTGGCGTATTCGGCGCCAGCGTCGCACAGCAGCAGCGCGCCGTCGGCCAGCGGGCCGTTGTTGGCGCGGTAGTGCAGCACGCAGCCGTTGGCGCCGGCGCCGACGATGGGCTCGTAGGCCGCCACGGCGTCGTTCTTGCGGTAGACGTACTGCAGCGCGGCTTCCACTTCGTATTCGCGGCCGCCCGGACGTGTGGCGCGCATGGCCGCCAGCTGGGCCTCGGCGGCGATGGCCGCGGCGCGTCGCATCAGTTTCAGCTCGGCCGCGCTCTTGAACAGGCGCAGCTCGTGCAGCAGGTGGCCCAGCTCCAGGAATTCATGCGGCGGCTGCGCGCCCTGGCGCACCTGCGAGCGCACGCGGTTCACCCAGCCGATCAGCTTGAGGTCGAACTCGGTATCGCGGCCGAAGTGGTAGTACACGCGCGAACGGCCCTCGAGCAGGCCCGGCAGGATCTCGTCGAGGTCGGTGATCGGGTAGGCGTCGTCCACGCCGTAGGCTTCGACCGCGCCCTCGGGGCCGGCGCGCGGGCCGTCCCAGGCTTCGCGCTCGGGGTCGCGGTCGCGGCAGAACAGCAGGGTTTCGCCGTGCTTGCGGCCCGGCACCAGCACCAGCACCGCCTCGGGCTCGGGAAAGCCGCCGAGGTACCAGAAGTCGCTGTCCTGGCGGTAGGGGTAGTGCGTGTCGTGGCTGCGCACCCGCAGCGGCGCGCTGGGCAGGATGAGGATGGCGTCCTCATCTGCCATGCGCATCAGCTGCTTGCGTCGGCGGGCGAACTCGGCCGGTTTGATCATGGTGGCGTCAGTTGAGCTTGCGGCGGTGCCTCGGACCCAGCACGCAGTCGCTGTGCAGCAGCATCACGGCCACGCGTACGAATTCCGCCACTTCCTCCAGGGCGTCCTCGTCGGCGTCCGGGTCGTCGTAGCTCAGGTCGCTGGCGGCGATGCGGGCGAGGTCGGCCAGGGCCTCCTCGGCCTCCTCAGACAGCGGCGGCTCGGCGCCGGCGGCCAGGCCGAAGCCGCCCAGGAAACCGCGGCACCAGGCCAGCAGGCCGTCGGCGCGCTCGCCCACCGGGCGGTCTTCGCCGGGCAGCAGCAGTTCGAAGGCGAAATCCGGCGATTCGAGCTGCCGGGTGCTGGCTTCGTAGAGCTGGTCAAGCGCGCTGTCGGGCGCCGGCGGCGAAACCAGCGGGTCCGACATCACCGCCGCGAACCAGCCCTTGCGGTCGTGCTTGCCGCCACCGGCCAGGTAACCGCACAGCGACCCGTGCAGGTCCGAGGGCTCCAGCGCGGCTTCCAGGGCGTCCAGTTCGGCGGCCACTTGGGCGTGCGCGGGCAGCAGGGTTTCGGTCATCGTCGGGGCCGGATGGGGGATGGCGCCATTCTAGCAAGGGCTCGCCGGGGCGCTTGTGGCGATGTTAGTGCCACCCTACACTCCTTGGGATTGCACGGGGCGGACCAGGGGACAACCGGGCTGATGGGGCAGTGGCGAAACAGGTTCAAGGGCGCCAGGCCCGGGACGGCGATGGCAGTGGCCGCGTGCTGGCTGCCGTCCGTCGCCTGGGCGCAGTCCTCGATCAGCAACGGCGGCATCGTGCAGCTGGTGCTGCTCGCCATCGCGCTGTTCCTTTGCTGGCTGCTCTGGCGCGTCTGGAACCACCGCCGGCAGCAGGAAACCTCCCTGCTGGCCGAGATCCATGAACGCGAGGAGCGCCTGAACCTGGCGCTGTGGGGCTCGGGCGACGAGTTCTGGGACTGGAACATCCGCGAGAACAGCCTCTACCGCCTCGGCGCCAACCAGTTGCTGGGCCAGGGCAGCCGCGAGGAGCTGAGCACCGACGACTGGCGCACGCAGTCCATCCACCCCGAAGACCTGCCGCGGGTGCAGAAGCTGTTGCAGGAGCACATCGTCGGCCACACCGACGTGTTCGAGTCCGAGCACCGCATCCGCAACGCCCGCGGCGAATGGGTCTGGGTGCGTTCGCGCGGCAAGGTGGTCGAGCGCGACAACACGGGCAGCCCGCTGCGCATGGCCGGCACCGCCCGCGACATCACCGCCATCCGCCGCGCCGAGCGCGAACGCCGCGTCGCGCTGGAGGTGCTGCGTTCGATGAGCGAGGCGGTGGCGGTGATCGACCTCGACTTCCGCTTCATCTCGGTGAACCCGGCCTTCTCGCGCATCACCGGCTACAGCGAGGAAGAGGTGATCGGCCAGAACAGCCGCCTGCTCGACTCCAGCCAGCACAGCGCCGAGTTCTACCGCCGCGTGCGCGACGTGCTCGAGCGCACCGGCCACTGGGCCGGCGAGATGTGGCAAAAGCGCAAGGACGGCGAGGAGTTCCTGGGCTGGATCGAGATGAGCGAGGTGCGCGACGCCATGGGCCTGCGCAGCCACTTCGTCGCCGTGGTCAACGACATCACCGACAAGAAGCGCGCCGAGCAGGAGCTGCGCTACCTGGCCAATTACGACACGCTCACCGGCCTGCCCAACCGTGCCCTGCTCAGCGAGCGCCTGGGCCGCGCCATCGTGCGCGCGCGCCGGCAGGAAACCCGGGTGGCGGTGCTGTTCCTCGACCTGGACCGCTTCAAGGACATCAACGATTCGCTCGGCCACGCCGCCGGCGACCGCCTGCTCAAGGCCGCGGCCACCCGCCTGCAGGCCACCGTGGGCGCGTCCGACACCGTGGCGCGCCTGGGCGGCGACGAATTCACCGTCGTGCTCGAAGACGTGGAATCGGTGCCGGCGGTCGAGCGCATGGCGCGCGAAATCCTCACCGCCTTCTCGATGCCGCTGGAGGTGGACGAACGCCACGACGTGTCGATCACGCCGTCGTTGGGGCTGAGCCTCTATCCCGACCACGCCCTGGTTCCCACCGACCTGCTCAAGTACGCCGACACAGCCATGTACCAGGCCAAGGCCGAGGGCCGGAACACCTACCAGATCTACAACGAGACCATGGACGCCGAGTCGCGCCGGCGCGCCACCGTGCTGGCCTCGTTGCGCAAGGCGCTCGACCGCGGCGAGTTCCGCCTGGTCTACCAGCCGCGCATGGCGCTGGCCGACGGCCGCATCACCGGCGTCGAATCGCTGCTGCGCTGGCACAGCGCCGAGCTGGGCGAAATCCCGCCCACCGTGTTCGTGCCGCTGGCCGAGGAGTCGGGCCTGATCCTGCAGATCGGCGAATGGGTGCTGGCCGAGGCGCTGCAGACGCTCAAACGCTGGCGCGCCCACGGCCTGAACGAGATTTCCATCGGCATCAACGTCTCGGTGCTGCAGCTGCTGCGCGGCAACCTGCCCGAGCTGCTGCGCAGCCTGATCCAGGACCTGGGCGTGCCGGCCAACCGCATCGAGCTCGAGGTCACCGAATCGATGGTGATGCAGAACGCCGAGCAGACCACCCACGTGCTCAACGAACTGCGCAAGATCGGCGTCACCCTGGCCATCGACGACTTCGGCACCGGCTATTCCTCGCTGGTCTACCTCAAGCGCCTACCGATCGACACCCTGAAGATCGACAAGGAATTCATCGGCGACCTCACCCGCGACCCGGACGACGAGGCCATCACCGCCACGGTGATCACCATGGGCCACTCGCTGGGCCTGAACGTGATCGCCGAGGGCGTGGAAAGCGAGCAGCAGCTGAGCTACCTGCGCGAGCAGGGCTGTGACGAGATCCAGGGCTTCTGGCTGTCGCCGCCGCTGGATTCGCACCGCTGCCTGGCCTTCATCCGCAGCTGGCAGCCCGGTACCGTGGCGGCCATCCCGGCGCCGTATTGACCCCTTGACCCGCCCCGCCTAAGGTGGCCGCGATGAGCCCCAACGACCCGACCGCCCAGCTGCAGGCCCTTGCCGAGCGCTTCGAGCGCCTGGCCGAGCAGCATCGCCGGCTGCTCGAGGAAAACCGCAGCCTGCGCCAGGGCCAGGAACAGCTGGTGGCCGAACGCGCCCAGTTGCTCAACAAGAACGAGCAGGCCCGCTCGCGGGTCGAGGCCATGATCACGCGGCTCAAGTCGCTGGAGCACAACGCGTGAGCGAGCCGGTCAACGTCAAGATCCTCGACCGCGAGTACACCGTCGGCGTCGAGCCCGCGGAGCGCGACGGCCTGATGGCCGCCGCCCACCTGCTCGATGCACGCATGCGCGAGATCCGCGGCAACAACCGCATGGCCGCCATCGACCGCGTGGCCGTGCTGGCCGCGCTGAACCTGGCGCACGAACTGCTGCAGGTACGCCAGCAGTCCGAACAGCGCGACCAGGCGCTCAGCCGCACCCTCGGCGAACTCAACCGCAAGCTCGACGGCCTGTTCGACGCACCGCGCTGACGTTCACGTTTTTTTCCTGGCGCCGCCTTATAATCGCGGCAAGTCCTCTGCCGTGTCCGACAGCGCGCCTAACATTCGCCTTGTCCCATAAACACGACCCGGGAATCCGAGGCCAAAGCGGTGTGCATGTCCGCCCTGTTGCGGAAAGCCTGAAGCGGTGGCGCGGGTACCCACTTGATCCCAGGGATCAAGGTCGTTTCGCACGCATCGGCATGGTGGAGGCCTTATCTTGAACCCGACGCGCCAGGACCTGCGGCTCCAGCTGCGCGCACGCCGTGCGGCGCTCTCGCCGGGCGAACGCCTCGCCGCCGCCGACGCGGTGGCCCGCCATCTCGCTGCTTCCCCCGAACTTCGCGAACCCGGCTACGTCGGCGGCTACTGGGCCGTGGGCGGCGAAGTGCCCCTGCACGCGGTCCAGCTTCGGCTGGCGCCCGGCCAGGTCTGGTGCCTGCCGGTGGTGCAGGACGACGGAAGCCTGCGTTTCTCTCCTTGGCGCGCCGGCGACCCGCTGGCCAACAACCGCTTCGGCATCCCCGAGCCGGCGGTGGACGCGGCTTCCACGCTGGCGCCCGAGGCGCTGAAGCTGGTGCTGGTGCCGCTGCTGGGCTGGGACCGTGACGGCCACCGGCTGGGCATGGGCGGTGGTTATTACGACCGCAGCTTCGCCTTTCGCCGCGACCGGCCCGGCCCGCCCTGGCTGGTGGGCGTGGCCTATGCCTGCCAGGAACTCCCGGGCCTGGCCGCCGAGCCCTGGGACGTGGACCTTGACGGCATGGCCACCGAGCGGGAATGGCTGCGGTTCGGGCGATAATGGCGGCCATGAAACACTGGCTGATGAAATCCGAACCCGACGAGTTCTCGATCGACGCCCTCGAGCGCGTGCGCAGCGAGCCCTGGAGCGGCGTGCGCAATTACCAGGCGCGCAACTTCATGCTCAAGGAGATGAAGGTCGGCGACCCGATCCTGTTCTACCACTCCAACTGCGCCGTGCCCGGCGTGGTCGGCATCGCCGAGGTGGCGTCCACGCCCTATCCGGACCCGACCCAGTTCGACCCGAAGTCCGATTACCACGACCCCGCCAGCAAGCCGGAAGAACCGCGCTGGTGGCTGGTGGACGTGGGTTTCAAGCGCAAGTTCAAGCGCACCGTGTCGCTCGAGGAGCTCAAGGCGCAGGCCGGGGCCTTCGGCGATTTCGCGCTGCTGCGCCGGGGCAACCGGCTGTCGGTGCTGCCCGTCACCCCCGCGCAGTACAAGCGCATCCTTTCCATGGAATGAGGCCCGGAGGCCACAGATGTCCCGCGACGAACAGAAGAAGCTGGCTGCCGAGAAGGCCCTGGAATACGTCGAGGAAGGCACCGTCGTCGGCGTCGGTACCGGCTCGACCGTGGCCTTCTTCATCGATGGCCTGGCCCGCATGAAGGACCGCATCGAGGGCGCGGTATCGAGCTCCGAGCAGAGCACGCGCCAGCTGCAGTCGCACGGCATCCCGGTGCTCGACCTCAATGCGGTCGGGCCGCTGAAGCTTTACGTCGACGGCGCCGACGAATGCGACCCGTACAACCGCCTGATCAAGGGCGGCGGCGCGGCGCTGACGCGCGAGAAGATCATCGCCCAGGCCAGCGACCGCTTCGTCTGCATCATCGACGAGGCCAAGCAGGTGGAGCTGCTGGGCGCGTTCCCGGTGCCGGTGGAGGTCATCCCGATGGCGCGCAGCCTGGTGGGCCGCGCGCTGGTGGCGCTGGGCGGCCAGCCGGTGTGGCGCGAAGGCGTGGTCACCGACAACGGCAACTGGATCCTGGACGTGCACCACTGGCGCATCCAGGACCCGGTGGGGCTGGAGGCCAAGATCAACCAGATCCCCGGCGTGGTCACCTGCGGCCTGTTCGCCGCACGCCCCGCCGACGAGGTCATCATCGGCGGCAAAGTGCGGCCAATCCGGTGAACCAGGTTGATTTTTGCGCGGTGAACCAGGTTGATTTTACGCGCGACTGATCCGCGGCCCGGAGAAGGGCGGGCGTAAAATCAACCTGGTTCAGGCTTGCGCCGACAGCAGGCGGAGCATGGCGCCGAGACCGCCGTGCAGGGCGCTGACTTCGTAGCCCAGGCGCTTGAGCACGAAGGCCGCGGCGGCGGAACGCTCGCCGGTATTGCAGTAGACCACCACGCGGGCGCCGGGCGGCAGCACGGAGGCAATGTCTTCGCGCAGACGGTAGAGCGGCACGTTCACCGAGCCGTCGATGGCGCGCTGGGCGTGTTCCTCGGGCATGCGCACGTCCAGCAGCGCAGCCCCGCCCTGCACCAGGCGCGCGGCATCGGCCGGCAGCACCCAGGACAGCATCGGCGGCTTGAGCACGGCCTCGAAGGCGTCGCGCGACAGCCGCATGAGCTGGCCGCCCTGCATCATGCGCACGGTGGCATTGCGCGGCAGGTTCGACAGCAGCGCGTCCTCGCCGAAGGTGTCGCCCTCGCGCAGGTAGGCCACCACCTGCGGCGCGCCGTCGAGGTACTTGGAAACCGAGGCGGTACCCGAGCGCACGACGTAGAAATAGTCGGCCGGGTCGCCCTCGCGCATCACGATTTCGCTGGGCTTGACCGTCACCGGCTCGAACATCTGGAACATCTTCTCGATGTTGCCGGTCGGCAGGCGCGCGAACGCCGGGGCGCGCAGCAGGCGGAACACCCAGTCGTTGCCGCCGGCGGCGTTGCCGTAGTGGCGGTAGCTTTCGTCGCGGCTGAGCTGGTCCCAGGTGATCAGCTTCTCGAGGTAGCGGCGGTCGAGCCGCAGCACCTTGGCCTTGCCCGACACCACCTTGGCGGTGAAACGGCGCGGCACCGCGTCGTTGAGGGAATAGCGGCCATGCGGCGCGCTGGCGATGTGCGCCACGCTGCGGCCGTCGGGGTAGTTGCAGCGCAGTTCCCCGTCGAGCAGGTAGACGGTGTCCTCGTCCAGGTCACCGGCCTCGAACACGTTCTCGCCGCGCTGGTATTCGGACACCACGCCGTCTCGCGCCAGCTGGTCGCGGGTTTCCTGCCGAAGCGAGTCCAGCGGGAACAGTCGGGCGAGTTCGGTGGCGGGAACGGGCATGGCAGGCTCCGGGAATGACCACCGCAGTCTATCGCCGTGAAGGCCCGCAAGGGTAGCCGCCCCCGTCGCCACCACCGGCGCAAAAAGAAACCCCCGCTTTCGCGGGGGCTCCTGGTTTGGCTGGGGGACTAGGATTCGAACCTAGATAGGCAGAGTCAGAGTCTGCAGTCCTACCATTAGACGATCCCCCAATCCGGGGACGCCGCCAGCTTACAAAGCGATTAGCGCTTCGAGAACTGGGTGGCGCGGCGGGCCTTGTGCAGGCCAACCTTCTTGCGTTCGACCTCGCGGGCGTCGCGGGTCATCAGGCCGGCCTTGCGCAGCTCCGGCTTGAGCGTCTCGTTGTACTCCACCAGCGCGCGGGCGATGCCCAGGCGGATGGCGCCGGCCTGGCCGGTGATGCCGCCGCCTTCGACCGTCACGGTGACGTCGAACTTGTCGGTCATCTGGCTCAGGACGAGCGGCTGGCGCACGATCATGCGCGAGGTCTCGCGGCCGAAGAACTCATCGACCGGGCGACCGTTGACGACGATGTTGCCCTTGCCGGCGCGCAGGAACACGCGGGCGGTGGAGGACTTGCGACGGCCGGTGCCGTAATTCTGCTGCGTAGCCATGTGTATGCCTTAAGCCTTGAAGTCCAGAGCCTGGGGCTGCTGGGCAGAGTGCGGATGCTCCGAGCCCTTGTAGACCTTGAGCTTGCGGAACATGGCGCGGCCGAGCGGATTCTTGGGCAGCATGCCCTTGACGCCGATCTCGATCACGCGCTCCGGATGGGCGTCGAGGGCCTGGCCGAGGGTCTCGGTCTTCAGGTTGCCGACGTAGCCGGTGAAGCGGTGGTACTTCTTGTCCTGCAACTTGTTGCCGGTAACGGCGATCTTCTCCGCATTGATCACGACGATGTAATCGCCGGTATCGACGTGCGGGGTGAACTCCGGCTTGTGCTTGCCGCGCAGACGGCGCGCGAGTTCCGAGCACAGGCGACCAAGCGTCTTGCCGCTGGCATCAACAACATACCAGTCCTGCTTGACGGTCTCCGGCTTGGCGCTGACGGTCATGGACTTCATGACGGCTCCAAATAGAAATCGGGGTGGAAAGAGGCGGAATGATAGCGGCCCTTTCCGGCCCGCGCAAGCCCGGATTAACCCCGTGTTAGCATCCGGCCATGCCCGCACCGTCCCGCCCGGCCCCCAGCGCCCCGACGCAGACGCCTGCGGCCGCGGGCCTCGTGGCCCTGGCCGACCGCTGCGTGCAGTGCGGATTGTGCCTGCCCCACTGCCCCACCTACCAGACGGACCGCAGCGAGGCCGAATCGCCCCGCGGCCGCATCGCCTACATCCGCGCCGTCGCCACCGGCCAGCTGGCCCCCAGCGCCGCTGGCGACACCCACCTCGACCATTGCCTGGGCTGCCGCCGCTGCGAAGCCGCCTGCCCGGCCGGCGTGCGCTACGGCGAACTGCTGCTCGGTGCCCGCACCGAACAGGCCCGGCGGCGCCCGCTTCCGGCGCGCACCCGGGCGATCCTCGCGCTGCTGGCACGGCCGCGGCTGCTGGCCCGCCTGGTGATGCTGCGCCGGCGCCTGGGCCGGGCCCTGCCGTCCGCGTGGCGGGGGCCCTTGCCGCCCGCCCCGGCGCCGGTCGCCCTGCCCCGGCCAGCCCCCGGGCCGGCGGCGCCCGTGGCCCTGTTCGCGGGCTGCATCGCCCGCCCCTTCGAATCCCCCGCCCGCGCCGCCCTGGCCCGCCTGCTGGCCGCCGCAGGCCAGGGCGTGGTGCTGCCGGAGGGCCAGGGCTGCTGCGGCGCGGCGGCCGCGCACGCCGGTGACGCGAGCGGCGCCGCCAGGCTCGCCGCCACCAACCGCGCCGCTTTCGCCGGGCAAACGAAAGTGCTCTGCCTCGCCACCGGCTGCCAGGACACCCTTGCCCGCAGCCTGGCCGGCGTGACGCCGGTCGAGGACGCGCTGGTGGCGCTGGAACGCGTGGCCGGTGCGCTGCGCTTCCGCACGCCGCTCCATCGCGTGGCCCTGCACCTGCCCTGCACCCAGCGCAGCGTGGTGCGCAGTGACGCCGCCCTGCGCGCGCTGCTGGCGCGGGTACCGGGCCTCGACCTGGTGGAACTGCCCGACACCGGCTGCTGCGGCGCCGCGGGCCTGCACCAGCTCGCCGAACCGGCGCGCGCCGCCGCCCTGCGCACGCCGCTGCTGGACGCGCTGGCCGCCAGCGGTGCGAAGGAACTGCTGTCGGCCAACATCGGCTGCCGCCTGCACCTGGCCGGCGGAACTACAATTCCGGTGCGCCACCCCATCGAATTCCTCGCCGAGCACCTGGCATGAACGCGACCCGCCACTACAGCCCCCTGGACCGCCTGATCATCGAGGCCCAGCACGCCCTTGGCACCAGCCTGGGCAAGGCCTTCGCCGAGCGCCCCAATCCCGCCGGCGAGCTGCGCGACCCGGCGCTGGAGGAAGGCGAACGCCGCCACGCCGCAGGCCTGATGCGCATCAACCACACCGGCGAGGTTTGCGCGCAGGCGCTGTACCTGGGCCAGGCCGTGGTGGCCCGCGACGAGGCCACCCGCGCCCAGCTGCAGCACGCCGCGCAGGAAGAAGCCGACCACCTGGCCTGGTGCGCCGACCGCCTGCAGGAACTCCAAAGCCGCCCAAGCCTGTTCAACCCGCTCTGGTACGCCGGCAGCTACGCCATCGGCCTGGCCGCCGGGCTGCGCGGCGACGGCTGGAACCTGGGCTTCGTGGTCGAAACCGAGCGCCAGGTGGAAGCACACCTCGAGGAGCACCTCGAAACCCTTCCCCCGGGCGACGAGCGCAGCCGCGCCATACTGCGCACCATGAAGGACGACGAGGCCCGCCACGCCGACAACGCCCTCGCCGCCGGCGCCCGCACCCTGCCCCCGCCCATCCCCCGCCTCATGGCCCTCACGTCGAAACTCATGAAGGCCGTCGCCTACCGGGCTTGAGTGTTCGAACGCGGATCAGATCGGATGGAGGCGGATAAACGCGGATTGAGCAATGGAATGGGCCCCGGCGGGGTCCACATCGCACGAGGGCCCACTAATTTCTTTCGCTCATTTGCTTCTATCCGCTTCCATCCGATCTGATCCGCGTTAAAAGAAAAAGGCCCGGCAATTGCGTGCCGGGCCCGGGTATTGCGAAGGGATCGAAGCTCAGTCGGCTAGGTTGTGGCCGTTGAAGAGCTCGACGATCTCGCGCTTGAGCTGGTTCTCGATGCGCATCCGGTCCTTGAAGCCGAGGTTCTTGGCCTTCTCCTCGAACAGGTAGGTGTCGAGGTCGAAATCCTTGAGGTGCATCTTCGTGTGGAACAGGTTTTCCTGGTACACGTTGACGTCGATCATCTCGTACTTGCTCTTGATCGGCTTGGACAGGAAGTCCTGGATCGAGTTGATTTTGTGGTCGATGTAGTGCTTCTTGCCCTTTACGTCGCGGGTGAAGCCGCGCACGCGGTAGTCCATCACCACGATGTCGGACTCGAAGCTCTCGATCAGGTAGTTCAGGGCCTTCAGCGGCGAAATGACGCCGCAGGTGGCCACGTCGATGTCGGCGCGGAAGGTGGCGATGCCGTTGTGCGGATGGGTTTCCGGATAGGTGTGCACGGTGATGTGCGACTTGTCCAGGTGCGCCACCACGGCGTCGGAGATCAGCTCCTTGCCGGCGGCCTTCTTGTCGATCACCGGTTCCTCCGAGATCAGGATCGTCACCGAGGCACCCTGCGGGTCGTAGTCCTGGCGGGCCACGTTCAGGATGTTGGCGCCGATGATATCGGCCACGTCGGTCAGGATCTGGGTCAGGCGCTCGGCGTTGTACGCCTCGTCGATGTACTCGATGTAGCGCTGGCGCTGCTCTTCCGAGACGGCGTAGCAGACGTCGTAGATGTTGAAGCTCAGGGCCTTGGTCAGGTTGTTGAAACCCTGGAGCCTGAGGCGCGGAAGCGGCTTGACCACGGTGGCGTTCCTGCGTGCGGAGGGGGGTGGATCGGAGGGGGCGCATTATCAGGCAAATACCCCCCGGGGGAAACCTTGGTCCCTTGGAGGCCCAACGCCATTGCCGAGGCCGCCAAGCCGGCCTAAGCTGAACGCCATCACAGTTTCGGAGAATCCCCACCATGGCGCAGGACAGGAATTCGTCGATGCCGATCCAGCCGCACAAGGTGGTCAACAGCCCGCTGGCACCGGATTCGGCCACCTTCAGCCGGTTCCTGGACCACTGCCACCGCCGCCGCTACCCCTCGCGCACCGATGTCTTCCGCCCGGGCGCCCCGGCCACCTCCCTCTATTACGTGGTCAACGGCTCGCTGAGCGTGGTCAGCGAGGAACCGGACGGCCGCGAGCTGATCCTGGGTTACATCAACGCCGGCGAGTTCATCGGCGAGATGGGCCTGTTCTTCGCCGCCGATTCGCGCGCCGTGGTGGTGCGCACCCGCAGCGCCTGCGAACTGGCCGAGATCAATTACGAGCGCCTGCACCAGCTCTTCGCCGGCCCGCTGGCCGCCGAGTGCCCGCGCATCCTGTACGCCATCGGCCTGCAGCTGTCCAAGCGCCTGCTCGACACCAGCCGCAAGGCCAGCCGCCTGGCCTTCCTGGACGTCAGCGGCCGCATCGTGCGCACGCTCAACGACCTGTGCCAGGAGCCCGATGCGCTCTCGCACCCGCAGGGCACCCAGATCCGCGTGTCGCGGCAGGAGCTGGCGCGCATCGTCGGCTGCTCGCGCGAAATGGCCGGCCGCGTGCTCAAGCAGCTGCAGGAACAGGGCGTGCTGCACGCGCGCGGCAAGACCGTCGTCGTCTACGGTACCCGCTGAACCATGGGCACCTCGGCAGCCGGCCACGACACCCTCCTGGTGCGGCCGGCCGCCGCGCAGGACGCCGCCGGCGTCGCCGCCCTGCTGGGCGTGCTGGGTTACCCCTGCGACCGCGCCGAAGCCGCCGAACGCCTGCGCGCCGTGGCCGAAGAGCCGGGGCAGCAGGTCCTGGTGGCCGACCGCCACGGCTGCCTGGTCGGCCTGCTGGCGCTGGACGTGCGTTATTACCTGCCGCTGGGCGGCCTGACCTGCCGCATCACCGCACTGGCGGTGCTTGACCAGGAAAAACGCCGCGGCATCGGCCGCCACCTGCTGCGCGAGGCCGAACAGCGCGCCCGCCAGGCCGGTGCCGCCCGCATCGAGCTCACCGCCGCCCTGCAGCGCGAGGAGGCCCACGCCTTCTACCGCGCCTGCGGCTACGGCGAGGGCGCGCTGCGTTTCCTCAAGCGCCTCGGCGCCTGAGTCAGCGCAGGGTTTCGAAAGCGCCGCGCAGGCGGCGGTTCACGCGGGCCAGGCTGCGGCGGTCGGGGGCGACGAGCACCGGGCGGGCGGTTTCGCACAGCAGCGGCAGGTCGCGCGCGCTGTCGCTGTAGACGGCGGCGAAGGGCGGCCGGATGCCCTCGCGGGCCAGGGCCACCAGCTTGCGCGGGCCCACGGTGTGCTCCACGCCGATCCAGCCCCCCAGCGCCGGACGCACCGACGAACCCACCACCGGCAACTCCGGCTGCCCCAGCACGCGCCACACGTCGCGCGCCAGCCGCGCCTCCGACCCGGTGACGATGACCACCGCGTCGCCCGCCGCCAGGTGCGCGTGCAGGCGCGCCACCGCAGGCCTGATCAGCAGTTGCTCGCGGCGCGCGGCGCACTTGCGCAGGAAATCCTCGCGCGCCTCGGCCAGGGCCTCGTCGGTGCGGCCCACGGTGGCCAGCCAGGTGTAGAAGCTGGCCGGCACCCAGGCGCTGCGCCACCAGGCGAAGCCCGGCGACAGGAAGGGGAAGCTCAGTCCCGCCAGCAGCCGGCGCAGCGGGTGGCTGCGCAGCAGGTCGCGCAGCCAGGCGGCCGCGCAGTCGCCGCGCACCAGGGTGCCGTCGAAATCGAACAGGACGGTGGCGCCGGCGCGGGCCACGGCCGGCTCAGCCGAACAGCCGCGCCAGTTCGGCGCCGGGATCGGGTGCTCGCATGAAACTCTCGCCCACCAGGAAGGCGTGCACGCCGGCGGCGCGCATGCGCGCCACGTCCTCGCGGGTGGCGATGCCGCTTTCGGTCACCAGCAGGCGGTCGGCCGGCACGGCCGGCTTCAGGCTCAGCGTGGTGTCGAGCGAGACCTCGAAGGTGCGAAGGCTGCGGTTGTTGATGCCCACCAGCGGCGCACCCACCTGCAGGGCACGCTCGAGCTCGTCGATGTCGTGCACTTCCACCAGCACGTCCATGCCCAGCTCCAGCGCCAGGTGCGACAGTTCGGCCAGCGCCGCGTCGCCCAGCGCAGCGACGATCAGCAGCACGCAGTCGGCGCCCAGCACGCGCGCCTCGTACACCTGGTAGGCGTCGACGATGAAATCCTTGCGCAGCACCGGCAGCGCGCAAGCGGCGCGCGCCTCCTGCAGGTAGGCGTCGGCGCCCTGGAAAAAATCCACGTCGGTGAGCACCGACAGGCAGGCCGCACCGCCGCGCTCGTAGCTGGCGGCGATCTCGCCCGGGCGGAAATCGGCGCGGATGACGCCCTTGCTCGGGCTGGCCTTCTTCACCTCGGCGATGACGGCCGGCAGGCCGGCCTCCACCTTTGCCTGTAGCGCGGCGGCGAAACCGCGCGGGGCCGGCGCGCCTTCGCAGCGGGCGGAGAGTTCGCGCAGGGAAACGCGGGCCGAACGCCCGGCCACCTCTTCCGCCTTGCGACGCAGGATGGCTTGCAGGATGTCGCTCATTCACCTTCCCCGCGCGCGGCCGGGCCGCCGTAGGCGCGCTCGACCTTTGCCACGCGCAGCTCGAAATGTTCGTACCACTCGTCGCGGCCATGCTGGCGCGCGACCGAATGCTCGGCGTTGCGGCGCCAGGCGGCGATGGCGGCTTCGCTTTCCCAGTAGCTCACCGTGATGCCGAAACCGGCGGCGTCGCGCGTGCTTTCGATGCCCAGGTAACCCGGCTGCTGCGCCGCCAGCTCGACCATGCGGTCGGCGGTGGCGCCGTAGCCGTGGTCGCCGTCGCGGCGCTGGTTGGCGAAGATCACCGCGTAATACGGCGGCGCGGGCGTGCGGGCGAAACGATCGGCGCTCATGGTCACTTCCCTGCGAGGCGGCGGGTCGCCGCGACGAATTCATCGAGCTTGGCGCGGGCCTTGCCCGCCATCAGCGTGGCGCGCGCCTGGGCGATGCCGTCGGCGATCGACACCGCGCGCCCGGCCGCGTACAGCGCGGCGCCGGCGTTTAGCGCCACGATCTCGCGCGGCAGGCCGTCCTTGCCGTCCAGCGCCTCCAGCAGCATCACCCGCGACTGCTCCGAATCCTCGACCCGCAGGTTGCGGCTGGCGGCCATCGGGATGCCGAAGTCCTCGGGGTGGATTTCGTATTCCACCACTTCGTTGCCGCGCAGCTCGCCCACCATGGTGGCGCCGCCCAGCGAAATCTCGTCCATGCCGTCCCGGCCCCACACCACCATCGCGCGGCGCGCGCCCAGGCGCTGCAGCACGCGCACCTGGATGCCCACCAGGTCGGGGTGGAAGACGCCCATCAGGATGTTCGGCGCGTCGGCCGGGTTGGTGAGCGGACCCAGGATGTTGAACAGCGTGCGCACGCCCATTTCCTTGCGCACCGCCGCCACGTTCTTCATGGCCGGGTGGTGGATGGGCGCGAACATGAAACCCATGCCGGTCTCGGCGATGCAGGCGGCGACCTGTTCCGGCTGCAGCTCGATCACCGCGCCCAGCGCCTCGAGCACGTCGGCGCTGCCGGACTTGGACGACACGCTGCGGTTGCCGTGCTTGGCCACCTTGGCGCCGGCCGCCGCCACCACGAACATGCTGGCGGTGGAGATGTTGAAGGTGTGCGCGCCGTCGCCGCCGGTGCCGACGATGTCGACGAAGTTCTGGGCGTCGGGCACCTGCACCTTCGCGGAGAACTCGCGCATCACGCGGGCGGCGCCGGCGATTTCGCCCACGGTTTCCTTCTTCACGCGCAGGCCCGACAGGATGGCGGCAGTCAGCACCGGCGAAACTTCGCCGCGCATGACCTGGCGCATCAGGTCCACCATCTCGTCGTGGAAGATCTCGCGGCTCTCGATGACGCGCTGGAGCGCGTCCTGCGGCTTGATAGGCATCTTGCGTCTCTGTAGGAGCGCCTTCAGGCGCGACCACCCTCGAGGAAATTACGCAGCATCGCGTGCCCATGCTGCGTGAGGATCGATTCAGGGTGGAACTGCACGCCCTCGACCGGCAGGGTCTTGTGGCGCAGCCCCATGATCTCGTCCATCGAACCGTCTTCGTTCTCGGTCCAGGCGGTGATTTCAAGGCAATCGGGCAACGACTCCTTTTCGACCACCAGCGAATGGTAGCGGGTGGCCTCGAACGGGTCGGGCAGGCCGGCGAACACGCCCACGCCCTTGTGCCGGATCGGCGAGGTCTTGCCATGCATGATCGTGCGGGCCCGCACCACCTTGCCGCCGAAGGCCTGGCCCAGGCTCTGGTGGCCCAGGCAGACGCCGAGGATGGGCACGCTGCCGGCCAGCTTCTCCAGCACCTCCAGCGACACACCGGCCTCGTTCGGGGTGCAGGGCCCGGGCGAGATGACGATGTGGTCGGGCTTGAGCGCGGCGATCTGGGCGACGGTCAGCGCGTCGTTCCGCACCACCTTCACGTCCTGGCCCAGCTCGCCGAAATACTGGACGAGGTTGTAGGTAAAGCTGTCGTAGTTATCGATCATCAACAGCATGCGCGGCCTATCTTCTTGAATTTGCGGACTTTTTGCCTGAACCCGGATGGGTTTGCCACTCCGCCGCCCCCGGGGCGGGCGCGGCGACGGCCCACAAGAATAGCCGAGGGTCCAATCCCGATGTCGCTGCGACGCCCAATCCCCGTGGCCCATCGGACCGGGCGCCGACGTTGGAGGCTAGGAACGGATTCCCGGGAGTCCCCATGGCACACCTCAGCGCCTATCTCCCCTGGTGCGGCGGGCTGGACGATCGCAGCGCCCTGGTCAGCGAGGCCATGCGCCTGCATGACGCCCAGACGCTCGGACATTGTGCGCGCGTCTCGGCCATCAGCCTTTGCCTGGGCCGCCTGCTTGGCCACGCCGGGCGAACGCTGGACACCCTGATGAAGGCAGGACTGCTGCACGACGTCGGCAAACTCTCCATCGACCAGAAGCTGCTAAACGCGCCCCGCGGCTTCACGCCCGAGGAGCGCGCACTGGTCCGCCTGCACCCGCAGCACGGCTTCGACCTGCTCGAAATCGCCGACCACGAACAGTTCCAGGAAGTGAGCCTGATCGTCCTGCAGCACCACGAACAGTGGGATGGCCACGGCTACCCCCACGCGATGGCGGGCAAGGACCAGCATCCGCTGGCGCGCCTGCTGGCGGTGGCGGACGTATTCGACGCCTTGTCCAGTCCGCGCGCCTACAAGCCGGGCTGGCACGAGGCACGCATCCGGGACCACTTCGCCCGCCAGCGCGGGTGCCAGTTCGACCCGGAGATGGTGGACCTGCTGCTCGACAACTACGCCCCGTGCGTCGCGGCGCGCGAGGGCGTTCCCGATATCCCGCCGGCCTGGTGATCAGGCCGCCGCCGTCCCCAGGCCGGCGCAGGCGGCGCAATGCAGCGTGCCGATGCGGTGCAGGTAGCGGCTGGGCGCGCCAGCCGGGATCTCGGCCTGGCAGCCGTCGCAGACGGCGTCGATGTCCAGGCATTCCACCGCCTGGGTGCGCACCGGGTGCTCCATGCCGCCGGTCACCAGCCCGCGCGGGGCGGCCTTGACGAGCTCGGCGCGGAACAGTTCGTGGATCGCCAGCCAGCGCCGGGCCAGCGGCCCGGGCACGCCGTGCTCGAGCAGCACCTGCTCGAACAGCGCCTCCCGGTGGTCGAACAATTCGTCCGAGATCACCATCCAGTGGTGCGCGTTGAACGGGTTCAGGCCGAAGTAGCTGCGCCGGCCCGTGAACACGTCGGCGAGGAACTCGTACTGCTTCTGCACGGCGCGTTCGACCGGAACGCCCTGGAAAAAGGGCGAGAGCTTCGGGTCGGCGTACACGCGGCCGTAGAAGTCCTCCAGCAGCCGCGTCAGCCCGGGTCCCTGCCCCAGCATGATCCAGATCTCCGGCTTGGGCGCGAGCGCGGCGAGCTTGGCGGCGTCCTGCGGCAGTTCGCCGGCGGCCAGCGTGAAGGGGTCGGCCAGCACCTGCCCGCGCGGGATGCCGGCGCGCAGGGCCTCGACCCGCGCCTGCCCGACCATGCCCGGATGCCCGCACAGGAACAGCAGGCCCTCGCCCAACGCCGGGAACAGGGCGCTGGCACGATCAAGCGCGCGCCCGGCCTGGTCACCCGGCGAAGGCGAACCGCCGGACACGCAGGCCTGGTAGTCGAGCTGCGGGTACGCCGCGGCCAGCAGTCGCAGCGCCGTGTCCAGGTACAGGTCCTCGGGCGCGCGAACACCGTGGAAAAAGCCGATCGGACCGCGGTGCCCGCGCGCCAGGGCCTCGCGCAGCACGCCCAGCAGCGCCCCGGCACCCGTGCCGGTGCCGACCAGCAGCAGCGGCACGTGCGCGGGCAGCGCCGCCGGCAGGTGGAATTGGCCGAAGGGGCCGCGCAACTTCAGGCGCTGTCCCGGAGCCAGCTCGCGGCAAAGCCACGGGCTCAGCGCACCGCCGGCCATCTCGCGCACGTGGATGCGGAAGCCGTAGCCGTCTTCCGGCAGGCTGGCGATCGAGTACGGCCGCGAAATGCCATCCTCGCGAACCAGGTACACATGCTGGCCGGGGCGGAAATCCAGTTCGCGGTGCGGTGCCAGTTCCAGTTCGAAGATGCCCGGCGCCAGCGCCATGCGCGACACCAGCTCCACGTCCATGGGTTGCTGCGACAGGTCGGCCGGCGCCAGCGCCACGTCGCCCGCGGGCCGGCAGACGCAGGCCAGCACATGGCCTTCGGCCGCGCGGCCGCCCGCTTCCGCCTGCTCCACCTGCCCGTCCAGCACGCGCACCTGGCAGCAGCCGCAGGAGCCTTTTCGACACGAATGCGCCACCGGTGCGCCGTGCCGCAGCAGGGTGTCGAGCAGCGTTTCCCCGGGCAGTGCCGGGTATTGCCGAGCCTCGAAACTGATCGTCGCCATCGCCGTCTCCTTCGTCTCAGGCCTGGCGCGCAGCCGAGGGGAAAGCGTCCGACACCGCTTGGGCGCAGGTCTTGGCGTGGCCCAGCACCAGGCCCAGGCGCGCGTCGCGCTCGGCCAGCACGGCCAGCAGCAGCAGGCCGCCCGAGCCATCGATGCTCGACACCACCAGCTTCCCGTCGCGGCCCTCCACCAGCACGTGGTCGAGGCCGCCGGCGCCGAGTTCGCGCAGGGCCGTCTGGCCCAGCGCCACCAGCGAACTCACCATGGCGGCGAACTTGCCGCAGTCCACCTGGGACCGGCAGCGCTCCACGAACGGCCGGCCATCGCGCAAGGCGAGCATGGCGGCGCGGATGCCGTCGCTGGAATCGACCAGGTGCTGCAGGGCCGCGTCGCACTGGCCGCGGTTCGGGGGAACGATCACGCCCATGCATTGGCCTCCCTGGCCTCGGTACCGTCGAAACCCAGTTCGAGCTGCATGAAGAGCAGGTCGAACATACGGATGATGTCCTCGCGCCGGCGCGCGTCCACGACGATGGCCGGTGCCACCAGCCCATGGCGGCGCAGCAGGTCCAGGCAACCCTGGCGCAGGTCCTCGCCCGCGCGCGCGTCCTTGTTCAGCGCCAGTACGCAGGGCAGCTGGCCCAGCTCGGACGCATAGGTGTCGAGCGTTTCGGCCAGACCGTCCATCGCGGTTTCGGAACTGGCGTCCACCAGCACCACGGCGCCCAGCAGGCCCTCGCGCACCACGTCGAACATGAAGCGGAAGCGCGACTGGCCAGGCAGGCCGTACAGCAGCAGGCGGCCCTGGTCGCCCAGGTGCAGCTCGCCATAATCGAGCGCCACCGTGGTGGTGGCCTTGCGCTCCGCCAGTTCGTCGGTGCAGGCGACGTCGGTACTCACCGGCGGCACGTGGCTGAGCGCGGCGATGCAGGTGGTCTTGCCTGCGCCGGGTTCGCCGATGAAGACGATCTTGTGGGTCTGGTTCATCGCGGGAATCCAAGCAGCAGCCCGACCCGCGCGGCGAGCCCGGACCAGCGTCCGGCACGCGGCGCGGGCGCTTGCGCATCCGGGCGGGGGTGGAAGACCACGACGTCCACCAGGCCGTCGCGTTCAAGCATGTCCAGGCAGCGGCCCACTTCGCCCACCGCCACGCCGGTGCGCGCGGCGATGTCCACCGGGGAACGGGCACCGCGGGAAATCGCCGCCAGCACGCGGTGCCAGCCGGCGGGCCACTGCTCGAAACCCGCGGGCCAGCCGAGCAGCCGGAAGCGGCGTTCGGCCAGGTTTTCGGCGGCCATCGACGGCGGCTCCGCGGGGTCGGGCGCCTGCGCCGCCTGTTCGGTCAGCAGCGCCAGCAGCTCGCCCGCACGCAGCGGCCGGTGCAAGGTGCCGCTCGGGTGCTGGCGCGGCTTGAGCGCGCAGCCGATCACGGGCACTTCGGGGGGCAGTGAACCGGGCGGCCCGGAATCCAGGTTCACGATCAGCAAATCGGCCTCGTCGTCCTGGACGATTTCCCAGGGCTGCTTGAGGTGATGTTGGAGAAGGGAAAACATCGAGCGCAGCGCCTTGATCTCGTCGGCGCCGAAATTCGGGCAGGCGAGCCGGTAGGTGCGCCGGGGCAATCGCAGGCCAGCCATCGTCGGGTACTCCGTTGCGGGCACCAGGGGAGGGGCCCCGACACCACCACCCCCCC
>JAIBEO010000263.1 GCA_019459185.1 Rhizobium sp. | reverse complement strand
CTCGTCCGCGCCACGCCACGCCGCCGCCAAGGAAATAGGGGTCAGAGTACTATTTCCTCCCGCCATCCCCGGGCACCTGAGAAGGCGCCTGGAAATAGTACTCTGACCCCTATTTTCCCTATTTCCGCTAGTCGCGCACGCCGAGGCGCTTTCGCTCGAGCCGCCTGAGGAACTCGGACATGATGCGCAGGTAAAGGTCTTCGCCCAGGTAGGCGTCCTCGACGCCGGCGTCGATGCTGGGGTTGTCGTTCACCTCGATCACCACCGTGCGGTCGCCGGCCACCTTCAGGTCCACGCCGTACAGGCCGTTGCCGATGGCGCTGCTGGCGCGCAGGGCCAGCCGCACCACCTCCGAGGGCGCCTCGCGCACGGGCAGGGTCTTGAAGCCGCCCGAACGCACCGCGCCCTTGCCGGCGCCGCCCTTGGGCGCGTGGTCGTAGATCTGCCAGTGCCCGCGCGACATGAAGTACTGGCAGGCGTACAGCGGCTCGCCGTCGAGCACGCCGATGCGCCAGTCGAACTCGGTGTACAGGTATTCCTGCGCCAGCAGCAGCGCCGTGTGCTGGAACAGTTGCTCGGCCGCTGCCTTGAGCTGCTCCACCGTCTCCACCTTGTGGATGCCGCGGGAAAAGCTGCCGTCCGGGATCTTCAGCACGATCGGCAGGCCCAGCAGGTCAGGCAGGGCCTCGAGCTTGCGGGCGTCGTCGCGGAACACGATCTCGGTGCGCGGCGTCGCCAGCTTGCGGCTGCGCAGGCGGTCGTGCAGGTAGATCTTGTTGGTGCAGCGCAGGATCGACACCGGGTCGTCGATCACCACCATGTCCTCGCGCTCGGCGCGATGGGCGAATCGGTAGGTGTGGTTGTTGATGGCGGTGGTTTCGCGGATGAACAGCGCGTCGTACTCGGCCAGCCGCGCAAAGTCGCGCTTGCCCACCGGGTCCACCTCGATGTCCAGCGCCTTGCCTGCTTCGATGAAGTGCTTGAGCGCCTTCTTGTTCGAGGGCGGCATCTGCTCGTCCGGGTCCTGCAGCATGGCCAGGTCGTAGCGGTACTTGCGGCGCGCCCGCGGCTTGCGCCAGAGCTTCTTGCTGAAGGCGTCCAGGGCCTCGGCGAAGGCGTCTTCCTGGTCGTCGGTGAGCGTGTGCAGGCTGGCCGGCTTGATGGCCGCGATCTGCCACACCCGCTGGCGCTCGAACTCGATGCGCAGCACCGGGCAGGGGAAGGTTTCGAACACCTGCTGGGCCAGGTCCTCCAGCGGCGCGTAGTGCGTGCGGCCGAAATACACCAGCAGGCCGAAGTCGCTGGCGTCGCGCGAGCCCTCCGGCAGGAACTTGCCCAGCTGCGCGTTCAGGTCCTCGATGTCCACGCCGTACAGCGAACGCCGGCGCAGGTCGTTGATGGTGCGCACGCCGGGGATCACCTTGTGCCCACGCGCCTCGGCCAGCAGCGACACGTAGTAGCCGGTGCCCATGTACTTGTAGCTGCGGCACAGGTTGATCACCTGCGTGCGCTCGCCCTCGGCGCCGACGTCGCCGCGCAGGTAGTCGGCGGCCGCCACGACGTTGTCCGACGGGTAGTACGAGCCCCAGTCCGAGGGCTTCTCAACGACGATGACGAGGCGGCTCATGGCGGCAGGGCGGGGGCGACGCCGGAAGCATGAGCCTTCGCCCCGCGCTTGGATAGACTGCCGCCATGACCGCCGACCCCCGCCTGCGCGCCGCCCGCGCCGCCGACCTGCCCGCCCTGCTGGCGCTGGAGGCGCGCTTCCCCGGCGACCGGCTCTCGGCGCGCCAGTTCCGCCACCACCTGGCCAACCCGCGGGCCCGGCTGCGGGTGGCGGTGGGCGAGGGCGGCCTGCTGGGCTACCACCTGCTGCTGCTGCGCCGCGGCAGCGCCTGGGCACGCCTGTATTCGATCGCCGTGGACCCGGCGGCCCGCGGCCGCGGCCTGGGCCGGCGCCTGCTGGCCGACGCCGAGGCCCGAGCCCGCGCCGCCGGCTGCACCGGCCTGCGCCTGGAAGTGCGCCAGGACAACGCCGCCGCCGTCGCCCTCTATGAAGCCTCCGGCTACCACCGGGAAGCCACGCTGCCCGTCTATTACGAAGACGGCGCCCCCGGCTGGCGCTACGCTAGATCTCTGGGGTCGGGCATGACCAAAGGCCTACGGCGGCTTAACGCGGGGGCGTGCTAGCGTCCGGGGCTTGTTCCTTGTCCCGGGGATCCACCGTATGCGTCGTTCCGCCCTTGCCTGGCTTTGCGCCGGCGTCTTTTCCGCTTCCGCCTTCGCCGCCGAGCCCGCCGCCATGAACGAAGACCCCTACCTGTGGCTCGAGGACGTCGAGGGCAAGCAGGCCCTCGACTGGGTGCGCGCCCGCAACGCCGTCTCCGAGAACCAGCTGGCCAAGGACCCGGGCTTCGAGGCCGTGCGCAGCGACCTGCTGGCCATCCTCGATTCCGACGCGCGCATCCCCTATGTCGGCAAGATGGGGAACTACTACTACAACTTCTGGCGCGACAAGCTCAACCCGCAGGGCGTCTGGCGCCGCACCACGCTCGCGGAGTTCCGCAAGGACGAGCCGACGTGGGAAGTGCTGCTCGACATCGACGCGCTCGGCAAGGCCGAGGGCGTGAACTGGGTCTGGGCCGGCGCCGAATGCCTGCGCCCCGACTACGACCGCTGCCTGATCGACCTCTCCCGCGGCGGCGCCGATGCCACCGTGACCCGCGAGTTCGACGTCTCCGACAAGGCCTTCGTCGAGGGCGGCTTCAGCCGGCCCGAGGCCAAGGGCCAGATGGGCTGGATCGACATCGACACCGTGTACGTGGGCACCGATTTCGGCCCGGGTTCCATGACCAGCTCCGGCTACCCGCGCGTCGCCAAGGAATGGAAGCGCGGCACGCCGATGTCGGAAGCCAGGCTGGTGTTCGAAGGCCAGGCCAGCGACATCTCGGTGGGCGCCTACCGCGACGACACCCCGGGCTTCGAGCGCGACTTCGTCTACCGCGGCCTCACCTTCTACACCAACGAACTCTACCTGCGCGGCAAGGACGGCAAGCTCACCCGCTTCGACCTGCCCGACGGCGCCCAGAAGGGCGTGTTCCGCGAATGGCTGAGCGTGGAGCTGCGCCAGTCCTGGTCGGTGGGCGGCAAGGACTACGCCGCCGGTTCGCTGCTGGCCATCAAGCTCGACGCCTTCCTGGCCGGCGACCGCGACTTCGACGTGCTGTTCGAGCCCGCCGCCAACACCTCGTTGGCCAGCAGCGGCGCCACCAAGGACTTCTACTTCATCAACGTGCTCGAGGACGTCAAGAACCGCATCTACGTCCTGACGCCGGGCGATGGCGGCTGGAAGAAGGAGCCGCTGGTGGGTGCGCCTGAATTCGGCACCGTCAGCATCAGCGCGGTGGACGCGGAAGAGTCGAACGACTACTTCATGACCGTCGCCGACTACCTCACCCCGACCTCGCTGCTGATGGGCACGATCGGCGAGAAGCCGCAGGTGCTCAAGCAGCTGCCGGCCTTCTTCGACGCCTCGCCCTACCGCATCGAGCAGCACTTCGCCACCAGCAAGGACGGCACCAAGGTTCCGTACTTCATGGTTTCGCGCAAGGACCTCGCGCTCGACGGCGACAACCCGACCCTGCTCTACGGCTACGGCGGCTTCGAGGTTTCGATGACCCCGAACTACTCGGCCGGCGTGGGCAAGGCCTGGCTGGCCGACGGCGGCGTGTACGTGGTGGCCAACATCCGCGGTGGCGGCGAATACGGCCCGCGCTGGCACCAGGCGGCGCTGCAGGCCAACCGCAACAAGGCCTACGAGGACTTCGCGGCCGTGGCCGAGGACCTGATCGCCCGCAAGGTGACCAAGCCGGCGCGCCTGGGCATCCAGGGCGGCAGCAACGGCGGCCTGCTGATGGGCAACATGACCGTGATGTACCCGCAGCTGTTCGGCGCCGTGGTTTGCCAGGTGCCGCTGCTGGACATGAAGCGCTACCACCTGCTGCTGGCCGGCGCGTCC
The DNA here is from genome assembly GCA_019459185.1 of Rhizobium sp. Lineage (GTDB taxonomy): Bacteria > Pseudomonadota > Gammaproteobacteria > Xanthomonadales > Xanthomonadaceae > Arenimonas. The sequence goes on along the minus strand of JAIBEO010000263.1, from coordinate 5,898 downwards.
TGGATGGCCGAGTACGGCAACCCGGACAAGCCGGAGGAATGGGACTTCCTGCGCAAGTACTCGCCCTACCAGAACGTCGCCAAGGACGTGGACTATCCGCCGGTGCTGTTCACCACCTCCACCCGCGACGACCGCGTGCACCCGGGCCACGCCCGCAAGATGATGGCGCGCATGATGGAGCAGGGCCACGACGTGACCTATTACGAGAACATCGAAGGTGGCCACGGCGGCGCCGCCAACAACGCCCAGTCGGCCTACATGTCGGCCCTGGCCTACACCTTCCTGAAGCAGAAGCTGTTCGGGGACAAGAAATGAAGCAACGCATCCTGCCTTTCAGCGCCGCTTTCCTGGCCGTCGCCCTCGCGGGCTGCGCGGCCCAGCCGGCCCGCACCGCCGATGCGCCGGCCCCGGCCCCGGCCCCGGCCGCCGCCGCCGCGGCCACGTTGCCGGCGCCGCCGGTGGCTGCGAAGAAGCCCTACGTGGTGCGTGCCCCGCACGGCGCCGAGCGCCAGGACGAGTACTACTGGCTGCGCGACGACACCCGCAAGAATCCGGAAATGCTGGCCTACCTCACCGCCGAGAACGACTACACCGACGCGGTGCTGCGCCCGCTCGAGGCGCTCGAGGAAACCCTGTACGCCGAGCTGGTGGGCCGCGTGAAGCAGGACGACTCCAGCGTGCCGTATCTTGAGGACGGCTACTGGTACTACACCCGCTACGAAACCGGCCAGGAATACCCCATCCACGCCCGCCGCCAGGGCAGCATGGACGCGCCCGAGCAGGTGCTGTTCGACGTCAATGCCATGGCCGCCGGCAAGAACTTCTTCCAGCTCGGCAACTTCGAGGTCAGCCCGGATGGCCAGCGCGTGGCCTGGGCCGAAGACGCCGTGGGCCGGCGCCAGTACGTGCTGAAGGTGAAGGACCTCGCCACCGGCGAAGTGTTCGCCGACCAGATCACCGGCGCCGCCGCCGGCCTGATGTGGGGCAACGACAACCGCACGCTCTACTACATCGAGAACGACCCCGTCACGTTGCTGTCCAAGCGCGTCAAGGCGCACGCGGTGGGCACCCCGGCCAGCGCCGACAAGCTGGTCTACGAGGAGAAGGACGACACCTTCTACATGGGCATCGGCCGCACCCGCTCCGATGAGTACCTGTGCATCGGCGTGGAAAGCACCGTGTCCTCGGAAATGCGCTGCGCCGACGCCGACGCGCCGCGCGAGTTCACCGTGCTGGCGCCGCGCCAGCGCGACTTCGAATACCAGGCCGACCACCTCAACGGCCGCTGGGTGTTCAACACCAACTGGGACGCGCAGAACTTCCGCGTGATGACCCTGGCCGACGGCCAGACCTGGGGCAACCGGAACCTCTGGCAGGAAATGATCCCGCACTCGCCCGACGTGCTGATCTCCGGCCTGGAGCTGTTCGACGGTTTCATCGCCATTTCCGAGCGCAGTGGTGGCCTGCAGCGCCTGCGCATCCGCAGTTGGGACGGCAAGCGCGACGAGTTCGTCAAGGCCGACGAAAGCGCCTATTCCATGGGCATGGCCATGAACGCCGAGCCGGGCACCGACTGGCTGCGCTACACCTACACCTCGCTCACCACGCCGGCCACGACCTTCGAGGTCAACACCCGCACCGGCGAGCGCAAGCTGCTCAAGGAGCAGCCGGTGCTGGGCGGCTTCGACAAGACCAACTACGTCACCGAGCGCCTGTGGGCCACGGCCCGCGACGGCACCGAGGTGCCGGTGTCGGTGCTGTACCGCAAGGGCTTCGAGAAGAACGGCCAGGCCGCGCTGTACCAGTACTCGTACGGCTCCTACGGCTCAAGCTCGGATCCTGGCTTCAACGGCAACGTCATCAGCCTGGTCGACCGCGGCGCCGTGTACGCGGTGGCGCACATCCGCGGCGGCCAGGAAATGGGCCGCGCCTGGTACGACGACGGCAAGCTGCTCAACAAGGTCAACACCTTCACCGACTTCATCGACGTCACCGATTTCCTGGTGAAGCAAGGTTATGCCGCGCCCGACCGCGTGGCGGCCATGGGCGGCAGCGCCGGCGGCCTGCTGATGGGCGCCATCGCCAACATGGCGCCGGAAAAGTACAAGGCCATCGTCGCCCACGTGCCCTTCGTGGACGTGGTGACCACGATGCTCGACGAGTCGATCCCGCTCACCACCAACGAGTTCGACGAGTGGGGCAACCCCAAGGACAAGGCCTACTACGACTACATGCTGTCGTACTCGCCCTACGACCAGGTGGAAGCGAAGGCCTACCCGGCCATGCTGGTCACCACCGGCCTCTGGGACAGCCAGGTCCAGTACTTCGAACCGGCCAAGTGGGTGGCCCGCCTGCGCGCGAAGAAAACCGACACCAACCCGCTGCTTATGCGCACCAACATGGAAGCCGGCCACGGCGGCAAGTCCGGCCGCTTCCAGCGCTATCGCGAACGCGCGGAAGAATACGCCTTCGTCCTGGACCAGCTGGGCTTGGTGAAGTGAAGAGCCTTGAACGCGGATTTGCGCGGAAAAACGCGGATAAAAGCGCATAGAGCCAAGATCAACTGAAATTGGCTCCTGCCCTATCCGCGTTTTTCCGCGTGAATCCGTGGCAGAAGGCTCTTACCACCCCGCCTGCCGGAGCAGGTCCTCGGTGCGGGCGTCGGCGGGTTTGGCGACGAGGCCGCCGGCGGGGTTGAGGGAGATGTCGTAGATGGCGCCGTCGAGCATGGGCAGGTAGGCCGCGCTGCCCCAGCGGGCGTCGGCCACCGGCCAACTGGTCAGCCAGCGCTGGCGGAATTCCCAGAAGTCCCAGCCGGTGCGCAGGTCGTGCACCGTGCGCGGCGCTTCCAGTTCCTGCTTGGGGTCGCCGTAGCGGCCTGAGAGCCGCTCGAAGCGGTACACCGGCGGCAGGCCGGCCAGGCGGCCGGGCAGGGTCCAGCGGATCACGCGGGCGTCGAGCTGCCATTGATCGCCGCGCAGTTCGAACACGCGCGGCGGCTGGCGGTCGAGGTAGAGCGTGGCTTCGTAGCGCTGCGGGCCCAGTTCGCGCAGGGCGATATTGCCCACCGGCACGTCGGCCAGCAGCCAGTGGTAGCTGCGCAACAGGCCGCCCAGGCCGGCCAGGGCCAGCGCCAGCACCATCACCAGTGTGCCGAAGCTGCGCCCCAGCCAGCCGCGGCGGCGATCCCGCGGTCGCGCCGGCGCGCGCCGCAGCCAGGGCCACAGTCCCAGCAGGAACAGGCCGGCGGCCAGCAGCCACAGCCAGGTCGAAAGCGTCATCGCGCCCTCCATTCGCCTCGGTCCAGCCCCGGACTATACTCGGCGCATGAAAACCGCCCGCCTCGCCCTGATGCTGCTCAGCCTTGCCCTGCTTGCCGCCTGCGGCACCAAGGGCGACCTGGTCCTGCCCGACAAGGCCGAACCGGCCGAGGCCACCGCCGGGTCATGAGCGCGGGCCAGCCCCTGCGCTTTTCCAAGATGCACGGCGCAGGCAATGATTTCGTCGTGCTCGACCTGCGCGGCGGCCGCCCGCTACCGTCGCCCGCGCTGGCCCGCGCGCTAGGCGACCGCCACACCGGCGTCGGCTTCGACCAGCTGCTCACCATTGAAGACCCCGTGGCTGCCGGCTGCGTGGCGCGCTACCGCATCTTCAATGCCGACGGCGGCTCCGCCGGCCAGTGCGGCAATGGCGCGCGCTGCGTGGCCGCCTGGCTGCAGCGCGACGGCGCGGCGACCGGCGAACGTTTCCGTCTCGACAGCCCCGCCGGCGTCATCGACGTGCAGGCGCTGGGGCAGGGCCGCTATTCGCTGGGCATGGGCGTGCCGAAGTTCGCGCCGGCGGCGCTGCCGTTCACCGCGCCGGCCGAAGCCGCTTCGTACGAACTGCCCGTCGGCGAACCAGGCTTGCGCTTTGGCGCCGTGTCGATGGGCAACCCGCACGCCGTGATCGAGGTGCCCGACGCCGCCGCGGCCGACGTGGCCACGCTGGGCCCGGCGCTGCAGGCGCGGCCCGAATTTCCGGAAGGCGTGAACGTGGGCTTTGCCCAGGTCGTGGCGCCCGATCGCATCACGCTGCGCGTGTTCGAGCGCGGCGCCGGCGAAACCCTGGCCTGCGGCAGCGGCGCCTGCGCGGCGGTGGCCGTGCTGGTGCGCCAGGGCCGAGTTGGCCGCCACGTTTTCGTCGAGCTGCCGGGCGGCACGCTCGAAATCACCTGGCCCGCCGACGACGCGCCCATCGTCATGGCCGGCCCCACCGCCTTCGTGTTCGAGGGCGAATTCCCGCTGGAGCAAGCGCAATGATCGAAGACAAGAACGAGCGCCTCGGCGCCCACGAGGTCGCCACCTTCCTGCGCCGGCACCCGAAATTCCTGGCCCAGTTCCCGGACCTGGCGCTGTCGCTGGTGGTGCCCAAGGAAGAAGGACAGGCCGCTTCGCTGGCGAGCTACCAGCTCGACGTGCTGCGCGACAAGAACCGCGAGCTCACCCGCCGCCTCAACGAACTGTTCGCCAACGCGCAGGAAAACGAGCGCCTGGCCGTGCGCACGCACCAGCTGAGCCTGGCGCTGATGCGCGCCGCCGGCCCGGCCGAAACGCTGCGCACCATGGTGGCGGTGCTGGGCGAGGACTTCCACGGCGAAGCGGTGCGCCTCGTGCTGCACCAGCCGGTGGCCGGCCTGGAAGACGCGCCGTGGCTGCAGGTGGTCGGTGAAGCCGACCCGGCGCTGGCGCCGTTCCGCGATTTCCTGGCCGGCAGCGAACCGCTGTGCGGGCGTTTGAACCAGGACAAGCTGGCGCTGCTGTTCGGCGAGCAGCAGGCGCAGGCCGCTTCGGCCGTGCTGCTGCCGCTGCCGGGCCTGGGCATGCTGGCGGTGGGCAGCACCGACGCCAACCGCTTCTTCCCCGGCATGGGCACGCTGTTCCTGCGCATGATGGGCGAGGCCCTGGTCACCGCCATGGGCCGCGGCGCCCGCGGCTGAACATGGCCGGCGCGCTGCCGCTGCAGGCGGAACTGGAGGCCTTCCTGGCCTACCTGCAGGTGGAGCGGCGAATGTCGCCGCACACGCTCGACGGCTACCGGCGCGACCTCGCCGACCTGGCCGGCTGGATGCGCGACAACGGCTTGCAAAGCTGGGCCCAGCTGCGCCAGGAAATGCTGCGCGGCTACGTCGCCGGTGCACACCGGCGCGGGCTGTCGGGCAAGAGCCTGCAGCGGCGGCTGTCGGCGGTGCGCAGCTTCTACCGCCACCTCAACCGCAGCCAGCTGAGCGAACTCAACCCGGCGCTGGGCCTGCGCGCGCCGAAATCGCCGCGCAAGCTGCCGCAGGTGCTCGACCCCGATGAAATGACGCGCCTGGTCGAAGTGCCCACCGAGGGCGAGCTCGGCCTGCGCGACCGCGCCATGCTGGAGCTGTTCTATTCCTCGGGCCTGCGCCTGTCGGAGCTGTGCGGGCTGCGCTGGCGCAACCTGGACCTGGCCGACGGCCTGGTGACGGTGCACGGCAAGGGCAGTAAGACCCGCGTCGTGCCGGTGGGCAGCCACGCGCGTGCGGCGCTGGAGGCTTGGCGCGAGCAATCGAGGCCGGGCACCGACGCGCCGGTGTTCCCCGGCCGTCAGGGCCGGCCGATCAGCCCCCGTACGGTGCAGGCGCGGCTGCGCCTGCTGGCCATGCAGCAGGGGCTGTTCAAACGCGTGCACCCGCACCTGCTGCGGCACAGCTTCGCCAGCCACGTGCTCGAATCCAGCGGCGACCTGCGCGGCGTGCAGGAACTGCTGGGCCACGCCGACATCGCCACCACCCAGATCTACACCCACCTCGACTACCAGCACCTGGCCAAGGTCTACGACGCCGCCCACCCCCGCGCCCGCCGCAAAAAAGAATAGGGGTCAGAGTACTAA
>JAIBEO010000262.1 GCA_019459185.1 Rhizobium sp. | reverse complement strand
GCGCGTCTTTTTTTGCCCCGCGCACGGTTTCCTCCGCGCAAATCTGCTACTTTTTCCCAATTCCAGCACACGCCGATCCCGATGCCCGAGGCACAGCGCTCTGCCGTCCTGTTCGCCCGCGTGGCATTGGGCGTGGGGCTGGTCGCCAGCGGCATCGGCGCCTGGCAGATCCGGCAGGACATCGAGCGCGACGCGGCAGCGCAGTTCGGCTTCGCCGCCGACCAGGTCACACTGAAGATCGCCGAACGGCTGCGCACCTACGAAATGATCCTGCGCGGAGGCGCCGGCCTGTTCGCGGCCAGCGGCCGGGTCGAGCGCGGCGAGTGGCGGCAGTTCGTCGACGAGTTCCAGGCGGGTGAACTGGTGCCCGGCGTGCAGGGCATCGGTTTCGCGCTCGCCATCGCCCCCGGCGACCTGGCCGCCCACGAGGCCGGGATTCGCGCCGAGGGTTTCCCCGATTACCGCGTGCATCCCGCCGGCGCCCGCGACCAGTTCAGCTCCATCGTCTACCTCGAGCCCTTCGAGGGAAGGAACCTGCGCGCCTTCGGTTTCGACATGTTCTCCGAACCCGTTCGCCGCCGGGCCATGGAGCGCGCCCGCGACACCGGCGAAGCCTCGCTCTCGGGCAAGGTGGTGCTGGTGCAGGAATCGGGCAGCGAGGTGCAGGCCGGCACCCTGATGTACGTGCCGGTCTACGACAGGAGCCGGCCGGCCGCCACGCCCGCCGAACGCCGCGCGGCCCTGCTGGGCTGGGTCTACAGCCCCTACCGGATGAACGACCTGATGGCCGGCGTGCTGCAGGGCTGGCAGACCGCCGAAGGCCGCTACCTGCACCTGCGCATCTACGACGGTGAAACCACTGATTCGGGCCTGCTGCTCTACGACAGCGCGAATGCCGCCGGCGGCGGCACGACGGGGAGCGGAGAGCCGCTGGCCGCGCGCAGGACGCTCGATTTCCACGGCCGCCCCTGGCTGCTCGAATTCAACCGCAGCAGCACGGCGCCGGCCGTCAGCTACCTGCCCGCCTGGGTCGCGGCGGGCGGTGGCCTGCTGCTCAGCGGGCTGCTGTTCGGGCTCCTGATGTCGCTGGCCCGCACCCGGGAGCGCGGCATGCAACTGGCGCATACGCTGACCGAGGCGATCCGCCGGCGGGAGGAGCAGCTCGAGGAAAGCGAGTTCCGTTGGCGCTTCGCCCTGGAGGGCTCGGGCGACGGCCTCTGGGACTGGAACCTGGCCGACGACACCGTGTGGTACTCGCCGCGCTTCAAGCAGATGCTCGGTTACGCAACGGATGAAATGGGCAACGGCCTGGCGGAATGGTCCGACCGCGTCCATCCCGAGGACCGGGAACGCGCGCTCGGCGCCGTCAACGATTACCTGCAGGGCAAGACCACCAGCTATGCCTGCGAACACCGGCTGCGCTGCAAGGACGGCCACTACATCTGGGTGCTCGACCGTGGCCTGGTGGTGGAACGCAGCGACACCGGCGAACCACGCCGCATGATCGGCACCCACGCCGATATCACGGCCGACAAGGAGCTCCATGAGTTGCTGCGGCGCAGCCGCGCCGAACTCGAGGAAGCCCAGCGCATCGCCGAGTTCGCCAGCTGGACCCTGGACAAGGCCAGCGGCCTCGTCACCTGGACGCCGCAGCTGTTTCGCATGCTGGGCCTGCCGGTGGACCCGGATGGCATGGCGCCCGACTTCGCGGAGCAGCGCGACATCTTCGGCTCGGCCAGCTACGAAAAGCTGGAGGCGGCGGTGGCCGGCGTGCTGGAGGCCGGCACGCCGTACGAGTTGGAGCTGGAAATGGTGCGCACCGACGGCAGCCACGGCTGGATGCAGGTCCGTGGCGAACCGGTGCGCGCCGCCGACGGCCGCGTCAGCGGCATCCACGGCGTCGCCGCCGACATCACCGAGCGCAAGCAGGCGCGGCTGCGCATCGAGCAGCTCAACCGCCTGTACGCGGCGCTGAGCGAATGCAACTGGGCCATCGTGCACTGCGCCGGCGAAACCGAACTGCTCGAGCGCGTCTGCGACGTGCTGGTGCGCCACGGTGGCATCGACACCGCCTGGATCGGCCGGATCGACCCGGCCACCGGCGCCGTGTCCACCGCCTACGCCCGCGGCGAAGGCGCGGATGCCCTCCGCGATGTGCCGGTCTCGGTGGACCCGGGCGAACCCTCCGGCCGCGGCCCGGTGGGCATGGCGGCGCGCGAATCACGCCCGGTCTGGATCCAGGACCTGCAGTCCAGCCCGCAGGCGCAAGCGTGGCAGGCCCTTGCCACGCGCCTGGGCTGGCGCGCCAGCGCCTGCCTGCCGCTGCTGCGCGGCCGCACGCCCTTTGCCGTGCTCACGCTGTTCTCCACCGAAGCCGGCTGGGGCGACCCGGACACCCGCCAACTGGTCGAGCAGATCGGCTCGAACGTGAACTTCGCCGTGGAAAAGCTCGGTATCGAAGCCGAGGCCCGCGCTTTCCGCAAGCGGCTGACCGAGGCGCAGGAACGCTTCCGTGACCTGGTCGACCGCTCGCGCGTCGGCGCCTTCATCGTCCAGGAGGGCGTGATTCGCTACGCCAACCTGCGCGCCGGCGAAATCCTGGGCCTGCCGAACCCGGGCGGACTGATTGGCCGCCGGCTGGCCGACCTCGCCGAACCGGAGCACCGCGAACTGGTCGGCCAGGCCCTGTCCGAGCTCACCGGCGGGCGCAGCCGGGCGATCAAGACGGTGTTCAGCGCCGCGCGCGCCGACGGCAGCCGGGTCGAAATCGGCATCAACGCCACGCTGGCCAGCGAAGGCGAACAGGCTCCGGTGCTGGTCCTGATCGAGGACCCGCCCCCGGTCCCGGCGATGACGGGAGGCTGAGGCCGTGCTCATCCATCCGAGCCACCGCCAGGAAGCCGCCGCCAGCCTGTCCACGCTGGCAGTGCTGCTGCTGGGCCTGGCCGGCATCAGCGTCCTGCCCCTGGTCGAGCCGGGCACGCCGCTGTCCTTCTACCTGCCGGCCCACAACGCGCTGGAAATGTTCGCGGTGGCCGTCGCGGCCATGGTGTTCGCGCTGGGCTGGAGCACGCAGCTGCTGCGCCCGTCGCGGCGCATGCTCTGGACCGGCTGCCTGTTCCTGGGCGTGGCGCTGTTCGACCTGTCGCATACGCTGTCGCTGACCGGCATGCCGGCCTTCCTCGGCTACAACACCCACGACAAGACCCTGTACTTCTGGCTGTTCGCGCGCGGCCTGGCGGCGGCGGCACTACTGGTGGCCACGCTGGTGCCCGAGGACCGCGGCCCGTCGACGCCCCGCGCCGGCGCGCTGGCCATCGTGCTGTCCGGTGTAGCCCTGGGGCACGTACTGGTGCTCACGCGCATGGACCTGCTGCCCGAGCTGTTCACGCCCGGCGAGGGGCTTACCGATACCAAGCTGGCCGTCGAATACGTGCTGGTCCTGGTCGCGCTGGTGGCCGCGGTGGTGCTGGCACTGGAATTTCGCAAACCGCGCACCCGCCACACCGGCGGCCTGTTCGGCGCCGCCGGCGCCAGCGCCATGAGCGGCTACTTCTTCGCCAGCTACGGCAGCGTCAACGACGGTTACGCGCTGGCCGGGCACGTGTTCAAGGTCATCGCCTACCTGTTCCTGTACCGCGCGCTGTTCCTGGAGGCGGTGCGCTCGCCCTACCTCGAACTCAAGGCCTCGCGGGCCAACCTGGGCGCCACGCTCGACACCCTGCCCGACCTGCTGTTCGAGATGGACGCCGAGGGCAACTACCTGGAAGTCCACGCCAGCGGCGAGGACGGTCTGCTGGCGCCGGTGCGCCAGCTGGCCGGGCGCAACCTGCACGAGGTGATGCCCGAGGCGGCGGCGCAGGCCTGCCTGGCGGCAATCACCGAGGCGCGCCGCAACGGCCGCAGCACCGGCACCCGGATCGAGCTGGACGTGCCCTCGGGGCGGCGTCGCTTCGAACTCTCGGTCGCACGCAAGCCATTGGGCGACACAGGCGATTTCCACTTCCTCGTGCTGTCTCGCGACGTCACCGAGCTGGTGGAAAAGCAGGCGGCCATCGAACACGAGGCCCAGCTCAACAAGGCCCTGCTCGAACTGCCGGCCAAGGCCACGGAACTTGGCGAGGAGGCCTTCCTGCGCCACGGCGTCGAAGTCGCCCGGCGCCTCACTGGCAGCGAGATCGCCTTCCTGCATGCCGTCACCGACGACCAGGCCTCGCTGGCGCTGGTCGCCTGGTCCCTGGCCGGATCGGCCGAGGCCCCGACCGGAGGCATCGGCAACGACTTTCCCCTGGCCATGGCCGGCGACTGGGCCGACGCCGTGCGCCAGTCCAGGCCGGTCCTGCGCGACCAGCCCCCGCGGGACGAGGCCGGGCTACCCGGCGGACACCCGGCGCTCAAGCGCCACCTGGGCCTGCCGGTGCTCGAGGGCAAGTGCGCGCGCCTGTCCCTGGTGGTGGCCAACAAGGCCTCGGCGTATTCCCCGGGCGACGTCGAGACGCTGCAGTTGCTGGGCGACGCGATGTGGCGCATCACCTCGCGCGCCCGCCAGGAAAAGCTGCTGCAGGAAAAGCAGGACGAGATGGACTACTTCTTCCAGTCCGACCTCGACCTCTACAGCATCGTCGACGCCAAGGGCGAATTCCTGCGCGTGAACCATGCCTGGGAACAACTGCTGGGCTACCCGTCCGAGCGCCTCGCCGGGCGCCGCCTGCTGGACTTCGTGCACCCGGACGACCGTGCCGGCACCGCGGCTGCGCTCAGGAGGCTCGAGGGCGACCAGGGCCGAATCGAATTCGCAAATCGCTACCTGTCGCACGACGGCACCTACCGCGACATCGAATGGCGCACGCGGCCGCGCGGCCGGGTCATCTACATGTCCGCCCGCGACGTGACCGAACGCAGCCTCCAGGAAGCCACCATCCGGCGGCTTTCGTCGGCGGTGGCGCAGAGCCCCGCGGCCATCGTCATCACCGACCTGAAGGCGCGGATCGACTACGTCAACCCGGCCTTCACCACCATCAGCGGCTATGAAGCAGCCGAAGTGATGGGCAAGAACCCACGTTTCCTGCAGTCCGGCCGCACGCCGCCCACGACTTACCACGAGATGTGGGCCCACCTGATGCGCGGCGAACCCTGGCAGGGCGAGTTCATCAACCGCCGAAAGGACGGCACCGACTACTTCGCGGCCGTGCAGGTGTTCCCCTTCCGCGACGCCCGCGGCGAGGTGATGGGCTACATGTCGCACAAGGAGGACGTGACCGCCCGGCGCGCCGCGGCTGAACGCATCCAGCAGCTGTCCTACTTCGACCAGCTGACCGGCCTGCCCAACCGCGCGCTGTTCGAGCGGCATTTCCACGAGGCGCTGGAAGCGGCGGCGAAGTCGCGCGGCACTACCGCGCTGCTCTGGCTCGACCTGGACAACTTCAAGGCGGTGAACGACTCCCTGGGCCACGACCTGGGCGACCTGCTGCTGCGCGAGATGGCCAATCGCCTGCGCGCCCACCTGGGCGAACACGACCAGGCCTCGCGCCAGTCGGGCGACGACTTCACCATCCTGATGCCCGGCGCCACCCAGGACCAGGCCGCGGCCCTGGCCGGGCACGTGCTGGAGTCGCTGCAGGCGCCGATTTCGCTGGGCAGCGAGGAACTGATCATCAGCGGTTCGATCGGCATTGCCATGTACCCCGGCGACGGCACCAACGTGGCCGCCCTGGGCGCCTGCGCCGAAGCGGCGATGTACCGGGTGAAGAAGGAGGGCCGCAACAGCTTCCGCTTCTTCGCCCCGGCGATGCAGGAACACACCGTCCGCACGCTGGCGCTGACCACGGCGCTCAAGCACGCACTGGCCCGAAACGAACTGCGCCTGGCCTACCAGCCGCAGTACTCGCTGCTGTCCGGCGAGTTGATCGGCGCCGAGGCGCTGCTGCGCTGGCGCAGCGCGCAGTGGGGCGACGTCTCGCCGGGCGAATTCGTGCCGCTGGCCGAGGCCAACGGCCTGATCGTCGGCATCGGAGAATGGGTGCTGCGCACGGCGACGGCGCAGCTGCGCCAATGGCAGGACAGCGGCCTGGGCGGCATCACCGTGGCGGTGAACCTGACGGCGACCCAGTTCGCCCAGCCCGGGCTGCTGGAGATGGTGGGCGGCATCGCCGCGGAGGCAGGCGTCGAGACCCGCTGGCTCGAGCTGGAACTCACCGAGGCGGTCGCCCTGCGCGACCCCGAGGGCGCGCGCAGCACCATGGTGGCGCTGCACGAAGCCGGCTTCCGGCTTTCCATTGACGACTTCGGCACCGGCTATTCGTCGATGAGCTACCTCAAGCGCTTCCCGGTGGACAAGCTCAAGATCGACCAGTCCTTCGTGCGCGAACTCGCCACCCGCGCCGACGACCTCGCCATCGTCGGTGCCATCGTGCAGATGGCGCACAGCCTAGGCATGGGCACCATCGCCGAGGGCGTGGAGACGGCCGAACAGCTGGCCCTGCTCCGGGCCCGCGGCTGCGACGAAATCCAGGGCTATTTCTACAGCCGGCCGCTCGAGGTCGACGCCTTCGCCCGGTTCGCGGCGGAGCGGCGCCAGCCGCATCCGCCCACCCCGCCCTGAGCGCGGGCTTCAGTCGCCGAGCTTGCGCAGCGACAGCGCGTTGACGCAGAAGCGCAGCCCGCCGGGCGGCGGGCCGTCCGGGAACACGTGGCCCAGGTGGCCGTCGCAGGCGTTGCAGGTGATCTCGACGCGGTGCATGCCGTGGCTCTCGTCCATCCGGTAGGCCACGGCGGCATCCGCCAGCGGCGCGGTGAACGAAGGCCAGCCGCTGTGCGACTCGAACTTGGTGCCGGCGTCGAACAGCGGCGTGCCGCAGCAGGCGCAGCCGTAGCGGCCGGGTTCGAACAGGCTGCACATCGGCGAGCTGAAGGCGCGCTCGGTGCCGGCCTCGCGGGTGACGTGGAAGACTTCCGGCGACAGCAGCGCCTCCCACTCCATGGGGCTGCGCTCGACGCGCACCGGCGGCGGCGGGTTGCCGCGCGCGGCGCGCTCGAGCACGTCCTTCCAGGAATGCATCAGCTGCCGGGCCGGGAGGCGTCGAGGTAGGCCGACACGCCACCCTGCGCCGCAGCCACCGCCGATTGCGCCGCCACGATGGTGGCCTGGGCCTGGGTGATGGCGGCTTCGGCCGCGGCGATCTCGGCCCGCACCTCGCCCACGCCGGCGATGGCGCGCCGGACCATGGCCTTGAGCTCGTCCACCTGGGCCCGCGTGGCCTTGCCCTGGGCCGCCTGGGCCTGGGCCTCGGCCAGCCGCTGGGCGGCGACGTTGCGCGCCGACTCGGCCCGGGTCAGGTTGGCCCGCGCCGCCTTGAGCTGCGCACCACGGGCCTGGAATTCCACCCGCGCGGCCTCCACGGCCTCGGCGGCCAGCTTGAGCTGGGCCTCGACCTCGGCGCGGCCCGGGGCCGGCGTTCCTTCAGCGCGCGACTGCGCCGGAACGGCGACCAGCAGCGCCAGCAACAATCCACTCGCGGCCATCGGCCGCCACGCTTTCGTATCCAAGCGACTCCTCCCGTGAACAGGCAGGCCGCCCCCTTCGGACCACGCCAACGGCCGGAGTCTAACCGGTTTTCAGGACAATGCGACCCTGCCTCAAGCCACGTAGACCGTCTTGATGTTGGTGAACTCGTGGATACCGTGGCCAGCCAGTTCGCGGCCGAAGCCGCTGGCCTTGGTGCCGCCGAAGGGCAGCCGCACGTCGCTTTTCACCAGCGAATTGACGAAACAGGCGCCGGCCACGACCTGGGCCGCCACCCGCTCGCCGCGGGCCGCGTCGGCCGTCCAGACGCTGGCGCCCAACCCGAAGGCGGTGTCGTTGGCCACGCGGATGGCCTCGGCCTCGTCGCGCACGCGGATCAGGCTGGCCACGGGGCCGAACAACTCCTCGTCCCAGGCCGGCATGCCCGGCGCCACGTTGTCCAGGAGCGTGGCCGGATAGTCCGTGGCGCCCTGCCCCGGCTCGCCGCCCAGCAGCAGGCGCGCGCCCTTGGACACGCTGGCCTGCACCTGCCGGTGCAGCTCGTCGCGCAGGTCGGCGCGGGCCATGGGCGCCAGCGTGGTGGCCTCGTCGTTCGGGTCGCCAGCGCGCAGCGCCGAGGCGGCCTCGGCGAAGGCCAGGACGAAGCGCTCGGCCACGGCTTCCACCACGATGAAGCGCTTGGCGGCGATGCAGGTTTGCCCGGCGTTGCCGAAGCGCGAGGCCACGGCCACCGGAACGGCCTTCGCCAGGTCGGCGTCCTCGAGCACGATGAAGGGGTCGCTGCCACCGAGCTCGAGCACGCATTTTTTCAGGTGCTTGCCCGCGGTGGCGGCCACCGAACGCCCGGCGCGTTCGCTGCCGGTCAGCGTGACGGCCTTGACGCGCGGGTCGGCGATGACGGCCGCGGCCTGCTCGCTGTCGATGTGCAGCACGCCGAACACGCCCTCCGGCACGCCCGCCGCCGCCAGCACGCCGGCGATGGCATCGGCACAGCCCGGCACGTTGGTGGCGTGCTTGAGCAGGGCCACGTTGCCGGCCATCAGGCCCGGCGCCAGGAAGCGGAAGACCTGCCAGACGGGGAAGTTCCACGGCATGATCGCCAGCACGCAGCCGATGGGCTCGTAGCGCACGTAGCTGCGCGCGGCCTCGGTGCCGATGCTCTCCTCGCGCAGGTAGTCGGCGGCGTGGCGGGCGTAATAGCGGCAGGCGCCCGCCGATTTTTCGATCTCGGCCAGGGCCTCGCGGCGCAGCTTGCCCATTTCGGCGGTCATGGTGGCGGCGATGGCCTCGCGGCGGGCGTGCAGCTCGTCGGCCACGCGCAGCAGCAGCGCGCCGCGTTCCTTGAGCGAAAGCGCAGCCCAGGCCGGGAAGGCGCGGGCTGCGGCGGCCAGCCTGGCCTCCACGGCCGCGGCGGACATCATGGAATAGGCGCGCACTTCCCCGGTCCAGGGATCGCGGTTCTCGACGGTCATGGTTTCAACCCTTCTGCAGCGCCAGCTGGATGTCGCGCTGGCGTTTCTTGTCTTCGCGGGTCATCACCCACCAGCCGATGACGGCGGCAACGGTGACGACCAGGATCATCAGGGTCGCCAGCGCGTTGATCTTGGGGCTGACGCCCAGGCGCACCGAGGAAAACACCTTCATCGGCAGCGTGGTGGACGAGGGGCCGGAAACGAAGCTGGCGATCACCAGGTCGTCCAGGCTCAGGGTGAAGGCCAGCAGCCAGCCGGAAATCAGCGCCGGGGCGATGATGGGCAGGGTGATCACGAAGAACACCTTCAGCCGGTTCGCGCCCAGGTCCATGGCGGCCTCTTCCAGCGAGCGATCCAGTTCGCCCAGGCGCGAGGAAATGACCACTGTCACGAAGGCCATGCAGAAGGTGACGTGGGCGATCCAGATGGTGAGCATGCCGCGCTGGGCGCCGATGCCGATATGCGGGCCGATGGAAACGAACAGCAGCAGGATCGACAGGCCGGTGATCACTTCCGGCATCACCAGCGGCGCGGTGATGAGCCCGCCGAACAAGGTCTTGCCGGGGAAGTGGCGGAAGCGCGTCATCACCATCGCCGCCATGGTGCCCAGTACCACCGAGGCGCAGGCGGTCCAGAACGCCACCTGGATGCTCACCCAGGCCGCGTCCATCATCTGCTGGTCGCGGAACAGTTCGCCATACCACTTCACCGAGAAGCCCGACCACACCGTGACCAGGCGCGACTCGTTGAAGGAATAGACCATCAGGCTGAAGATGGGCGCGTACAGGAACACGAAGCCCAGCACCAGCATGGCCTTGGTGAAGCCGGAATTGCCGCGGCCCTGGCTCATGTCAGCTTCGACTCCATTTCCTTCGACTGGTAGCGGTGGAAGATGGTGATGGGCACGATCAGCAGCACCAGCATCACGATGGCCACGGCAGAGGCCACCGGCCAGTCGCGGTTGTTGAAGAATTCCTGCCAGAGCACGCGGCCGATCATCAGGGTGTCGGCGCCGCCCAGCATTTCCGGGATGACGAACTCGCCCACCACCGGGATCAGCACCAGCATCGAACCGGCGATGATGCCGGCCTTCGACAGCGGCAAAGTGACGGTGAGAAAGGCCCTCCAGGGCCGCGCGCCCAGGTCGGAGGCGGCTTCGAGCAGGCGGTGGTCGTGCTTGACCAGGTTCGAATACAGCGGCAGCACCATGAACGGCAGGTAGGCGTAGACGATGCCGATGTACACCGCCACCGGCGTGTGCAGGATCTGCAGCGGTTCGTCGATGAGCCCCAGGCCCATCAGGAAGTTGTTGAGCAGGCCGTTGTTCTTGAGGATGCCCACCCAGGCGTAGATGCGGATCAGGAAGCTCGTCCAGCTGGGAAGGATGACCAGCATCAGGGCCACGTTGCGGGTGGCCGGGTCCATCCGGGCGATGGCGTAGGCGATGGGGTAGCCCAGCAGCAGGCACAGCGCCGTGGACACCACCGCGATTTCCAGCGAGCTCAGGTAGGCGTTGACGTAAAGGCTGTCGCGCACCAGGAACAGGTAGTTCGCGGTGTTGATGGTCACCTGCATCTTGTCGCCGGCCCACTGCACCAGGTCGGTGTAGGGCGGCATGGCGATGGCGGCGTTGGCGAAGCTGATCTTGAGCGCGATGGCGAAAGGGATGGCGAAAAAGAGCAGCATCCACAGGTAGGGCACCGCGATCACCAGCCAGCGCGAGCCCGGCAGGCGCCTGCGCAGCGAGCGCAGCAGCTTGTGGCTCACGAGGTCAGCACCACGCCGGCCTGGTCGCCCCAGCTCAGCCAGACGCTGTCGTTCCAGGTGAACTTCTCGCTGGCCCAGCGCTGGCTGTTGACCATGTTCGCCAGCAGCTTGGTGCCGCCCGGCAGGCGCACGTGGAAGACCGAGTGGCTGCCGAAGTAGGCGATGTCCTCGATGGTGCCGCGCACCTTGTTGTGCGGCTGCGCGGGCTCTTCCTTGTCCACCTGGATCTTCTCGGGCCGCAGGGCCAGGGCCACCGCCTGCCCTTCGAAGCCGGTGACGCCGTGGCCGACGTAGACCAGGTGTTCCATGGCCGGGCTGGCGATGGTGACGAAGTCCTTCTCGTCGTCCTTGATCTGGCCCTCGATCAGGTTCACCGAACCGATGAACTCGGCGGTGAAACGGCAGCTGGGCTGCTCGTAGATTTCGTCGGGGGTGCCGACCTGGCGGATCCAGCCCGCGTCCATCACCGCGATGCGGTGGGCCATGGTCATGGCCTCTTCCTGGTCGTGGGTGACCATCACGCAGGTCACGCCCAGGCGCTCGACGATGTTCACCAGCTCGAGCTGCATCTGCGAGCGCAGCTTCTTGTCGAGCGCGCCCATCGGTTCGTCGAGCAGCAGCAGCTTGGGGCTCTTGGCCAGCGACCGCGCCAGCGCCACGCGCTGCTGCTGGCCGCCGGAAAGCTGGTGCGGCTTGCGCTTGGCGTACTTGCCCATCTGCACCAGGGCCAGCATTTCCTCCACCCGGCGGGCGACGTCGGCCTTGGCCATGCCGTCCTGCTTCAGGCCGAAGGCCACGTTCTGCTCCACGCTCATGTGCGGGAACAGCGCGTAGGACTGGAACATCATGTTGATGGGCCGCTCGTAGGGCGGCAGCCCGACGATGTCCTGGCCGTCGAGGATGATCTGGCCCTTGGTGGGCTTCTCGAAGCCAGCCAGGCAGCGCAGCAGCGTGGACTTGCCGCAGCCCGAGGCCCCCAGCAGGGCGAAGATCTCGCCCTTGCGGATGGACAGGCTGACGTCGTCCACCGCGACGAAACCGTCGAATTCCTTGCGGACCGACTCGATGCGGAGGTAACCCTCCGCACCGAGCATGTCGTTCTTCGGGGCGCCGGCTAGGGCGCCGCTTGCCGTGGCTGCCATCGTGGCTTATTGCCCCGTCTTGAGGGTGGTCCAGTGGCGCGTGAACAGGCGGTCCACTTCCGGCGGCAGCACCGCCAGGGTGAACAGCTTGGCCTTGGTCTCCTCGGTCGGGTAGATGCCCGGGTCCTGGAGCACGGCCTCGTCCACCATCGGCAGCGCGGCCTGGTTTGCGCTGGCGTACATCACGTAGTTCTGCACGCCGGCCATCACGTCGGGCCGCATCAGGTAGTCGAGGAACAGGTAGGCGTTGTCGACGTTGGCGGCGCCCTTGGGGATGGCCAGCATGTCGAACCACATGGGCGCACCTTCCTTCGGGATCGAATAGGCGATCTCGATGCCCTTGCCCGCCTCGGCGGCGCGGCCCTGGGCCTGGATGATGTCGCCCGACCAGCCCACCGCGACGCAGATGTCGCCATTGGCCAGGTCGTTGATGAACTGCGAGGAATGGAAGTAGGTGATGTGCGGGCGCAGCTGCTTCAGGCGGTCCACGCCCTTCTGGATCACCGCCTCGTCGAAGCTGTTCGGGTCCTCGCCCAGGTACTGCAGCACCGGCGGGATGATCTCGGACGGGGTGTCGAGGATGGCCACGCCGCAGCCCTTGAGCTTGGCCAGGTTCTCCGGCTCGAACACCAGGGCCCAGCTGTCCACCGGCGCGTCCTCGCCCAGGACTTCCTTCACCTTGGCCACGTTGTAGCCGATGCCGGTGGTGCCCCACAGGTAGGGCAGCGAATGCGCGTTGCCCGGGTCGTTCTGGGCCAGCAGGGCCATGAAGGCCGGGTCGAGGTTGCCGTAGTTGCTGAGCCGCGACTTGTCGAGTTCCTGGAACACGCCGGCCTGGATCTGGCGCGAGAGGAAGGTGAGCGAGGGCACCACGATGTCGTAGCCGGTGTTGCCGGCCATGAGCTTGGCCTCGAGCACTTCGTTGGAGTCGAACACGTCGTAGGTGACCTTGATGCCGGTCTCCTTCTCGAAGTTGGCGATGGTGTCCTCGCCGATGTAGTCCGACCAGTTGTAGACGTTGAGGACCTTGGGCGCGGCCTCGGGCGCGGCGGCGGCCTGTTCCCCGGCCCCGTCGGCGGACTGCTCGCGGCCGCAGCCGGCGGCGAGCAGGGCAAGAAGCAAAGCGGACATCCTGAGTTTCATCGGCACTCTCCCCAAAAAGGTGAATGAAACAGCGGTTCCTGCGGATTGCATCATACACACGACCCGCCCGGCCCCGGCGCGCCGGGGCGGCGGGCTCAGCCGGTCGCCATGCCCAGTTCCCTCGCGGTCATGTCGAGCGATTTCCAGGCCTTTTCGGCCAGTTCGTCCACCTGCGCGCGGGTGATCACCAGCGGCGGCGAAAGCAGCATCGAATCGTTGGTGGCGCGCAGGATCAGGCCGTTGCGCAGGGCGATGTCGCGGCAAAGCTGCCCCACCCTGCCCCGGTCAGGGAAGAATTCGCGCGCCGGCTTGCGCGGCACCAGTTCCAGCGCGCCCACCATGCCGGCGATGCGGGCCTCGCCCACCAGCGGGTGCTCGCCCAGCGCCTTCCACTTTTCGGCCAGGTAGGGGCCGGTGTCGGACTTGCAGGTTTCGACGATGCGTTCGTCCTGCAGGATGCGGATGTTCTCCAGCGCCACCGCCGCGCAGACCGGGTGGCCGGAATAGGTGTAGCCGTGCGCCAGCTCGCCGCCCTTGGTGGCCAGCACGTCCGCCACGCGGTCGTTGAACATCACCGCGCCCAGCGGGATGTAGCCCGAGGTGATGCCCTTGGCCAGGGTCATCACGTCCGGGCGGAAGTCGTAGTACTGGCTGGCGAACCATTCGCCGGTGCGGCCGAAGCCGCAGATGACCTCGTCGGCCACCAGCAGCACGTCGTACTTGCGGCAGATGCGCTCGATTTCCTGCCAGTAGTTGCGCGGCGGGATGTAGACGCCGATGGCGCCCATGATCGGTTCGCCGATGAAGGCCGCGACGCGGTCGGGGCCGAGTTCGAGGATCTTGTCCTCCAGCCGCTTCGCGCAGTGCAGGCCGTATTCCTCCTCGCCCATCCCGCCGCCGTCGCCGAACCAGAACGGCGGGTCGATGTGGTGGATGTCGGGAATGGGCAGGCCGCCCTGCTTGTGCATGCCTTTCATGCCGCCCAGGCTGGCGCCGGCCACGGTGGAGCCGTGGTAGCCGTTGTGGCGGCCGATGAAGATGTTCTTCTGCGGCTGGTCCTGCACCGCCCAGAAGTGCCGCACCATTCGCAGGATGGTGTCGTTGGCCTCGGAGCCCGAGTTGGTGAAGAAGGCGTGGTTGAGGTCGTGCGGGGTCAGTTCGGCCAGCTTGGCGGCCAGGTGCACGGTGGGTTCGGTGGTGCAGCCGAAGAAGCTGTTGTAGTAAGCCAGCTGGGTCATCTGGCGCGAGGCCACCTCGCCCAGCTCCTTGCGGCCGTAGCCCACGTTCACGCACCACAGGCCGGCGAAGGCGTCGAGCAGCTGGTTGCCCTCGGAATCCCAGACGTAGCAGCCCTCGCCCTTGGTCAGGATGCGGGTGCCCTTCCTGGCCAGCGCGGCGTTGTCGTTGAATGGATGCAGGTGGTGGGCGGCGTCGAGCGCCTGCAGGGTCCGGGTATCGATCGAGTCCATGGGTGCTCCGAAGGGTTCAGACGTTCAGCAGCAGGAACTCGCGTTCCCAGGAGCTGATGACGCGCAGGTAGGTCTGGTGCTCCTTGTCCTTCACCGCCGTGTAGGCGCGCACGAAGCGCTCGCCCAGCAACTGGCGCAGCGGCTTGCAGGCGCGCAGTCCGGCGATGGCTTCTTCCAGCGAACGCGGCAGGTCGTAACCCTTGGCGTGGGCGCTGCCGGCCAGCGGCTCGGTGGGCTGCAGCTTTTCCTTGATGCCCAGGTAGCCGCAGGCCAGGGTGGCGGCCAGGGCCAGGTAGGGGTTGACGTCGGAGCCGGCGAAGCGGCTTTCGACGCGGGCGTTTTCGGGGGTATCAAGCGGCACGCGCAGGCCGCAGGTGCGGTTGTCGTAGCCCCACTGCACGTTCTTGGGCGAAACCTCGCCGAAGGCCAGGCGCCGGTACGAATTCACGTTCGGGCCGAAGAAGGCCATGGCCGCCGGCACGTACTTCTGCAGGCCGCCCATGTAGTTCATGAATACCTCGGTGTGGGCGCCGGCCTTGCCGGTGGAAAACACGTTCTTGCCGGTCTTGAGGCTGTGCAGGCTCTGGTGGATGTGCATCGAGCTGCCCGGCTCGTTTTCCATCGGCTTGGCCAGGAAGGTGGCGTAGATGCCGTGGCGCATCGCCGCCTCGCGCATGGTGCGCTTGAACAGGAACACCTGGTCGGCGCGCGACATCGGGTCGGCGTGCACGAAGTTCACTTCCAGCTGGGCCGCGCCGGATTCGTGCACCAGGGTGTCCACGTCCAGGTCCATGGCCTCGCAGTAGTCGTACATCAGGTCGAGGATGGGGTCGAACTCGTTCACCGCGTCGATCGAATACGACTGCCGCGCCGTTTCCGGGCGGCCGTTGCGGCCGGCCGGCGGCTGCAGCGGGAAATCGGGGTCGGTGTTGCGCTGGACCAGGAAAAATTCCAGCTCGGGCGCGATCACCGGCTGCAGGCCCAGGCCTTCGTACAGCGCCAGCACGCGCCGCAGCACGTTGCGCGGGGCCAGTTCGTGCGGGCGGCCATCCTTGGTGAAGCAGTCGTGGATCACCTGCGCCGTGGGGTCGGTGGCCCAGGGCACCATGCGGATGGTTTCCGGGTCCGGGCGCAGCACCATGTCCGAATCGGAGGGGCTGACCAGGTCGTCGTATTCGTCCGGGTATTCGCCGGTGACCGTGGTGGCGAAGATACCCTCGGGCAGGCGGGTGCCGTAGTCGTGCGAGAACTTCGCGGCCGGGATGATCTTGCCGCGCGCGTTGCCGGTGATGTCGGGCACCAGGCACTCGACCTCGGTGATGTGGCGGTCCTTGAGCCAGCGCTTGAGCGTGCTCTCCTGCTGTTCCTGCTCGGTTTTCGGGGCTGCTTTCTTCTTGGCCATGGGGCTACTGCCTGTTCGCTGCGCGCTCGCGGCAGGCCGCCGCGAATGCCTGGAAGGTGCCCAGATAGAAGGGATTCTCGGTGACCCTCCACTCCGGGTGCCACTGCACCGCCAGCAGGAATGGATCAGGGGCGTCCGGGCGGCCGCGGTCGAGCCGCACCGCCTCGACCAGGCCGTCGGGCGCGGTGGCTTCCACCACCAGGCCCTGGCCCAGGCGGCGGATTCCCTGGCCGTGCAACGAATTCACCCACGCCTCGCGGCCGCCGGCGACGCGCGCCAGCAGCCCGCCTTCGGCCAGTTCCACCACGTGCGAGGGCGCGTACTGCACGCCCAGCGGTTCGTCAGGATTTTCGCGGTGGTCGTTGAAACCGATGATGTCGTGCACCTTCTGGTGCAGGCTGCCGCCGAGCGCCACGTTCACTTCCTGCAGGCCGCGGCAGATCGCCAGCACCGGCAGACCCAGCTCGATGGCCAGGGGCACGATGCCCAGGGTGTTGGCGTCGCGGGCCGGGTCGTGCAGGTTGCCTTCGAAGCTGGGCTCGTCGCCGTAATGGTGCGGCTCGATGTTGCTGTAGGCGCCGGTGAGCAGCAGGCCGTCGAGCGAACCGAGCAGCGCGCGCAGGTCCGGCGGCGGCGACAGCGAGGGCAGCAGCACCGGCAGGCAGCCCGCCCCGTCCACCACCGCCCGGATGTATTTCTCGCCCACGGCCTGGAACGGGTGGTGCCCGATCTGCTTGCGATCGCATGGCAGGCCGACCAGCGGGGCTCGACGCATACAGGGGCTCGGCGAAGGGATGCCCGACCTTACTCCGGTCGTTCGATTTTATCAACGCAAGGCCAAAAATGATGAGGATTCTTTACAAATGGGCGCCAGTGGTATGCTCCCGCCACCTCCGTGGATGCCCCGCCATGACCCAGCTCGCCCTGCCCGCCGCCGACGCCGCCGTGCTCGACCAGCTCAAGGACTGCGAACAGGTCGACCTGCTGCTGCCCGACATGAACGGCCTGATGCGCGGCAAGCGCATCACCCGCGACGCGCTGGAGAAGGTCTACCGCGACGGCGTCTGCCTGCCGATGTCGCTGATCGCCACCGACATCACCGGCAACACCGTCGAGGAAACCGGCCTGGGCTACGACATCGGCGACGAGGACCGCATCTGCCGCCCGGTGCCGGGCACGCTGCGCCCGGTGCCCTGGCAGCCCCGCCCCGCCGCCCAGCTGCTGCTGCAGATGGAGGACGGCCGCGGCGGCCTGTTCGAGGCCAACCCGCGCGAGGTGCTCAAGCGCGTGGTCGAACGCTTCAAGGCCATCGGCCTGACGCCGGTGGTGGCGGTGGAGCTGGAGTTCTATCTGCTCGACGCCGAGCTCGGCGCCGATGGCCGGCCGCAGACTTCGGTGAACCCGGCGACCGGCGAGCGCAACCGCAGCACGCAGGTCTATTACATGCAAGACCTGGACGATTACCGCGGCTTCACCGACGCGGTCACGCGCGCCTGCTGCGCCCAGGGCATCCCGGCCGACACCGCGGTGGCGGAATACGCCCCGGGCCAGTTCGAAATCAACCTCAAGCACCGGGCCGACGCCGTGTTGGCCTGCGACGATGCCATCCTGCTAAAGCGCGCGGTGAAGGCCGTGGCCACGCAGCAGGGCCTGATGGCCAGTTTCATGGCCAAGCCCTTCGTGGACCAGGCCGGCAGCGGCACGCATATCCACGTGAGCCTGCTCGACGCCGCCGGCAACAACATCTTCGCCTGCACGCCCGATGCGCCGTCCGACGCGCTGCGTCACGCCGTGGCCGGCCTGCAGCGCGCCAGCACCGACTGCATGCTGCTGTTCGCGCCGCACGCCAACAGCTACCGCCGCTTCGTGCTCAACGCCTTCGTGCCGCTCAACGACGCCTGGGGTTTCAACAACCGCACGGTGGCCATGCGCATCCCGCACAGCGACCGCGCCAACGTGCGCATCGAGCACCGCATCGCCGGCGCCGACGCCAACCCCTACCTGGTCACGGCGGCGGTGCTGGCCGGCATCCTGCAGGGCCTGGAGGACAAGGGCGATCCGGGCGCTCCGATCGTGGGCAATGCCTACGAACAGACCGAGCACCGCGAGCTGTTCTGGCGCGACACCCTGGACGCCTTCATGGCCAGCGACTTCGTGCTGCGCCACTTCGGCGAACGCTTCCGGCACATCTTCGGCCAGCAGAAGCTCAAGGAACTGCGCAGCTTCCACCGCGAAGTGACCACGCTGGAAGTGGACTGGTACCTGCGGCAGGTCTGAGATGGCCGTGCGCAACCCGTCGGCGCACGTCGACTCCTGGTATTCGCGCAGCGCCACGCCCTCGCCGGCGCGGCCGCCGCTGCAGGGGCGCGACACGGCCGATGTGGTGGTGCTGGGCGCCGGCCTGACCGGCCTTTCGGCCGCGCTGGAGCTGGCCCGGGCCGGATTGAAAGTGATCGTTCTGGAAGCCCGCCGCACCGGCTGGGGCGCCAGCGGCCGCAACGGCGGCCAGGTGATCTTCGGCTACGGCTGCGACCAGGCCAAGATCGCCGCCATGGTGGGCCGCGAGGCCTCGAAGGCGCTGTTCGACTGGTCGGTCGAGGGCGTCGACCTGGTGAAACAACGCATCGCCGACCACGGCATCGACGCCCACTGGCGCGACGGCCACGCCCACGTCGCCATCAAGCCGCGCCACGTCACCGAACTCAAAGGCTGGCAGGCCGACCTGGCCGACAACTACGGTTACGACGTGCAGTGGTGGGACCACGACCAGCTGCAGGCCCAGCTGCCCAGCCCGCGTTACCTCGGCGGCCTGTACGACCCGCGCTCGGGCCACCTGCACCCGCTGAACTACACCCTGGGCCTGGCCCGTGCCGCCGAGGCCGCGGGCGTGCGCATCCACGAGGGCAGCGAGGTGCTGTCGCTGCAGCGCGGCGCCCGGCCCGTGCTGCGCACGGCGAATGGCGAAGTGCAGGCCGGTTTCGTGGTGCTGGCCGGCAACGCGCTGGCCTACCGCATCGCGCCCGAACTCGACGACAAGATCATGCCGGTGGGCACCTACGTGGGCGCCACCGAGCCGCTGGGCGAGGAGCGCGCGCGGGCGCTGATCCGCAACGGCATGGCGGTGGCCGACATCAACTGGGCGCTGGATTATTTCCGGCTCAGCGCCGACCACCGCCTGCTGTTCGGCGGCCGCGCCAGCTATTCCACCCTGCCCCCGCCGAACCTCGCGGGCACCATGCGCGCGCGCATGACGCGGGTGTTCCCGCAGCTGCGCGGCGTGGAGTTCGATTCGGTCTGGGGCGGGCTGATCGACATCAGCCTCAACCGCGCGCCGCACTGGGGCCGGCTGGGCGACAACGTGTACTTCGCCCAGGGCTTCAGCGGCCACGGCGTGGCGGCCACGGGCCTGGCCGGCCGCGTCATCGCCGAGGCGATCCGCGGCCAGGCCTCGCGCCTGGACGCCTTCGCCCGCATCCCGCACCGCAACTTCCCCGGCGGCCGCGCCCTGCGCACGCCGCTGCTGGTGGCCGCGATGGCCTGGTTCAAGCTGCGCGATGCGCTCTGGTAAGCCGGATCAGCGGAACTCGAACTGCTCGTAGTGAAGCTTGGCGGCCGGGATGCCGTGGCGGGCCATTTCGGCGCGCACCGCAGCCAGCAGGCCGGGCGGGCCGCAGAAGCTGATGGAGATCTTCGCGGCGCCCACCTGCCCCACCAGCCACTCGAAGCGCTCGCGGAACTCCGGTGCGACCGGGCCGCCAGACACCGGTACCCAGTCCACGCCGCGCTTGCGTGCCAGCGCGCCGAGCTCATCCATGCCGGGGAATTCCCGCCCCGGCGTGTAGAAATTGAACAGCGTGACGCGGCCCAGACCCTCGGCCTTGTCGTCCTGCAGCCAGGCGACGAAGGGCGACAGACCCACGCCGCCGGCGATCCACACCTCGAAATCACCGTTGGCCTGGCGCTGGAAGCGGCCGAAGGGCGCGTACACCTCGGCGTGCATGCCGGGCGCGGCCTCGGCCACCAGCTTGCCGGTGTAATCACCAAGCGCGCGGATCACGAACTGCACCGGTTCGCCGGCGCCACCGGCGCTGGCCAGGGTGAAAGGGTGCGGTTCGCGCAGGCCAGGCTGCAGCAGGCGCAGGAAGGCGAACTGACCCGCTTCGAAGGCGATGCCGCGCCCCACCGGCGCCAGTTCCAGCCGCACCGAGGATGGGCCCGGCGTCACCGCCGTGACGCGGTATTCGGCATGGCGCGAGAAGAACGGATACAGCAGCAGCTTCCAGGCCGCGCCCGCCACGCCCAGCCCCGCGCACAGCGCCAGCCACAGGCCCGCCGGCGAGGCCAGCGCGATCGGCGACTTGAAGCTCAGCCAGTGCAGCACGACGACCAGGAACAGCGGCCCCGACAGCTTGTGCCACCAGCGCCAGGTGCCATAGGGAATCTTGCGATTGAGCGCCAGCAGCACGATCAGGCCCAGCGCCACGTAGCTCAGCTGCCGCACCAGCCGCGTCCAGTAGGGCGGCAGCGACAGGATGGACGCCGTTTCCCAGCCCGACGCGCCCGCCTTGAACACCAGGTGCACCGAAGCCAGCGCCAGCGCCCACACGCCCAGCCACTTGTGCACTTCGTAAACGCGGTCGAGCCCGCCGAACAGGTCCTCGACCCAGCGCCAGCGCGCGCCCAGCAGCGCCGCGAACCCCATCATGGCGAGGGCCGCCACGCCGGCGGCGAGGCTCAGTGCCGCGGTCGAAGCCCAAGAGGCAGCCGGTACCTCGGCCAGCGCGAGTCCGGTGGAGACCACGACGATGGCAGCAAGGAAAGCTTGGGTCGTCAGGCGCATCAGGGACCATTCCGTCGGATTCCAGCAGATGCATGCAGACTGGACCCGCCAGGCCGCACCGCCCTTGATACGTATCAAACAGGCTTGTCCCGGCGACGGACGGCCTGCTTGACCCTCGTCAATCCGGCGACATGCCCGGGGGAGCAAGGTGGCCCTGCCGGATCTTTCCGGCCCCCCCCCTAGGTATTCCCCATGAAGACCACATCCGCACTGCTCCTCCTGAGCCTGGGCTTGGCCATCGCACTGCCCGCCACGGCGCAATCCCCCCAAGGCCAGCCCCCGGCGGGCGCCACGCAGACCCGTGATCGCGACCAGGACCAGGACCAGGACCAGGACCAAGATCGCACCCGCGATCGCGACACGATCTACGGCTATGACCTGATGACCGACGAGGAGCGCATGACCTACCGAAGCCACATGCGCAGCTTCGCCACCGAGCAGGAACGGCAGGCCTTCCGCACGCAGCACCACGAGCAGATGAAGGAGCGCGCCAAGGCCCGCGGCGTCGAGATCCCCGACCAGCCGCCGCAGGATCGCATGCGCCGGCGCCAGGCCACTCCGCCTTCGCCGCCGGCCGCGCCGCAGCCCCCGGCGCCACCCAAGCGCCGGAACCGCTGAGTCCTGACCCACGGGGGGCGGCCAGCGCCGCCTCCCGTCCTGCTCAAGCGTCCAGGTTGATCCAGGTAGCCTTCACCTCGGTGTACTTCTCGAAGGCGTGCAGGGATTTGTCGCGGCCGTTGCCACTCTGCTTGTAGCCGCCGAAGGGCGCGGTCATGTCGCCGCCGTCCCAGTAGTTCACCCACACGCTGCCGGCGCGCAGCTGGCGCGCCACGCGGTGGGCGCGGCCGAGGTCGGACGTGAACACGCCGGCGGCCAGGCCGTAGTCGCTGTCGTTGGCGATGCGCAGGGCCTCGGCCTCGTCGTCGAAGCCGATCACGCTCAGCACCGGCCCGAAGATTTCCTCGCGGGCGATGGTGTGGCCGGGCTGCACGCCGTCGAAGATGGTGGGCGCCAGGTAACAGCCGCCGGCCACGGTCTGCAGGCGCTCGCCGCCGATCACCACGCGCGCGCCCTCTTCCCGGCCCTTGGCGATGTAGTGCAGCACGCGTTCGGTCTGGGCTTCGTCCACCATGGCGCCCATGGGCGCGCCGGGTTCGAGCGGGTGGCGCGGCTGCATGCGCTCGCCGTACTTGGCCACCAAGGCCACGAACTCGTCCTTGACCGAACGCTGCACCAGCAGGCGCGAGGCCGCGGTGCACACTTCGCCCTGGTTGTAGAAGATGCCGCTGGCCGCGGCCTTGGCGGCATGTTCCAGGTTCAGCGCGTCGGCGAAAACGATGTTCGGGCTCTTGCCGCCGCACTCCATGTAGGCGCGTTTCATGTTCGACATGCCGGCGCACACCATCAGGTGCTTGCCGACCGCGGTGGAGCCGGTGAACACCAGCCCGTCCACGTCCATGTGCATGGCCAGCGGCTCGCCGGCGCCGCGGCCGAAGCCGGGCAGCACGTTGAAGACGCCGGCCGGGATGCCGGCCTCGATGGCCAGCTCGGCCAGGCGCAGCGCGGTGAGCGGGGATTTTTCGGAGGGTTTGAGCACCACCGAATTGCCGGTCGCCAGGGCCGGGGCCAGCTTCCAGCAGGCCATCAGCATGGGGAAGTTCCAGGGCACGATGGCGCCCACCACGCCCAGCGGTTCGCGCGTGACCAGGCCCAGCTCGTCCTGGCCGGTGGCAGCCACTTCGCCGTAGACCTTGTCGATGGCCTCGCCGGTCCAGGACAGGCAGCGCACCGACGCCGCCACGTCCACCGACAGCGCGTCGTCCACGGGCTTGCCCATGTCGAGCGATTCGAGCAGGGCCAGTTCCTCGCCGTGCTCCTGCACCAGCTGGGCGAACTTCACCAGCACCTTCTTGCGGTGGGTGGGGCGGGCATTGGCCCAGCTGCCGGCGTCGAAGGCGCGGCGGGCGGCGGCGACGGCGCGGTCCACGTCCAGCGAGCCGCATTCGGCCACCTTCGCCAGCACGCGGCCGTCGATGGGGCTGGTGCAGTCGAAGGTCTTGCCGCTGGCGGCGTCCACCCACTGGCCGTCGATGAAGGCCTGGTGGCGGATGGACAACGCGGCGGCACGCTGCTCCCAGTCTTCGCGGGTTTTGGGTCGGGTCATGGCGGCCTCAGAAGGTGGGCGGGGTGTTGGCGCTGACGATGACGGCGTCGGTGTCGCCGACGTTGCGGAAGCGGTGCGGCTGGCGGCTCTCGAAGTAATAGGCCTCGCCCGGGCCCAGCACGCGCACCTGGTCGCCGACGGTGATTTCCACCTGGCCCTGCACGACGACCCCGCCCTCTTCGCCGTCGTGGCTGAGCATGGCTTCGCCGGTGTCGCTGCCGGGCGGCATCACTTCGCGCAGCACGCACATCTGGCGGTTGCGCCGGTGCTGGCCGACCAGGAAGTAGTGGATTTCGTTGTTGCCCACGTCGGGCTGCTCGTCGGCCGGGTAGAAGGGGCTGTCGCCGCCGTCGGCCAGGTCGAGGGTGAAGAAGTCGGCCAGCGAGATCGGAATGCCGTCGAGCACCTTCTTGAGCGAACTCACCGAAGGGCTGACCTTGTTCTGCTCGATCAGCGAAATGGTGCTGTTGGTGACGCCCACCCGCTTGGCCAGCTCGCGCTGGCTCAGCCCCTTGCTCTTGCGCACGGCCTGCAGCCGGATGCCGATGTCCAAGTTCGAATGCCTCGCCGCGGTTGCTGAATATTTAACGCCAATTGTAAAGTTTATTCAACGCTGCTAGCGTTTCCCGCACCCCACGCCCTGCCCCGCGAGCCTGCCATGAGCCCCTCCGATCCGCACGCCGACGACGTCCTGGCCCAGGCGACCGAAACCCCCGAACGCACCGACGCGTTCTGGATGCCCTTCACCGCCAACCGCCAGTTCAAGAAGACGCCGCGCTTGCTCGCCAGCGCCGAGGGCATGTACTACCGCAGCACCGACGGCCGCGAGATCCTCGACGGCACCGGCGGCCTGTGGTGCGTCAACGCCGGCCACGCCCGTCCGCGCATCGTCCAGGCCATCCAGAAGCAGGCCGCCACGCTCGATTACGCCCCCACCTTCCAGATGGGCCACCCGCTGCCCTTCATCCTGGCCGAGCGCCTGGCCGAAATCGCGCCGGACCCGCTCAAGCATGTGTTCTTCACCAACTCCGGTTCGGAGTCGGTGGACACCGCGCTCAAGATCGCCCTGGCCTACCACCGCGTGCGCGGCGAAGGCCAGCGCACCCGCCTGATCGGCCGCGAGAAGGGTTACCACGGTGTCGGCTTCGGCGGCATCTCGGTCGGCGGCATGGTCAACAACCGCAAGTTCTTCGGCGCCATGCTGCCGGGCGTGGACCACCTGCGCCACACGCTCGACATCGGGCGCAACGCCTTCAGCCGCGGCCTGCCGCAGCACGGCGTAGAGCTGGCCGAGGACCTCGAGCGCCTGGTGCAGCTGCACGACGCCAGCACCATCGCCGCGGTCATCATCGAACCCATCTCGGGCAGCGCCGGCGTGGTGCTGCCGCCCGAGGGTTACCTCAGGCGCATCCGCGAGATCTGCGACAAACACGGCATCCTGCTGATCTTCGACGAGGTGATCACCGGCTTCGGCCGCGTCGGCAAGGCCTTCGCCGCGCAGCGTTTCGGCGTCACCCCGGACCTGATCACCACCGCCAAGGGCCTCACCAACGGCGCCGTGCCCATGGGCGCGGTGTTTGCCTCGAAGGCCATCCACGACGCCTTCATGCACGGCCCCGAGGGCGCCATCGAGCTTTTCCACGGCTACACCTACTCCGGCCACCCGCTGGCCTGCGCCGCGGCCCTGGCCACGCTGGAGGTCTATGCCGAGGAGAACCTGTTCGAGAAGGCCATCGAACTCGGCCCCTACTGGGAAGACGCCCTGCACGCGCTCAAGGGCCTGCCCAACGTGGTGGACATCCGCAACTACGGCCTGATCGGCGCCGTGGAGCTGGCCGCCCGGCCCGAGGGCGTGGGCCAGCGCGGCTACGAAGTGTTCAACCGGGCCTACCACCAGCAGAACCTGATGGTGCGCTGCACCGGCGACGTGATCGCGATGTCGCCGCCGCTGATCCTGAACAAGGAACACATCGACCGGATTTTCGACCGGCTGGCGGCTACCATACGCGCCACCGCCTGACCGGGCGGCCCGCTCACACCATCAGAAAGTACCGCCCCGGGAGGGCAGCTCCATGCTTATCGGCGTCCCCAAGGAAATCAAGAACCACGAATACCGCATCGGCCTGACCCCGGCCGGCGTCCGCGAACTGTGCGCGCAGGGCCACCAGGTGATGGTGCAGCGCGACGGCGGCAAGGCCATCGGCCTGACCGACGAGATGTACGAGAAGGCGGGCGCCAGCATCGTCGACAGCGCCGCGGCGATCTTCGCCAAGGCCGAGATGATCATCAAGGTGAAGGAGCCCCAGCCCGTCGAGTGCGCCATGCTGCGCCCGGGCCAGATCCTCTACACCTACCTGCACCTGGCGCCGGACCCGGACCAGACCGCCGCGCTGGTGAAGTCGGGCTGCACCGCCATCGCCTATGAAACCGTCACCGACCGCAAGGGCGGCCTGCCGCTGCTGGCGCCGATGTCGGAAGTGGCCGGCCGCATGTCCATCCAGGCCGGCGCGCACGCGCTGGAAAAGGCCCAGGGCGGCTCCGGCGTGCTGCTGGGCGGCGTGCCGGGCGTGAAGCCGGCGGAAGTGCTGGTGATCGGCGGCGGCGTGGTCGGCATCAACGCCGCGCGCATGGCCATGGGCCTCAATGCCCGCGTCACCATCCTCGACCGCTCGCTCGACCGCCTCAAGTACCTCGACGAGCTTTACGGCGACAAGATCACCACGCTCTACTCCACCCTCGACGCCATCGAGGAGCTGCTGCCGCAGTCCGACCTGGTGATCGGCGCGGTCCTCATTCCCGGCGCCGCCGCGCCGAAGCTGGTGTCGCGCAAGCAGCTGGGCCTGATGAAGCCGGGCTCGGTGCTGGTGGACGTGGCCATCGACCAGGGCGGCTGCTTCGAGACCTCGAAGGCCACCACGCACCAGAACCCCACCTACGAGGTGGACGGCATTATCCACTACTGCGTGGCGAACATGCCTGGCGGCGTGGCCCGCACCTCCACCTTCGCGCTCACCAACGCCACCCTGCCCTACGCGGTGCAACTGGCGAACAAGGGCGTGCAGGCGATGCTGGACGACACGCACCTGCTCAACGGCCTGAACGTGCACGCCGGCAAGATCACCTACGAAGCCGTCGCCCGCGACCTGGGCTACGAGTACGTGCCTGCCGCCACCGCCCTCAAAGGCTGAGCCATGACCGACCCCCGCCGCATCCCGCACTTCATCCACGGCCAGCCGCAGGAAGGAAGCCCGGGTCGGTGGGGCGAGGTGTTCGACCCGGCCACCGGCGCCGTGCAGGCGAAGGTGGCCCTGGCCTCGGCCGACGACGTGTCGGCCGCGGTCGCCGCCGCGCAGGCGGCCTTCCCCGCCTGGGCGGCCACGCCGCCGCTGCAGCGCGCGCGGGTGCTGTTCAAGTACAAGGAACTGCTGGAGCGGCACGCCGACGAGATCGCCGCCGCCATCACCGCCGAACACGGCAAGGTGCTGGCCGACGCGCGCGGCGAACTGACCCGCGGCATCGAGGTGGTGGAATTCGCCTGCGGCGCCCCGCACCTGCTCAAGGGCGAACATTCCATGGACGTGGGCCGCGAGGTGGACTCGTGGTCCGAATACGCGCCGCTGGGCGTGGTGGCCGGCATCACGCCGTTCAACTTCCCCTGCATGGTGCCGATGTGGATGTTCCCGGTGGCCCTGGCCTGCGGCAACACATTCGTGCTCAAGCCCAGCGAACGCGACCCGACGCCGCCGATGATTTTGGCGCGCCTGCTCAAGGAAGCCGGCCTGCCCGACGGCGTGTTCAACGTGGTGCACGGCGATAAGACCGCCGTGGACGCCCTGCTCGACGACCCACGCGTGCAGGCCGTGAGCTTCGTCGGTTCCACGCCCATCGCCGAATACATCTATGCCCGCGGCTCCGCCAACGGCAAGCGCGTGCAGGCCCTGGGCGGCGCCAAGAACCACATGGTGGTGCTGCCCGACGCCGACCTGGCCCAGGCCGCTTCGGCCCTGCTGGGCGCGGGCTACGGTTCGGCCGGCGAGCGCTGCATGGCCATCTCGGTGGCCGTGTGCGTGGGCGACACCACGGCCGACGCGCTGGTCGCCAGGCTCAAGCCGATGGTGGAAACCCTGCGCATCGGCCCGGGCTGCCAGGGCGAACCCGACATGGGACCGCTGGTCACCGGCGCGCACCGCGACAAGGTGCGTGGCTACCTGGACGCGGGCGTGGCCGAAGGCGCGACCCTGGTGGTGGACGGCCGCGGCCTGCGCGTGCCCGGCCACGAGGCCGGCTTCTTCCTCGGCGGCTGCCTGTTCGACCATGTCACGCCGGCCATGCGCATCTATCGCGAGGAGATCTTCGGGCCGGTGCTGTGCGTGCTGCGCGTGCCCGACTTCGACGCGGCGCTGGCGCTGGTGAACGCGCACGAATACGGCAATGGCACCGCCATCTTCACCCGCGACGGCGACGCCGCGCGGCAGTTCGCGCACCAGGTGCAGGCCGGCATGGTCGGCATCAACGTGCCCATCCCGGTGCCCATGGCCTTCCACAGCTTCGGCGGCTGGAAGCGCAGCCTGTTCGGCCCGCTGCACATGCACGGCCCCGACGGCGTGCGCTTCTACACCCGGCTCAAGACCATGACCGCGCGCTGGCCCCAGGGCGTGCGCAGCCCCGACTTCGTCATGCCGACCATGTAAGCGCGGCATATGCCGCGACTGCGCGGCCGCTGTGCCGGCGCCGCCCAAACGCGGCGAGTGCGCGACGCCCTGTCCGGGTCGTGCATCTTCATGCCCAGGCCCCCGTGGAATCCCTGCGCATGACATCACCCCGCCTGCTTCGCGCCTTCGCCCTGCTGCTCTCCGGCGCGCTGGCCACCCCCTGCGTGCAGGCCTCCGCGTCGCTGGCCGATGCCCTCGACCGCCGCCTCGAGGAGGCGGAAGCCGCCGGCTTCAGCGGCCAGGTGCTGGTCGCCGACGCGGGCGGCGTGGTCTACGAGCGACAGCTCGGCCTGGCCGATCCCGCGGCCGGCACGCCGGTCACCGCGGACACGCGGTTCAACCTGGCCTCCACCGGCAAGATGTTCACCGCCGTCGCGGTGATGCAGCTCGTCGAGCAAGGCAAACTCGATCTCGACGCACCCATCGGCCGCTACCTGCCCGACTGGCCGGTGGCCACGGTGCGCGAGAAGGTGACTGCGCGGCAGCTGCTCATCCACACCTCGGGCCTTGGCAGCTATTGGGGCCCGGATTTCGAATCGCGGCGCGCCGGCCTGCGCACGCTCGCCGACCACATCCCGCTGCTGGCCACCGAACCGGACTTCGAGCCGGGCACCGGCTGGCAGTACAGCAACAGCGGCTTCATGCTGCTGGGCCTGCTGGTCGAGGCCGCCAGCGGCGAGGACTACCATGCCTACGTCGGCCGCCACGTCTTCGGCCCGGCGGGCATGGCCGACACCGGCTATTTCGAAGTGGACGGCAAGGCGCCGGGCGTGGCCCGGCCGACGGTCGGCGGCACGCGGCCCGACCGCTTCCAGGGCTTCGGTATGCCTGAACCCCGCGGCGCCGCCGCCGGTGGCGGCTATTCGACCGCCCGCGACCTGCTGGCCTTCCATCGCGCGCTCACCGGCGGAAAGTTGCTGGGCCGCGAGGGGCTGGCGCAGCTGTTCGCCGCGGTGCAACTGCCGGCGGGCGTGCGCGCACCGCCACATGGCCAGGGCGTGCTGCGTTACGCCACGGACAGCGGCGTGGCCTACGGGCACCCCGGCGGCGCGCGCGGCGTCGGCGTTGATTTCCGCGGCGAATCGCAGGGCGGCTGGATGATCGCGGTGCTGTCCAACAGCGACCAGCCCTTCGCGATGCCGGTTGCCGACGGCCTGCTGGCCGAAGTGCGGACCGCCGGCGGGCCCGACCTGCGCTTCCCGGGCATGGGCGGCGGCCGCGTGCGCGTGCGCCCCGGCGGCTAGGGCTTGCGGCCGGCCAGCGCTTCCGGGAAGGCGTGCACCAGCTTTTCCACCTTGGGCAGCGACACGAAGCGGATGTACGGCTGCCCCGGATTCTTCGCCGCGTAATCGTGGTGGTAGGCCTCGGCCACGAAGAACACCTCCAGCGGCTCGAGCGTGGTGGCGATGGGCGAGGCGTACACGCCGGCGGCCGACAGCTGCGCCAGGTAGGCGCCAGCCACGCGGCGCTGGGCCTCGTCGAGCGGGAAGATGGCCGAGCGGTACTGCGTGCCCACGTCGTTGCCCTGCCGATCCTTCTGGGTGGGGTCGTGCGCCACCGCCATGAACACGCGCAGCAGCTGTCCATAGCCGATCACCGCCGGGTCGTAGCCGATGCGGATGGCCTCGGCATGGCCGGTGCTGCCGCTGCATACGGCCTTGTAATTCGCGGTGTCTGCGCTGCCGCCGGCGTAACCGGGCACCACCTCAGCGACACCCGCCAGCTGCCGGAACACGGCCTCGGTGCACCAGAAGCAGCCGCCGGCCAGCACGGCCTCGCCACGGTCCTCGCCCGGCGCCAGCGACTGCGCCGGCGGCGGCACTTCGGTGGCCGGGACGCGCAGGCCCAGGCCGGGCAGCTCACAGGACGACATTCGCATGACTCCTTGGTGTTGCGCAGCCTTTGTAGGAGCGACTTCAGTCGCGAAGCTTCTAGAGAAACGCTTAGCCGCAGAAGCCGGGTTAGTCTGGGTTTATCACATCCGTTTGGGGTGAGAACGGGCGTGTGGCCGCCCAAGTTTCCCAA
>JAIBEO010000261.1 GCA_019459185.1 Rhizobium sp. | reverse complement strand
CCCCCCCCCCCCCCGCCGGCCCCCCCCCCCCCCCCCCCCCCCCCCCCCCCCCCCCCCCCCCCCCCCCCCCCCCCCCCCCCCCCCCCGCGGGTCGAGGGTCAAGCCCGGCGGTGCGTGACAAGGGGCGTTGACCTTCCCATGATGGGAGGCCGGAGGCTGACCCTACCCCAGGCAGGAGCAAGCCATGACCACCCCGCTTCCGATCCCTCCCACCGACGCCGCCAGCCGTTTCCGCTTCGGCGTGACCGGCATGACCTGCGCTTCCTGCGCGGGCCGCGTCGAGAAGGCGCTGGCCAAGCTTCCCGGCGTGCTGTCCGCCAGCGTGAACCTCGCCACCGAAACCGCCGACGTCGGCACCGACGGCAGCGTCTCGGCCGCCGCCATCACCGCGGCGGTGGAAGGCGCCGGTTACGGCGTCGCCGTCGAGGAAGTCTCGATGGCCATCCTCGGCATGACCTGCGCCTCCTGCGTCGGCCGCGTTGAAAAGGCCCTGGCCAAGGTACCCGGCGTGCAGTCCGCCAGCGTCAACCTGGCCACCGAAACCGCCAGCGTCCGCGTCACCGCCGGCACGCCGCGCGAGGCGCTGGTGCAGGCCGTGGCCAACGCGGGTTACGAAGTGGCGCCGGAACCGCAGCCACCCACCGCAGGCGCCACCGCCGTTCCCACTCCCCCGCCCGCCCAGGTCGCCGCCCACGACCGCGAACGCCGCCATCTCATCATCGCCGCCCTGCTCTCGCTGCCACTGGCCGTGCCCATGCTCGGCATGCCCTTCGACCAGCACTGGGCCCTGCCCGGCTGGTGGCAGCTGGCGTTGGCCACGCCGGTGCAGTTCTGGCTCGGCGCGCGCTTTTATCGCGCCGCGTGGAAAGCGCTGAAGGCGCGCGCCGGCAACATGGACCTGCTGGTCGCGCTGGGCACCAGCGCCGGTTACGGCCTGAGCCTCTACCACCTTCTTTTCACCAAGCCGCACCACGGCGAACCGCCGCTGTATTTCGAAGCCTCGGCGGTGATCATCACGCTCATCCTGATGGGCAAGTGGCTCGAGGCCCGCGCCAAGCGCCAGACCACCGAGGCCATCCGCGCGCTGCAGGCACTTCGTCCCGCCACCGCGCGGGTGCGCAACGCCAATGGCCACGAACAGGACGTGCCGGTTTCGAGCGTGCGCGTCGGCGACCCCGTGGTCGTGCGACCGGGCGAACGTTTCCCGGTGGACGGCGAAGTCATCGAAGGTCGCAGCCACAGCGACGAATCGCTGGTGAGCGGTGAGTCGCTGCCGGTGGCCAAGGAGCCCGGCGACCGCGTCACCGGCGGCGCGGTGAACGCCGAAGGCCTGCTGGTGCTGCGCACCACCGCGGTGGGCGCCGAATCGGCGCTGGCGCGCATCATCCGACTGGTCGAGGACGCCCAGGCGAAGAAAGCGCCGATCCAGCGCATCGTCGACCGGGTGAGCGCGGTGTTCGTACCGGTCGTCGTCACTATCGCGCTGGCCACGCTGCTGGGCTGGGGTTTCGCGGGCGGCGACTGGACCCGGGCCGTGCTCAACGCGGTGGCCGTTCTGGTCATCGCCTGCCCCTGCGCCCTGGGCCTGGCCACGCCAACGGCCATCATGGCCGGCACCGGCGTGGCCGCCCGCGCCGGCATCCTGATCAAGGACGCCGAGGCGCTCGAAACCACCCGCGCGCTGCGCACCGTGGCCTTCGACAAGACCGGCACGCTCACCGTCGGCCAGCCGCGCGTGGTGGCCGTGGAAGCGCTCGACGCCGGCCCCGACGCCGTGCTGTCCGAAGCCGCGGCGCTGCAATCCGGCAGCGAACACCCGCTGGCGCACGCGGTGCTGGACGCCGCCAGCGAGGCGAAGCTCGCCGTCACGCCGGCCACCGGCATCGCCGCCATCGCCGGGCGCGGCATCGAAGGCCGCATCGGCGGGCGCCGCCACCTGCTCGGCAGCGGCCGGCTGATGCAGGAGCAAGGTATCCGCACCACGCCCCTCGACGCGGCCGCGCAGCGGCTGGCGGCCCAGGGCCGCACCGTGTCCTGGCTGGCTGCGGAAACCGACGCCGGCTTCGTCCTGCGCGGACTGCTCGCCTTCGGCGACCCGCCGCGCGCCGAGGCCGCCGAAGCCATCGCCGCGCTGCACGCCATGGGCCTGCGCACCGTGATGGTGTCGGGCGACAACCGCGGCGCCGCCAATGCCATCGCCTCGGCGCTGGGCATCGCGCCCGGTGACGTGATGGCCGAAGTGCTGCCCGGCGAAAAGGCCGAGGTCATCCGCGGCCTCGCGCACGACGGCCGCGTGGCCATGGTGGGCGACGGCATCAACGACGCACCGGCGCTGGCCGCCGCCGACGTCGGCTTCGCCATGGGCACCGGCACCGACGTGGCCATGCACGCCGCCGGTGTCACGCTGATGCGCCCGGATCCGCGCCTGGTGGCCGACGCCATCGACATCTCGCGCCGTACCACCCGCAAGATCCACCAGAACCTGTTCTGGGCCTTCATCTACAACCTGGTGGGCATCCCGCTGGCCGCGGCCGGCCTGCTCAACCCGGTGGTGGCCGGGGCCGCGATGGCGCTGTCGAGCGTCAGCGTGGTGTCCAATACCCTGCTGCTACGGCGCTGGTCGCCGCGTGCGCGGCACTGAAACGGAGAAACGACCATGGCACGCCACGCCATCCACCCCGAGCTGTCCGAAGCCAAGGTCCAGGGCCTGCACAACATCGGCGAAGCCTCGGCGCTCACCGGGGTTTCGGCCAAGATGATCCGGCACTACGAGGCCATCGGCCTCATTCCGCCGGCTAGCCGCACCTTCGCCAACTACCGCCTGTACAACGACGCCGACCTGCACCGCCTGCGCTTCATCCGCCGCGCCCGCAACCTGGGTTTCCCGATGAAGCAGATCGAGGTGCTGCTGGGCCTGTGGGGCGACCCGCAGCGCAGCAGCGCCGAAGTGAAGCGGCTGGCCCAGGCGCATTCCGACGAGCTGGCCGCACGCATCGCCGAAATGCAGGCCATGCAGCGCACGCTGCAGTCGCTCGCTGTGCATTGCCACGGCGACCACCGGCCGGAATGCCCCATCCTCGACGACCTCGCCGGCGGTGCGCATTGAACACGCTCGTCCACGGCATCCGTCCGAACGTCGTGCAGTTCCTGCACCAGCTGCTGCAGGTGCTGCTGGTCGGCCTGACCCTGGGCATGATGCGCACCGTCGTGCCCGCGCTGGCGGAAACCGAATTCGGCGTGCCGCGGGGCTCCTTCCTGTTGCTGGGCACCTTCGTCATCGCCTTCGGCGTGGTGAAGGGCGTGATGAACTTCGTCGCCGGCCGGCTTTCCGAACGCCTGGGCCGGCGCCGCGTGCTGATGCTGGGCTGGGTGGTGGCCCTGCCCATTCCCGGCCTGGTGTGGTTCGCGCCAAGCTGGGGCTGGATCGTCTTCGCTACGATCCTGCTGGGCGTGAACCAGGGGCTCACCTGGTCGATGACCCAGACCTCCAAGCTCGACCTCACCCGCCCCGACGAGCGCGGGCTGACGATCGGCCTCAACGAGTTCGCCGGTTATGCCGGCGTGGCGCTGGCCGGCCTGGCCACGGCCTGGCTGGCCACCGTGCTGGGCGCGCGCACCGGCCTGCTGGTGTTCGGCGGCGGCACCGTGCTGGTGGCGCTGGGGCTGACCCTGGCCTGGGTGAAGGACACCCTGCCCTGGGCCCGGCAGGACGCGGCCCGCCACGCACTCACCGACGACACGCCGGTGCCCGGCACCTGGGAAGTCTTCGCGCGTGTGTCCTGGCGCGATCGCCGGCTGATGGCCGTGTGCCAGGCCGGCCTGGTCGAAAAATTCGTCGACGCGCTGGTGTGGGTGATGCTGCCGCTGTACCTCTACCAGCGCGGGCTCAGCCTGACTGCGGTGGGCGGCGTGGTCGGCGTTTACGGCCTCACCTGGGGCGGTTCGCAGCTGTTCACCGGGAAACTCTCCGACCACGTGGGCCGGCAGTGGCCGAACGTGCTGGGTATGTTCATCTGCGGCGGCGGCGTGGCCCTGATGGTGCTGGGCGAAGGGGTCGCCTGGTGGAGCGTTTCGGCCGCGGTGACGGGCCTGGGCATGGCCCTGCTCTACCCCAATCTTTCCGCCGCGGTGGCCGACGTGGCGCCACCGGCCTGGCGCGGTTCGGCCATCGGCATCTACCGCTTCTGGCGCGACCTCGGCTACGGCGTCGGCGCCCTGGGCCTGGGCCTGGCCGCGCAGCTGGGCGGAGACATGGCCGCCGCCTTCTGGTTCGTGGCCGTGGCCATGTTCGCCTCGGGCGCGCTGCTGGCCTGGTGGGGCGAAGAAACGCACCCCGGGTTGCGCCGCGTGGGACCTTGACCTTGCCACCGCGTCAGGGCACAAGATTCGACCTCCCCCTCGAAACTGGCATTCCCCATGCACGAATTTGTCCTGTTCTACTCCCCCGGCGCCTGTTCGCTGGCGGTGCACGCCGCGCTGGAGCACGCCGGTGCCGCCTACGAGGCGGTGAACGTGGATCTGCGCCAGAAGCTGCAGCTGGCGCCCGAATACCTGCGCCTGAACCCGCAGGGCCGCGTGCCCACGCTGGTGGTGGAAGGCCGCCCGCTCACCGAAGCCGTGGCCATCGCCGATTTCCTCGACCGTCGCTTCCCGGAAGCCGGCCTGCTGCCGCACGGCAATTTCGATCGCGCGCTGGCCATGGCCGCGATCCAGCGTTTGTCGAGCGACATCCATCCGCTCTACCGCGCGCTCTGGATTCCGGGCTGGTTCTCCGACGACCCCGCCGCCCACGACGCGCTCAAGGCGACCGCCACGCGCCGCCTGCTCGAGTTCTACGCCGAACTCGACCGCCGGCTGGGCGAAGGCAGCTGGGGCCCCGGCGAACCCGCCGGTTTCCTGGCCTTCTACACCGCGGTGTTCCTGCGCTGGAGCGCGGCCGTGGCGCCCGACGGGCTCGGCCCGCACTGCGAGGCGCTGCGACTGCACCTGTCGCAGCACCCGGCGCTGGCCGAGGTGGTGGCGCGCGAGGGCGTGCGCTTGGACAGCCTCAAGCGCCTCACCGACTGAGCCCGGCGATTGATGCCGGTCAAGGCCGCCGGGCACGGGCGGGCCGAACATGGATTCCACCAGACACGGCCATCGCGCCAGGGAGTTCACATGATCCGTTACGTTACCGGCGACATCCTGCTCAGCCAGGCCAGCGCCATCGCGCATGGCGTCGCCCCCAACGACGACTTCAACCAGGGCCTGGCCCAATCGCTGCGTGAGTTCTCGCCGGCGATGTACAAGGATTTCCGCCACTTCTGCCAGTCCACGCACCCCAAGCCCGGCACGCTGTGGACCTGGGGCGGCGCCGGCGGCGCGCGCATCGTCGCGCTGTTCACCCAGGAGGGCACGTATGGCCACGGCGCCAAGCCGGGTCGCGCCACCACCGCCAACGTCAACCACGCGTTGCGTGC
Source organism: Rhizobium sp. (assembly GCA_019459185.1). Lineage (GTDB taxonomy): Bacteria > Pseudomonadota > Gammaproteobacteria > Xanthomonadales > Xanthomonadaceae > Arenimonas. The sequence goes on along the minus strand of JAIBEO010000261.1, from coordinate 14,068 downwards.
GCTGGCGCACGAGGTGCAAAAGGAAGGCTGGACCAGCCTCGCCCTGCCCCGCCTGGCCACCGGCGTCGGCGGCTTGGACTGGGCCGAGGTGAAGCCGCTCATCGAGCAGCAGCTCGGCGGCCTGGATATCCCGGTGATCGTGTACGAGACCTACCACAAGGGCGAGCCGGCACAGGAAGGCCTGTAAGCCCGCGGCGGGCGTGGCGCTTGACCTTCCAACGGGGTCAGGCGCCACGCTGGTTTCAGCGCGACCGTTGTAGACTTCTGCGATGCCGCTGCTGCGTACCCTCGCCCACCTGATGCTTGCCCTGGCCCTGCTGGCCGGTGGCATCGCGCCGGGCATGGCCGGTGCCGGCGAACCGGCGGGCGACGCCGCCATGGCTTCGCCCTGCCACGGCGCCGACGGCGACCGGGTGGACCCACCACCGGCCGACTGCTGCGACGACGGCGGCGCCTGCTCCTGCGATTGCCTGCACCACGTGCCGGTGGCCTTCGCCGCCGCCGCACCCCTGCCCCACCTGCCCGTGCGCGGCGTCGACGAACGACCCGCCGCCGGCGCCCTGCCCGCCACCAGCGCGGCGCCGGAAATCCGACCTCCCATCGCCTGATCGCCACCGGCGGCCACTGGCCCGCCACCCCGCGACGCGCCCGGCATCCGCCGGGCCACCCGGCTTTGCCGGGACGGATTGACCGGAGATCGAACCATGACTGTCCTGCTTGCCCGCGCCGGCCTGGCGCTGGCACTCGCCACCGCCCTGGGCGGTTGCGCCACCCTCGCCCCGCAGCCGCGCGGCGACGACATCACGCCCCTGCTCGAAGCCCGCGGCGGCCCCGCCGTGGACTGGGCCGCGCAGGCGGGCCGCGCCGGCGACGAGGCCATCGCGCCGCTGCTGGCGAAACCCATGACCCTCGACGCCGCACTGCGCGTGGCCATGCTGCGCAGCCCGCGCCTGCAGCAGGAATACGCCCGCCTTGGCCTGGCCCGCGCCGAGGTGATCGAGGCCGTGCAGGTGGAGAACCCGCGGATATCCTTCTCGCGCCTGTCACTCGACAGCGGCGGCGAGAAGCGCGCCACCGGCGTGTCCCTGCCCCTGCTCGACCTGCTGGTGCTGCCCATGCGCGCCCGCCTGGCGAACGTCGAATACGAGCGCGCCAGGCTCGAAATCGCTTCGGCCGTGCTGGGCGTGGTGGCCGAGGTCGAGGCCGCCTGGTACGAGCACGTGGCCGCCACCCAGGTGGCGGCGATGCGCGCAGCGGCGGCCGACGGCGCCGACGCCAGCGCCGAGCTGGCGCAGCGCTTCTTCGACGCCGGCAACATCAGCGAACTGCAACTGCGGCAGGAACAGGCCGTGGCCAGCGAGGCGCGCATCGACGCGCTGCGCGCCCGCGCCGAGGCCGGCCGCAAGGCCCTGGCCCTGCATTCCCTGCTGGGCCTGCGCGGCGAAGAAACCGCCTGGCAGGCCAGCGTGACGCTGCCGCTGCCGGTGCCCGAAGAAGACGCCCCCGAGTTGCTGGCGAATCTGGCACGCGAGGGTAACCTCGAGCTGATGGCCGCTCGCCAGGAAGCCGAAGTGCTGGCCGATGCGCTGGGCATCACCCGCCGGCTGCGCTGGCTGGGCGGCAGCGAAATCGGCTACGAGCGCGAGAAGGAAGCCGACGGCGAGCGTCTGCGCGGCCCCTCGATTTCGCTGGAGCTGCCGGTCTTCAACCAGGGCCAGGGCAGGCTGGCGCGCGCCGAGGCGCAGTTGGCCGGCGCGCTGGCGCGGGTGGCGCAGGCGGAGCTTTCCAGCGAACACGCCGTGCGCCAGGGCGCGGAAACGGTGGCGGTGCTGCGCCGCATCGTCGCCACCCACCGCGAATCGCTGGTGCCGCAGCGCGAGGCCATCGTGGCCCGCCAGCAGGAGCGCCAGAACTTCATGCTCATCGGCGTGTTCGAGCTGATCCAGGCCAAGGTGGCGGAATACGACGCCTACCAGGCCTACCTCGAAGCCGTGCGCGACTACTGGCTGGCGCGCGTCGGACTGGCCCGCGCCGTCGGCCAACGCCTGCCCAGCGACGCCGGCATCGGCGAACGCACGCCGGGCGTGCAGGACATCCTGGCACCGCCGGCCGCGGGCGGGCACGAGGGCATGGACCACTCGGGCCACGACATGCCCAAGCCCGAGCCGGAGCCTGAAAAGACCGAAGCGAAAGAAGAAGACGAACACGCCCACCACCACGGAGCCACGCCATGAAACTCACCCGACGCAACCTGCTCATCGGAGCCGGGGCCGGCCTGGTCACCGGCACCGCCGCGCCCGCGCTGGCGCAATCGGGCGGCCACGAGGGCCACGCCATGCCCGACGCCACGCCGCTGCCGCCGCGCCGCGACGGCGGCAAGGTGCGCACGCTCAATGGCTGGTCGCTGCCGCACAAAATGGTCGCCGGCGTGAAGGAGTTCCACCTCGTCGCCGAGGAGTTCGAGCACGAATTCGCGCCCGGCTCGAAGGCGCTGTGCTGGGGCTACAACGGCGGCACGCCGGGCCCGACGATCGAGGCGGTGGAAGGCGACCGCGTGCGCATCCTGGTCACTAACCGCCTGCGCGAGCCCACCACCATCCACTGGCACGGCCTGGTCCTGCCCAGCGGCATGGACGGCGTCGGCGGACTGAGCCAGCCGAAGATCGCCCCGGGCGAAACCTTCGCCTACGAATTCACGCTCAGGCAGCACGGTACGCACATGTACCACCCGCATGCCGACGAGATGGTGCAGATGGCCATGGGCATGATGGGCCTGTTCATCATCCACCCGCGCGGCGGCGACCACGTGGACCGCGACTACGCGCTGCTGCTGCACAACTTCGCCCTGCACCCGGGCACCCGCCGCCCCGACCCGGCGGTGATGCAGGACTTCGACCTGTGGACCTTCAATTCCAAGGTCTTCCCCGCCATCGAACCGATGGTGGCGCGCACCGGCGAACGCGTGCGCATCCGCGTCGGCAACCTGAGCATGTGGAACCACCCGATCCACCTGCACGGCGTGCAGTTCGAGGTCACCGGCTCCGACGGCGGCCGCTGGCCGAAGGCGCAATGGCGGCGCGAGGTGACGGAAATCGTGGGTGTCGGCCAGATGCGCGACATCGAATTCACCGCCGTGCCCGGCGACTGGGCCTTCCACTGCCACATGTCGCACCACACCATGGGGCCGATGGGCCACGACGTCCCGAACACGCTGGGCGTGGACCAGTCGGGCGTGGAGGAGAAGATCCGCCGGATGCTGCCGGGCTACATGGCCATGGGCCGGGACGGCATGTCGGAACACCAGGACCATACCGACAGCGGCCACATGCAGGGCCCGGAAAACACGCTGGCGATGATGGCCGGCAAGGGCCCGTTCGGGAACATCGAAATGGGCGGCATGTTCACCGTGCTCAAGGTGCGCGACGACCTGGCCCCGGGCGATTTCAGCGACCCGGGCTGGTACCGCAACCCACCCGGCACCATGGCCAGCCGCGTCAGTACCGACCCCGCGTTCGGCGCGCCCCTGCGCCGCAGGCCCGCCTGAGGCAGGAGGGCGGCGCAGTGCTTCAGTCGACTCGGCGAAAAGCGGGCCGCCGCGTCGCGGGGTTCAACCGGAAAAGGTCCAGGCCCGCATCGCGGCGGTGGACAAGCCCATCGCACCAACGCGCATGCCGCGCCAGCCAGCCAGGGCCAGGCTGCCCTCGCCCACCGGCCAAGCCAGGGCGTCGGCGTCCGCGCCTTCGCAGGAGTCGAGGCACAGGCGCCGGAACACGGCGCGTTGCACGCCGTCCCCGCTGCGCTTGCCTTGGGCTTCGAGTAGGGCCCAAGCCTCGCGGAAGCGGCGGTCACGGCCGGCTTCGCCCTCGCCCAGCACCCACGCGGCCGTTGACGGGGAAAACAGCCGGCGCGCCAGGTCGGCCCAGTCGCGCGGCTCCGGCGACAGTTCCAGGTCGACGCCGATGGGGCGCTCCGCGATTGCGGCGGCCACCTGGTCTTGGCTGTGGCTGATCGAGAGGCAGAGCCGGCGACCGCCGGGGCCGAGCAGTTCACGATGTTGCTGCGCGCCGACGTGGAAATGCCAGCCTTCCGCCTCGCCGCCGGCGAATTCCACGGCCAACTGGCGCGCCAGCACGTGGCCGGCCAGGAACTGCGCGCGGCGCGGGCCTGAGGCGATGGTGGCGAGCCGGTCGCGCTCCTCGCCGCCCAGCCAGGCGCTCATCGCCGGCACCGATTCGATCGGCAGCAGCGCAAGCAGCACGTCGTGGTCGAGTGAAACGTGGGGCATGGCGGGCATCTTCGCACCAGGCGGCGGGCAAAAAGAAAGCCCGGCCGGAGCCGGGCTTTCTGGACATCACTGATGATGGCGTCCCCACGGGGATTCGAACCCCGGTCGCTACCGTGAAAGGGTAATGTCCTAGGCCTCTAGACGATGGGGACAGCGTGCCGCTTTGATTCGGTGGTGGAGCTAATCGGGATCGAACCGATGACCTCTACAATGCCATTGTAGCGCTCTCCCAGCTGAGCTATAGCCCCACCGAAGGAAGAAGCGAAAGTTTAGACATGCGTCCGGAGTTCGTCAAGCACATGCTGCACTTTTTTTGTCGGCCGCCGTCTCGCCGGTGTCCGACAGGGTGTGGGGACCGTGCCCCTGCCCTTCAAGATAGTCGAGCCACTTGTTGAGGAAACTGTTCATGCGCAGGCGGTGGCTGACCATGGCCTGCACGCTTGGGCGCAGGCCCAGCACGTCCTGCCAGTGGCGGCCGACATAGCAGTGGGTGACTTCGGCCTGGCGCGCGTCGCGGTACAGGCGCACGTAGGCGGAAGGATCGGGCTGGCCGGTGGCGGCATCGAGCATGCGGTAGCTCAGGCGCAGCTCCACCGTGTACGGGTGCTGGGCCAGCACGTCCACCTGCAGCTCCAGGCCGCCCGGCACGCTGGAAACATAGCGGCCTTCGGCCAGCGCCTGCGGCTGGAACATACGCACCAGGCGCAGGAAATTCTCGCCGTAAAGGCCCATCAGCCACTCGAAGCGGCTCAGGCGCGGCAGTCCGTTTTTCAGGTGCATGGCGGGCATGGACCGATGCTAGCACGCAGCCCAGCGCCGGCCCGCGGGGCTCAGAACATGTGCCGGTGGATGCCCAGGTTGGCCAGCACCTTGCCGGCGATTTCCTCGATCGAGGTATGGGTGGTGCTGAGCACCGGAATGTTCTCCTGGCGGAACATCGCCTCGGCCGCCACCACTTCCGAGCGGCAGGTTTCGAGGGTGGCGTAGCGGGAATTCGGGCGGCGTTCCTGGCGGATCTGCTGCAGGCGCGCCGGGTCGATGGTCAGGCCGAACAGCTTGCGGCGGTGCGTGCGCAGGCGCCGGGGCAGTTCGCGCCCCTCCAGGTCTTCCACCGTGAGCGGATAGTTGGCGGCCTTCACGCCATAGTGAAGGGCCATGTACAGGCAGGTGGGCGTCTTGCCCGAACGCGACACGCCGACCAGGATCACGTCGGCGTCATCGTAGTGGATGTCGATGCCGTCGTCGTGGGTGAGCGCGTAGTTGGTGGCGTTGATGCGCTGCTCGTAGGCGGCGAAGTCGACCAGGCCGTGGGCGTGGCCGACCCGGGGGTGGCGCACCCGGCCCAGCTCCTGCTCGAGCGGGCTGATGAAGGGCGCGAACACGTCCAGCATCAGGGCCCCGCTGCTGGCCAGCAGGGCGTTGAGCTCCTCGTCCACCACCGTGTTCACCACCACCGGCCGGCAGCCAGTGGCTTCGCCGGCGGCCCGGATCTCCGCCACGGCGGCCTGGGCCTTCTCGACGCTGTCGACGAAGGCGATGCGCCGGCTGGCGAACTCGACCCCGCTGAACTGGGTCAACAGGCTGTGGCCGATGGTCTCGGCGGTGATGCCGGTGCCGTCGGAAACGTAGAAAATCGGCCGAACTCCTTCCATGCCCTGCCCTCGCCTGCGGCGCCGGCCTCCCGGCGCACGAATCCCTAGACAATTCAAGCTTGTATGGCTTGCGCTGGGGTCGCATCATACGCAGCTTCACGCTGTACGGAGCCTCCCTTGAACGCCGACGTCCTCTGGCTGCACGAACTCCGCCTCTCCGACCTGGCCCAGGTCGGCGGCAAGAACTCCTCGCTCGGCGAGATGATCGGCCAGCTGGCCCACCTCGGCGTCTCGGTGCCCGGCGGCTTCGCCACCACGGCCCACGCCTTCCGTGAATTCATCGCCCACAACAACCTGCACCAGCGCATCTACGACCGCCTGGGCGCGCTCGACGTCGAGGACGTGGACGCCCTGGTCGCCGCCGGCGGCGAGATCCGCGGCTGGGTGATCGACGCCCCGCTGCAGCCGCAGCTCGACCAGGCCATCCGCGAGGCCTACCGCAAGCTCTGCGCCGAAGCCGGCGCCGCCGACTTGGCCGTGGCCGTGCGCTCCTCCGCCACCGCCGAGGACCTGCCGGACGCCAGCTTCGCCGGCCAGCAGGAAACCTTCCTCAACGTCACCGGCGAGGACGACGTGGTGCTGAAGGTGAAGGAAGTCTTCGCCAGCCTCTACAACGACCGCGCCATCGCCTACCGCGTGCACCACGGCTTCAAGCACGAGGACGTGTTCCTCTCGGCCGGCGTGCAGCTGATGGTGCGCTCGGACATCGGCGCCTCGGGCGTGCTCTTCACGCTCGACACCGAATCCGGTTTCCGCGACGTGGTGTTCGTCACCTCCAGCTACGGCCTGGGCGAAATGGTCGTGCAGGGCGCGGTGAACCCGGACGAGTTCTACGTCTACAAGCCGACCCTGCAGGCCGGCAAGCCCGCCATCCTGCGCCGCACGCTCGGCAGCAAGCTGATCCGGATGGTGTATTCGGACAAGCCCGGCGAGCGCGTGCGCATCGAGGACACCCCGGCCGACCTGCGCCGCGGTTTCTCGGTCACCGACGCCGACGTCGAGGAACTGTCGCGCCAGGCGCTGGTGATCGAAAAACACTACGGCCGCCCGATGGACATCGAATGGGCCAAGGACGGCAACACCGGCAAGCTCTACATCGTGCAGGCGCGGCCCGAAACGGTGAAGTCGCGCGCCCATGCCACCCAGATCGAGCGTTATGCCCTCGCCGCCCGCGGCGAGGTGCTCAGCGAAGGCCGCGCCATCGGCCACAAGATCGGCGCCGGCACCGCCCGCGTGGTGCGCAGCCTGGCCGAGATGAGCAAGTTCCAGCCCGGCGACGTGCTGGTGGCCGACATGACCGACCCCGACTGGGAGCCGATCATGAAGCGCGCCGCCGCCATCGTCACCAATCGCGGCGGCCGCACCTGCCACGCGGCCATCATCGCCCGCGAGCTGGGCGTGCCGGCCGTGGTGGGCACCGGCGACGCGATGCAGTCGATCCCGGACGGCGCCGAAGTCACCGTCAGCTGCGCCGAGGGCGACACCGGCTACATCTACGCGGGCAAGCTCGGCTTCGAAGTCACCACCACCGACCTCGGCAACATGCCGCCGGCGCCGCTGAAGATCATGATGAACGTCGGCAACCCCGAGCGCGCCTTCGACTTCGCGCAGTTGCCGAACCAGGGCATCGGCCTGGCCCGCCTGGAATTCATCATCGCCCGCCAGATCGGCGTGCACCCGCGCGCCCTGCTCGAGTACGACAAGCAGCCGGCCGACCTGAAGAAGCAGATCGACCAGATCACCGCCGGCTATGCCGACCCGGTGAGCTTCTACGTCGAGCGCCTGGCCGAAGGCATCGCCACCCTCACCGCCGCGTTCGCGCCGAACGCGGTGATCGTGCGCCTGTCCGACTTCAAGTCCAACGAATACGCCAACCTGGTCGGTGGCAGGGCCTACGAGCCGCACGAGGAAAACCCGATGATCGGGTTCCGCGGCGCCTCGCGTTACATCCACCCCGACTTCCGCGACTGCTTCGCGCTCGAGTGCAAGGCCGTGCGCAAGGTGCGCGACGAGATGGGCCTGACCAATTGCTGGATCATGATCCCGTTCGTGCGCACGCTCGAGGAAGGCCGCGCCGTGATCGCGGCGCTCGAGGCCAACGGCCTCAAGCGCGGCGAAAACGGCCTGAAGGTGATCATGATGTGCGAGGTGCCCTCGAACGCGCTGCTGGCCGACGAGTTCCTCGATATCTTCGACGGCTTCTCCATCGGCTCCAACGACCTCACCCAGCTCACCCTGGGCCTGGACCGCGATTCGGGCATCGTCGCCAACCTGTTCGACGAGCGCGACCCGGCGGTGAAGAAGCTGCTGTCGATGGCCATCGGCGCCGCCCGCGCCAAGGGCAAGTACATCGGCATCTGCGGCCAGGGCCCTTCCGACCACCCCGACCTGGCCGAGTGGCTGATGCAGCAGGGCATCGAGTCGGTGTCGCTCAACCCCGACACCGTGATCGACACCTGGCTGCGCCTGGCCAAACTCAAGGCGGGCTGATGGCGGCACCGGCCACGCTCGCCGAACTCACCGGCAACGCAGGCGACTTCCTCGCGCGCCTGGCTTCCTCGGAATGGCTGTGGCGAATCGGCGTGGCGCTGGCGATCGCGCTGGTCGGCCTGTGGCTGGCGCGGCTGCTGGCCAAGGGCCTGGACCGGGTGATGACGCGGGTGGGCATGGACCTGATCCTGCGCGACTTCCTGCGCAACATCGCCTACGTGGTGGTGCTGGTGGTGGTGCTGGTGGCCGCGCTCGACGCCCTGGGCGTGCCCACCACCTCGCTGCTGGCGGTGCTGGGCGCCGCCGGCCTGGCCATCGGCCTGGCGCTTAAGGATTCGCTGTCGAACATCGCCTCGGGCGTGATGCTGATCGTGCTGCGGCCGTTCCGCGCCGGCGACGCGGTGCAGATCGCCGGGCAGGAGGGCATCGTCGAGCGCGTCGGCATCTTCCAGACCGTGCTGCGGGCCTACCAGAACCACGACATCACCCTGCCCAACAGCGAGGTCACCAGCTCGCCGATCGTCAATTTCACCGCGCGCGGCGAGCGCCGCATCGACCTGCCGGTGGGCGTGGGCTACGGCGACGACATCCGCCATGCCCGCGAGGTGCTGCTGGCGCTGGCCAAGGCGCACCCGCGGGTGCTGGCCACGCCGGAAACCGACGTGCTGGTGTCCGGCCTGGGCGAGAGCAGCGTCAACCTGGTGCTGCGGGCCTGGGTGAAGACGCCCGATTTCGTCACCGTGCGCAGCGACCTGACCGAAGCCATCCACCGGGACTTCGCCCAGGCGGGCGTGTCCATCCCCTTCCCGCAGCGCGACCTGCACGTGTACCACCACGACGCCGACGGGCGCCCGCTGGCGCAGATAACCGCGGCCGTGGAAGACCCCGACCGCGGTTGAGCGGGTTCAGGGCGCCGGCTGGCCGCCGAGCTTGCCCATGTGCTGGCGGTAGTGCGCCAGCTCCTTCACCGATTCGCGGATGTCCGACAGCGCCGTGTGCGCGCCGACCTTGCCGACGCCGGCCAGCACGTCCGGCGCCCAGCGCCGCGCCAGCTCCTTGAGCGTGGAGACATCAAGGTTGCGGTAGTGGAAATAGCGCTCCAGCCGCGGCATGTGCCGCACCAGGAAACGCCGGTCCTGGCAGATCGAGTTGCCGCAGATGGGCGACTTGCCGGCCGGCACCCACTCGCTGAGGAAGGCCACCGTCATGGCCTCGGCCTGGGCCATGGTGACCGTGCTGTCGAGCACGCGCTGCCACAGGCCCGAGCGTGAATGGGTGCCGCGGTTCCATTCGTCCATGGCCTCGAGCCGCTCCAGCGGATGCCGGATGGCAAGCTCGGGGCCCTCGGCCAGCACCTTGAGCTGGCTGTCGGTGACCAGGGTGGCGATCTCGAGCACCGAGTCGGTGTCGGGATCGAGGCCGGTCATCTCGAGGTCGATCCAGATCAGGTTCTGTTCGTGCGCGGGCATGGGGCTATGGCGGCGTGGTGGCGATGGCCGCATCATACCCCGCGTGTCCCACCACGCAGGCCCCACCATGTTCCCCGCGGACAACTTGGACCACTACCGCATCCTCTCGTCCATGCTGGCCCCTGCCCTGCTGATGGCAGCGACGGGCTCGCTGCTGATTTCGGCCAACAACCGGCTGGCGCGGGTGGTGGACCGGTTGCGTTCGCTGGTGGGCCAGCTCGACAACAGTTCGCCTGAGCACCGCCCCGAACTCGAACTGCAGATCAGCCGGCACCGCGTGCGCTCCAAGCACGTGCTGCGCGCCTGCGTGATGCTCTACGTGTCGCTGGGCTGCTTCGTCGGCACCAGCCTGGCGCTGGCGGTGGACGCCTTCAGCGGCTTCCGGCTGGGCCTCGCGCCCACGGTGCTGGCGGTGGCCGGCGTGCTGGGCCTGCTGCTGGCCAGCTTCTTCCTGACGCTGGAAGTGGTGCTCGCGGTGCGCAACTTCAGCGCGGAGCTTGACCTGGAAATGACCCGCCGCGACTGATTCAAAGCCCCGGGCGGGCCCGCTTGCGACGGAAGTACTCGGTCAGGCGCGAACCCGCATCTTCGGCCAGCACGCCGCCCTCGGCCTGCAGCCGGTGGTTGTGCCGCGAATCGGTGAGCAGGTTGAAGACGCTGCCGGCCGCGCCGGTCTTGGGGTCGCTGGCGCCGTAGACCACCCGCGCCAGGCGCGCATGCACCATGGCCATCGAGCACATGGCGCAGGGCTCGAGCGTCACGTAGAGCGTGCAGCCGGTGAGGCGGTAGTTGCCCAGGGCCTGGCCGCCGCGGCGCAGGGCCACGATCTCGGCGTGGGCCGTGGGGTCGTGCTCGCCGATGTTGCGGTTCCAGCCCTCGGCGACGAGCCGGCCGTCGGGCCCGACCAGCACCGCGCCCACCGGGACCTCGCCTTCCTGCTCGGCCCGGTCGGCCAGCGCCAGCGCGTGGCGCATCCAGTCTTCGTCGCTGCGCGGTTCGCTCATTCCCACTCGATGGTCGCGGGCGGTTTGCCGCTGATGTCGTAAACCACGCGGGAGATGTCGCGGATCTCGTTGATGATGCGGCGCGACACCGTGTCGAGGAAGTCGTAAGGCAGGTGCGCCCAGTGCGCCGTCATGAAGTCGACGGTTTCCACCGCGCGCAGCGCGATCACCCACTCGTAGGCGCGGGCGTCGCCCACCACGCCCACCGACTTCACGGGCAGGAACACCGCGAAGGCCTGCGAGGTCTTGTCATACCAGCCGGCCTTGCGCAGTTCCTCGATGAAGATGGCGTCGGCGCGGGCCAGGATCTCGGCGTAGTCACGCTTCACCTCGCCCAGGATGCGCACGCCCAGGCCCGGGCCCGGGAACGGATGCCGGTAGACCATTTCGCGCGGCAGGCCGAGCTCCACGCCGATGCGCCGCACCTCGTCCTTGAACAGCTCGCGCAGCGGCTCCACCAGGCCCAGCTTCATGTGCTCTGGCAGGCCACCGACGTTGTGGTGGCTCTTGATGACGTGGGCCTTGCCGGTCTTGGAACCCGCCGACTCGATCACGTCGGGGTAGATCGTGCCCTGGGCCAGCCACTTCACGTTGCGCAGCTTGGCCGACTCTTCCTCGAAGATCTCGACGAACAGCCGGCCGATGATCTTGCGTTTGGCCTCCGGGTCGGACACGCCGGCCAGGGACGCGAAATAGCGGTCGGCGGCGTTGACGCGGATGACCTTCACGCCCATGTGCTCGGCGAACATCGCCATCACCTGGTCGCCTTCCTGCCAGCGCAGCAAGCCGGTGTCGACGAATACGCAGGTCAGCCGCTCGCCGATGGCCTTGTGCAGCAGGGCCGCCACCACCGAAGAATCGACGCCGCCGGACAGGCCCAGCAGCACCTCGTCCTGGCCCACCTGGGCGCGCACGCGCTGGATCTGGTCTTCGATGATATTGGCCGCGGTCCACAGCGTGGCGCAGCCGCAGACCTCCACCGCGAAGCGGCGCAGCATCTGCTCGCCGGACTTGGTGTGGGTCACTTCCGGGTGGAACTGCACGCCGTACCAGCGGCGGGCCTCGTCGGCCATGGCGATGATGGGCACCGAGGCCGTGCGCGCCGTGACTTCGAAACCTTCGGGGATGCGGGTGACGCGGTCGCCGTGGCTCATCCACACGTCCAGGCGCGGCGGGCTGCCGGCGTGGTCCTTCAGGCCGTCGAGCAGCGAGCACTCGGCCGTGACCTCGACCTCGGCGTAGCCGAACTCGCGGTGGTGGCCGCCCTCGACCAGGCCGCCGAGCTGCATGGCCATGGTCTGCATGCCGTAGCAGATGCCCAGGATCGGCACCCCGGCGTCGAACACCGCCTGCGGCGCGCGCGGCGAGTTCGCTTCGGTGGTCGATTCCGGGCCACCCGAGAGGATGATGCCCTTGGCGCCCCAGGCGGCGATCTCGGCGGGGTCGTGGTCCCAGGCCCATATCTCGCAGTAGACGCCGAATTCGCGGATGCGGCGGGCGATCAGCTGCGTGTACTGCGCGCCGAAGTCGAGGATGAGGATCTTGTCGCCGTGGATGTCGGTCATGGTGTTGGCGTCCTGGCCTCAGCCCATCCGGTAGTTGGGCGGTTCCTTGGTGATCTGCACGTCGTGGACGTGGGCTTCGCGGGTGCCGGCGTTGGTGACGCGCACGAACTTGGGCCGCGTGCGCATCTCCTCGATGGTGGCGCAGCCGACGTAACCCATGGACGAACGCAGTCCGCCCGCCAGCTGGTGCACGATGTTGCGCAGCAGGCCGCGGTACGGCACCCGGCCCTCGATGCCCTCGGGCACCAGCTTGTCGGCGTCGGAGGCGTCCTGGAAATAGCGGTCCTTGCTGCCCAGCTCCATCGCGCCCAGCGAACCCATGCCGCGGTAGCTCTTGTAGCTGCGGCCCTGGAAGAGCTCGATCTCGCCCGGGCTCTCCTCGGTGCCGGCGAACAGGCCGCCGATCATGATGCAGCTGGCGCCAGCCACCAGCGCCTTGGCGATGTCGCCCGAATAGCGGATGCCGCCGTCGGCGATCAGCGGGATGCGGCCCTTGAGCGCATCGGCCACCATGCCCACGGCGGTGATCTGCGGCACACCCACGCCGGCGACGATGCGGGTGGTGCAGATGGAACCGGGGCCCACGCCCACTTTCACCGCGTCGGCGCCGGCGTCCATCAGGGCCAGGGCGGCGTCGCCGGTGACGATGTTGCCGCCGATGACCTGCAGCTTCGGGTAGTTCTTCTTGACCCAGGCCACGCGGTCGAGCACGCCCTGCGAATGGCCGTGCGCGGTGTCCACCACCACCACGTCCACGCCCGCGGCCACCAGCGCCTCGATGCGCGCTTCGGTGTCGCCGCCCACGCCCACCGCGGCGCCGGCCAGCAGCTGCTCGTCGGCGTCCTTGGCGGCGTGGGGATTGTCGCGGGCCTTCTGGATGTCCTTGACGGTGATCAGGCCGCGCAGCGCGAAGCCGTCGTCCACCACCAGCACCTTTTCGATGCGATGCTTGTGCATCAGCTGCAGCACTTCGTCGTCGCTGGCGCCCTCGCGCACCGTGACCAGCTTTTCCTTGCGGGTCATGATGTTCTTGACGGGGTCGTCGAGCTTCTTCTCGAAGCGCATGTCACGGCTGGTGACGATGCCCACCAGCTGGCCGCCGTCCACCACCGGCACGCCGGAGATGTTGCGGGCGCGGGTGAGCTTGATGACTTCGCCGATGGTGGTCTGCGGCGTCACGGTGAATGGTTCGCGGATCACGCCGGCTTCGAAGTTCTTCACCTGCAGCACGTGCGCGGCCTGCTGCTGCAGCGACATGTTCTTGTGGATGATGCCGATGCCGCCGAGCTGGGCCATGGCGATGGCCAGGCGGGCTTCGGTGACGGTGTCCATGGCGGCGGACACGATGGGCAGGTTCAGGCGGATGCCACGCGTGAGCTGCGTGGCGAGGCTGACGTCCTTGGGCAGGACCGCGGAATGGGCGGGAACGAGAGAGACGTCGTCGAACGTCAGTGCTTCGGCCTGGATGCGCAGCATGGAGCGGCTCCGGGGGATGGGAAGCGCGACATTATAGCCGCCCCGGGCGGGCCCAGGTCAGAACACTGTGGGGCCGGCTGTGGGGCGGCTGTAGGAGCGGCTTCAGCCGCGAAGCTCTCCGCGAGGG
>JAIBEO010000253.1 GCA_019459185.1 Rhizobium sp. | reverse complement strand
GCCCGGACCCGGCCAAGGTCGCCGCCGCCATGCGCCCCAGCCCCACCTTCAACGCGCTGCTCGCGGCTTTGTAAGCACGGCTTTTGCCACGGATCTGCGCGGATAAACGCGGATAAGCTAAATGCAAACCGAAAATGGGGTCAGAGAACATATTTGTTTGAAACAAATATGTTCTCTGACCCCATTTTCAAAGCAGGGTGACGCCGGGGACTAGCCAGAGGGAGAGCGAGGCCAGGCCGACCGCGATGGCGGTGGCGGCGAGCACGTCGCTGGGGTAGTGCAGGCCCAGCACCACGCGCGAGACCGCCACGCTGGCGGCGAAAGGCACCAGCAGCGGTGCCAGCGCGGGGTAGTGCGCCAGCGCCACCAGGGTGAAGGCCACGGCGTGCAGCGTGTGCCCCGAGGGGAAGCTGAATTCGTCCAGCGGTGCGATCCAGGGCCGGATGCGGCCATCGGCGGCGAAGGGCCGCGGCCGGCGCGTCCAGCGCTTGAGCTTGCGGTACAGCAGCAGCGCCACCAGCCCCGTGGCGGCCAGGTGCGCCGAGGCACTGAGCCCGCGCCAGCCGTCGAACAGCACCAGTGCCGCCATCAGCGCATACCAGAAGGCGCCGTCGCCCAGCCGGCTGACGGCGCGGAAATAGGCCCGAACCGCGGCGCGCGCGCCCCAGCGGTTGGCGGCCAGGCACCAGCCCTGCTCGCGGTCCACGAGCCGGCGGGTGCGGGCGTTCACGCCGCCTGCTCCCGGTCGCCCAGCGCCGCCAGCAGGTCGGCGAACTCGGCCGCCACGGTGTCGGGGTGCAGGTGCTGCACGGCGTTGCGCGCCGCTTCGCCGAGCTGGCGCAGGTCAGGCCGCAGCGCGGTGCCGACCAGGGCGTCGGTGAAACCCGGTTCGTCGCCGAAGGCCGCGGTGGCGCCGTGCGCGCCGTGCACCAGGTGCTCGCGCGCGGCACCGTAGTCGAAGGCCACCGTGGCGATGCCGCTGGCCATGGCCTCGAGCGTGACGTTGCCGAAGGTCTCGGACAAGCTGGGGAAGCAGAACACGTCGGCGCTGGCGAAGCTGCGCGCCAGCGCGTCGCCGCGCTGCACGCCGGCGAAGATGAAGTCCGGGTTGGCCTCCTGCAGCGCGGCGCGCGCCGGGCCGTCGCCGACCCAGACGAAACGCGCGTCCGGCCGCGCCTGCTGCAGCAGGCGGAAGCTGCGCACGGCCAGCGGCAGGTTCTTCTCGGGCGCGATGCGGCCGACGTGGATCACGACCGGGGCGCCGTCCGTGGCGCCCCAGCTTTCGCGCAGTGCCGGGTCGCGCCAGCCCGGGTGGAAGGCGCGGGTGTCGACCGCGCGGCCCAGCCGCACGGCGCGGTGGAAACCCTGCTGCGACAGCGTGTCCTGCAGCTCGCGGGTGGGCACCAGGGTGGCGTCGGCGCGGTTGTGGAAGCGGCGCAGCCAGGCGAACACCCAGGGGCTCAGGAAACCGGCGCCATAGCGGCCCACGTAATCATCGAAGCGGGTGTGGAATCCCGTGGCCACCGGGATGCCCAGCCGGCGGCAGGCCTTGAGCGCCGACCAGCCCAGCGGGCCTTCGGTGGCGATGTAGACCGCGTCCGGTCGCTGCGCGGCCCAGCGCGCCGCCAGGCGCTTGCCGGCCGGCAGGCCGAAGCGCAGGCCCGGGTAGCGGGGGATGGGCGCGCCTTCCACCAGCATCAGCGAGGCGTCGGGGCGCGGGCTGTCGTCCTCGCGCTCGGGTCGCACCAGGCCGACCGTGTGGCCGAGCCGGCGCAGCCCGTGTTCGAGCGACTGCACGGTGAGCGCGACGCCGTTGACGTCGGGCGGGTAGGTCTCGGTGACCAGTTCGATGTGCAGGCGGGGGTTCATGGCCTGCACTGTGGCGGTGCCGCATGGAAACCGCGTTACGGCGCGATTGCGCCGGCATGACAGCGGCTCAGATGGCCTTGAGCACCAGGTGGCGGCCGATCTCGGCCAGCTGCTCGCGCTCGCCTTCGAGGTCGAGACGGGTGAGCGGATGGCCTTCGAGCCAGCGGCGCGGCAGGCGTAGCAGCAGTTCGTCGCCGTCCACGTCCAGTTCCACCACCGGCAGCGGGTCGCGGTCGTGGCTGCGGTGCATCAGCACGGCCAGGCGCAGCAGCAGGGCGCAGCGCTGCACGTTCGCTACGAGGCGGTCGGGCAGCTTGTCGAAGCTGGGAGGGTGGAAGCCGCGGCGCTGGTTGCGCACCAGCGCGGCCAGGGTTTGCTGTTCGGTGCGCGAGAAGCCGGCGATGTCCGAGTGTTCCACCAGGTAGGCGCCGTGCTGGTGGTACTGGCTGTGGGCGATGGCCAGGCCGATCTCGTGGATGCGCGCGGCCCAGGCCAGCTGGCGGCGGTTGTCGGCGTCGAGGTTCCAGGCCGCCTCGGCCTGGTCGAACAGGCTCAGCGCCGTGGCCTCCACGCGCGCGGCCTGGGCGGCGTCCACGCCGTAGCGGTCGCACAGGGCGCGGATGGAATCCTCGCGCGGGTCGGCCTCGCGGTCGCGGCCGATCAGGTCGTACAGCACGCCCTCGCGCATGGCGTGGTCGCTGACGTACATGCGCTCGATGCCGAGTTCGGTGAAGGCGGCGTCGAGCACCAGCAGGCCGCCGGCGATGATGGGCCGGCGCTCGGCCGACAGGCCGGGCAGGCGGATGGCGTCGAGCGTCTCGAATTCCAGCAGCTTGTCGCGGATGACCGCCAGGCTGGCGTCGGTGATCGAAACCTTGGTGAGCTTCATCTTCACCGAGATGTCGCAGATTTCCTTGATGGTGCCCGACGAGCCCATGGCGTCGTGCCAGCCGCGCTGCCGGTAGGCCGAGGCGAACTGCTGGAACTCGGCCGTGATCTCGGTGCGCGCTTCCTTCCAGCGCTTGCGCGAGAGCTTGCCGTCGGCGAAGAAGCGGCGGGTGGTGGCGATGCAGCCCATCTGCAGGCTCTCGCGCTCGATGGCGTCGAGCCCTTCGCCGATGATGAATTCGGTGGAGCCGCCGCCGATGTCCATCACCAGCCGGCGCTTGCCCGGTTCCGGCGGGTTGCCGTGCGCCACGCCAAGGTAGATCAGGCGCGCCTCCTCGCGGCCGGCGACGACTTCGATGCCGTGGCCCAGCGCCGTTTCCGCGGGCATCAAGAAGGCCTGAGGGTTGGCGAGCTGGCGCACGGTATTGGTGGCGATGGCGCGCACGCGCCGCGGCGGGATGGTACGCAGGCGCTGGCCGAAGCGGGCCAGGCAGTCGAGCGCGCGCGGCATGACGGCCGGGTCGAGGCCGCCGCGGCCATCGAGGCCCTCGGCCAGGCGCACGGTTTCCTTGATGCGGTCGACGATGCGCAGCTGGCCCAGCACGTAGCGGGCGACGACCATGTGGAAGCTGTTGGAGCCGAGGTCGACCGCCGCCAGGAGGTCTCCGTCCTTCAGCGGCGGGGAGTCGGTCGGCATTCGGTCATCCGCAGAGTTTGGCCAGGAGCGCGCCCTGCGCAGAATAAGGCATCTCGCCCTCGGCCGGCGAGACCTGCGCGTAGCTGCCGTCCTCGCCCAGGCTCCAGGCCTGCAGGTTGTCGGCCAGGTAGTTGGCCAGCTCCTCTTCGAACACGCGCTCGGCCAGCTTCGGTTCCAGGATGGGGAAGCAGGTCTCGACGCGGCGCATGAGGTTGCGCTCCATCCAGTCGGCACTCGAACAGTAGATCTCGGGCTTGCCGTCGTTGCCGAACCAATACACGCGGCTGTGCTCGAGGAAACGGCCCACCAGCGAGCGCACGGTGATGTTGTCCGACACGCCGGGCACGCCCGGCCGCAGGCAGCAGGCGCCGCGCACGATCAGCTCGATCTTCGCGCCGGCCTGCGAGGCCTCGTAAAGCGCACGGATCACCGTGGGTTCGTTGAGTGCGTTCATCTTGGCGATGATGTGGCCGCGCTTGCCCTCGCGGGCCAGCTTCGCCTCGTGGCCGATCTTTCGCAGCAGGCCCTTGTGCAGGGTGAAGGGCGACTGCAGCAGCTTGCGCAGCTTGATCGCCGGCGCCAGGCCGGAGAGCTGGTGGAAGATATCGTGCACGTCGGCGGCGATGTCCGGGTTGGCGGTCATCAGGCCGATGTCGGTGTACACGCGGGCGGTGCCGGCGTGGTAGTTGCCGGTGCCCAGGTGCACGTAGCGCTGCAGCTTTTTGCCTTCCCGGCGCACGATCAGCATCATCTTGGCGTGGGTCTTGTAGCCCACCACGCCGTACATCACCTGCACGCCGGCTTCCTGCAGCTGGTCGGCGAGGCGGATGTTGGCTTCTTCGTCGAAGCGCGCGCGCAGTTCCACCACCACCGTCACGTCCTTGCCGTTGCGGGCGGCGGCGATCAGGTGGTCGATGATCTTGCTGTCCTTGCCGGTGCGGTAGAGCGTCTGCTTGATGGCCAGCACGTCCGGGTCGTGGGCGGCGTGCTGGAGCAGGTCGAGCACCGACTGGAAGCTCTGGTAGGGATGGTGCAGCAGCACGTCGCGCTGGCGCAGCGTGTCGAAGGGCGCGTCGGCGTCCAGCGCCACGGCGCCGGGCTTGAAGGCGGGGAACTTGAGCTCGGGCCGGTCCACCAGGTCGTACACCTGGGTGACGCGGTTGATGTTGACCGGGCCGTTGATGCGGTAGACCGCGTTTTCGGTCAGGCCGAAGTTCTGCAGCAGGGTATCGACGATGGCCTTGGGGCAGTGCTCGGCGATCTCCAGCCGCACCGCCGGGCGGAAGCCGCGGCTGGCCAGTTCGTCCTTGAGCGCGCTGGCGAGGTTCTCCACTTCCTCCTCGTCCACGAAGAGTTCGGAGTTGCGGGTGACGCGGAACTGGTAGGCGCCCTTGACCTTCATGCCGGTGAACAGGTCGTCCACGAAGGCGGTGAGCACGGCCGAGAGCAGCACGAAGTCGTGCTTGCCGCCCGAGACTTCCGGCGGCAGCTGGATGATGCGCGGCAGCGACCGCGGCGCGCGCACGATGGCCATGCCGCCGCTGCGCCCGAACGCGTCCTTGCCTTCCAGCACCACCACCACGTTCAGCGACTTGTTGAGGATGCGCGGGAACGGGTGCACCGGGTCCAGGCCCAGCGGCGACAGCACCGGCAGCAGTTCGTCCTGGAAATACTTGTGCAGCCACTTCTTCTGGCGCGCGTTCCAGGACGAATGCGCCAGGATGCGGATGCCGGCGGCATTGAGCTCGGGCCGCAGGGTTTCGTTCCAGTAACGGTACTGCTGTTCGACCAGCATCGCCGCCTTGTCGTGGATCAGCTCCAGCGCGCGCGTCGGCGCGATGCCGTCGGGCGGCAGCGG
Source organism: Rhizobium sp. (assembly GCA_019459185.1). GTDB lineage: Bacteria > Pseudomonadota > Gammaproteobacteria > Xanthomonadales > Xanthomonadaceae > Arenimonas. The sequence goes on along the minus strand of JAIBEO010000253.1, from coordinate 8,218 downwards.
GCCGCCGAACTGCTGGGCGGTGCGCACGGTGGCGGCGCGGATCTCGAAGAATTCGTCGAGGTTGGTGCAGCTGATGCACAGGTACTTCAGGCGCTCGAGCAGCGGCACGCGCGGGTCGCGGGCCTGGGCCAGGACGCGGAAGTTGAATTCCAGCTGCGACAGCTCCCGGTTGAGGTACAGGTCGGGGGCGTGCAGGTCGATCGGTTCGGGGCTGTCGGGGCTCATGCCGTTACTTTACGTGTTTCCCGCCGCCGGCGGCCCCTCAGGCTTCGCCCGGCGCCTGCCGCATGCGCACCCGGGCCGGGCCGAAGACGCAGGCGAAGGTGCTGCCGCGGCCGACCTCGCTTTCCACTTCCAGCCGTGCCTGGTGCAGGCTCAGCACGTGCTTGACGATGGACAGGCCCAGGCCGGTGCCGCCGGATTCGCGCGAGCGGCTGGTGGACACCCGGTAGAAGCGCTCGGTGATGCGTGGCAGGTGCTGCTCGGGGATGCCGTAGCCGCTGTCCTGCACCGCGAGCCGGGCGCCGCCGTCGGCGGTGCGCTCGAAGCGCACGGCGATGCGGCCGCCGGTCGGGGTGTAGCGCACGGCGTTGCTGACGAGGTTCGAGAAGGCGCTGTGCAGCTCCTTGGTCGAGCCGGTGAGGTCGCAGCCGGCCCGGTCCTCCACGCTCACCTGGTGCCGGCCCTGGCTCAGGGCCTCGGCCTCGCGGCGCAGGGTGACCAGCATGGGCGCCATGGCCATCGGCTCCTCGGGCAGGTGTTCCTGCGCTTCCAGGCGCGAGAGCGTGAGCAGGTCTTCCACCAGCTGGGTCATGCGCTGCGACTGCCGGCGCATTTCCTCGACCATCACGGCCAGGTCGGGGTGCTCTTCCGGCTCGATCATGTCCAGGTAGCCGTGCACCACCGTCAGCGGCGTGCGCAGCTCGTGCGAGACGTTGGCGACGAAGTCGCGGCGCACCTGCTCGAGCCGCATCAGCTTGGTGACGTCGCGCGCCACCAGCATCCACTGGGTGGCCGAGTAGGGGATCAGGCGAAGGCTCAGGCGCACCATCGGGTCGGTGGGGCTGGCCAGGTCGGTGAGCGGTTCGTCGGTCTGGGCGGCGGCCAGCCACTCGCGCACGCGCGGGCTGCCGGCGAAGAAATCGATCAGGGGTTCGCCCAGGCTCTGCGGGTAACGCAGGCCCACCAGGTGGCGCGCGGTCTTGTTGAACCACACCAGCCGGCCGTCGCGGCGATGGATGACCAGGGCGCCGTCGGGCATGGCCGTGGCGGCCTGCCGGTAGGCACGCAGCAGGCGCACCAGGCGGCGGCTGCGGGTACGGTTTTCAGTCTGGCGGCGGTGGATCAGGGTTTCCAGCGCGGCCCACAGGCCCTGGCCGTCCACGGTGCGCAGCTGCTTGCGCCAGTCCAGGAAACGCAGCACGCGGTAGAGCCGCCAGTAGGCGCGCGCCGCCAGGGCCGCGGTGGCCAGGCCCAGGGCCCACCAGGGCTCGCCCACGGCCAGGCCGATGCCCAGCGCGACGGCGTAGAACAGCAGCAGCCGGATCAGGGACTGGCGCCAGGCCAGCCGCAACAGCATGGACACGCTCATCCGGCCGGGCGCTCCTTCAGCCTGCCGCCGCGGAGAAGCGGTAGCCGGCGCCGCGCACGGTCTGCACCATGTCGTCGAGGTGGTAGGGCTCGAGCGCCTTGCGCAGGCGCCGGATGTGCACGTCCACGGTGCGCTCCTCGACGTAGACGTTGCCGCCCCAGACATGGTCGAGCAGCTGGGTGCGGGTGTACACGCGGTCGGCGTGGGTCATGAAGAAGTGCAGCAGGCGGTATTCGGTGGGGCCCACGTGCACCGGCTGCTCGCCGGCAAACACCCGGTGGGCGGCGCCGTCGATGCGCAGGCCGCCGACGGTCACGGAACCGTCATCCTCGTCGTCGCGCGAGCGGCGCATCACGGCGCGGATGCGCGCCAGCAGTTCCCGCGCCGAGAAGGGCTTGACCACGTAGTCGTCCACGCCCGATTCCAGGCCGGAAACGCGGTCGTTCTCCTCGCCGCGGGCGGTGAGCATGATGATCGGCACGTCGCGGGTGAGTTCGTCCTTGCGCCAGCGCCGGGCCAGCTCCAGGCCGCTGCTGCCGGGCAGCATCCAGTCGAGCAGGATGAGGTCGGGCACCCGCTCGGTGATCGCCACCTGGGCCTCGCGGGCGTCGCCGGCGTGCACCGGCTCGTATTCGGCCTTGCGCAGGGCGTAGGCCACCATCTCCCGGATGGCGGGTTCGTCGTCAACGATGAGGATGCGTTTCTGCACAGGTTTACCGTGTCACCGGAGGGGCCTGTGTGCAAGTAGATAAAACTTTTGTGACCGGTCAGTGACAGGGTCGCCCGGTGGCCTCAGCGCATGTCGGGGCGCTGCTCCTCGGCGCGGATGCCCTGGCGGCGCATTTCCAGCACCACCGGGGTGATGGCGGCCATGCGGGCCTCGATGCGGGCGCGCTGGTAATACGTGAGGTCCTCGCGCTGCTTGAGCCGGTCGAGCTGGTTCAGGGCGTCCACCGCGCGGCCGTTGAGGAAGGCGGCCTCGGCATAGGCCTCGCTGGCGCGGATCTCGTCGCCGGCCAGTTCGCTGGCGCGGGCGAAATTGCGCTGGAACAGGGGGTCGTCGCCGCTTTCCGACAGCAGCGGGCGCAGCACGTCCTGGGCCCGGCGGCCGGCTTCCGGCGTGGCCCGTTCGCCCAGCGCCTGGGAATAGGCCAGGCGTACCGGGCGGCTTTCCGGATGGCGGCGCAGCAGGGATTCGAAGCGTTCGGTGGCCAGGGCGTCGTGGCGCGCCATGGCCGCGGCCTCGGCCTGGGCCAGCTCCAGCCACAGGTCGCCGGGGTGGCGACTGACCAGCCCGTCCAGGGTGCGTTCGGCCTCGGCGTGGCGGCCGGCCCGCGACAGGGCCAGGGCCAGGCCGTAGCGCTGGGCGTCGTCGACCTGGTTGCCGGGGGCGCGGGCCAGGGCCTGGTATTCGAGCACGGCGGCGCTGGCACTGGGAGCGCTGAGCACGCGCAGGCGTTCGCGGGCCCAGGGGAAGGTTTCCTCGCGACCCGGCAGGGCGTCGTCGGCGCCGGCCAGGCTCAGGCTGCCGGGCAGCATCAGTGGCGACGGCGCCCGCACGGCGGCGGCGCCGGCGGGGCGCGTTTCGAGCAGGCGGCCGGCGCGCTGGCGGGTTTCGCTGATGCGGGTGGTGGTGACGGGGTGGGTGCGCAGGTATTCCGGCACCTGGTAGCCACCGGAATTACTGCGGCTGGCCCGCTGCATGCTTTCGAAGAAGTCGGCCATGCCGTTCGGGTCGTAGCCGGCGCGGGCCAGGGTCTGGATGCCGATGCGGTCGGCCTCGGACTCGTTCGAGCGGGTGTAGTTGATCTGGCGCTGCTGCATCAGCGCCATCGCGCCCGCCACCGCGGCCATGCTGGCGTTGCCGCTGGAATTGTCGCGGCCGCCGCTGTCGCCCACTGCCTGCGCGGCGGCGATGGCGCCCAGCATGGCCAGCATGATCGGCACCTGGTCCTTCTGCGCGCGCTCGTAGGCGCGCAGCACGTGGCGCTGGCTGACGTGCGCGACTTCGTGCGCCATCACGCCCGCCACCTCGGCCTCGTTCTCGGCGGTGAGCACCAGGCCGGCGTTCATGCCGACGTAACCGCCGAGGGTGGCGAAGGCGTTGATCTGCCGGTCGCGCATCATGAAGAAGGTGAAGCCGTGCTCCGGCGTGTCGCTGTTGGCGGCCAGGCGGTAGCCCATGCCCTGCAGCCAGGCGTCGACCAGCGGGTCTTCGACCAGCAGGTTGAGGCGGCGCAGTTCGTAGATCAGGTAGGCGCCGTATTCGGCCTCGGTGCCGGGATCGATCATTTCCGCCGCGGAGGAGCCGATGTCCGGCAGCTGACCGTCCTGCGCACGGGCGCCGCAGGCCAGGGCGAGGGCCAGGGTGAGGGCGGCGGGGGCGAGGATGCGCACGGTGGCTCCGTTCGGGTGACGGCTCAGGATAGCGGCTGGGGCCTTCGCCGGGGGTGAACCCGTCGTTAACCCGGCCGCCGCGCGCGCTTCAGCGTTGCACCACGCGGCTGGAAATGCCGGCGGCGCGCCGCCACACTGGCCAGGCCAAACCGGAGGAACCCCGTGCCCAAGGTCGTGATGTACACCACCGCCGTCTGCCCGTATTGCGTGGCGGCCAAGAATTTCCTGAAGTCCCGTGGCGCCAGCTGGGAAGAAGTGCGCGTGGACCTGGACCTCGGGCGCCGCCAGGAAATGCTGGCCCGCGCCAGGCGTACCTCGGTGCCACAGATCTTCATCGACGATACCCACGTGGGCGGCTACGACGACCTGGTGGCGCTCGACCGCGCCGGCGGCCTGGCCCCGCTGCTGGAGGCCAAGGCATGAGCGCCGGCGAAAAGGACCGCGTGCGCGAATTCACCGAATTCCGCCAGCGCATGAACGAACGCATCCTGGGCCAGGACAACCAGGTGGTGCGGCGCTTCTTCGCGCTCGACACCCAGACCTACAAGGCCGGCGCGCTCGACCTCAAGACCAAGGAGCTGATGGGCCTGGTCGCCTCGATGGTGGTGCGCTGCGACGACTGCATCAGCTACCACATCGCCCAGTGCAAGGAAGCCGGCGTCAACCGCGACGAATTCTTCGAGGCCTTCAGCGTGGCCCTGGTGGTGGGCGGTTCCATCGTTATCCCGCACCTGCGCCGCGGCGTCGACTTCCTCGACCAGCTCGAGGGCGCGGGCGCGCACGCCCCGGCCCCGGCCGAACACGGGCACTGAGCCCCGGCCCCGCCCGGAACCCTACCAAGGTCCAGTGGGCGGGGGTGGCGCGGCTTCTGGCATAATACTGCGCCCCACGCGGCCGCCCGGCCGCGAAAACCCCATGGAAGAACAAGAACTTATGACCCAGACGATCGCGGTGATCCGTGGCGATGGCATCGGCCCGGAAATCATGGACGCCACCCTGTCGGTGCTCGACGCGATGAAGCTCGGGCTGCAGTACGACTTCGTGGAAGCCGGCCTGAAGGCCTACGAGACCCAGGGCGAACTGCTGCCGGCCGCCACGCTCGAGGCCATCCACAAGCACCGCGTGGCGCTGAAGAGCCCGCTGACCACGCCGGTGGGCGAGGGCTTCTCGTCCATCAACGTCGAGCTGCGCAAGCGCTTCGACCTGTACGCGAACGTGCGCCCGGCGATCACCTTCCCGAACACCAAGTCGCGCTACGAGAACATCGACCTGATCACGGTGCGCGAGAACACCGAGGGCGCCTACATCGGCGAGGGCCAGAACCTCACCGCCGACGGCGAGACCGCCACGCTGACCCAGAAGGTCACGCGCCGCGGCTCCGAGCGCATCGTGCGCTACGCCTTCGAGCTGGCCCGCCGCGTGGGCCGCAAGAAGGTCACCGTGGTGCACAAGGCCAACATCCTCAAGTCCACCTCGGGCCTGTTCCTGAAGGTGGCGCGCCAGGTGGCGGCCGAGTACCCCGACATCCAGTGCAACGAGATGATCGTGGACAACACCTGCATGCAGCTGGTGATGCGCCCCGAGCAGTTCGACGTGATCGTCACCACCAACCTGTTCGGCGACATCATCTCCGACCTCTGCGCCGGCCTGGTCGGCGGCCTGGGCCTGGCCCCGGGCGCCAACATCGGCACCGAGGCGGCGATCTTCGAAGCCGTGCACGGCTCGGCCCCGGACATCGCCGGCAAGGGCATCGCCAACCCGGTGGCGCTGCTGCTGGGCGCGGTGCAGATGCTCGAGCACATCGGCAAGGTCGCCGAGGCCGCGCGCCTGCGCCAGGCCATCGTCGACACCATGGCGGCCAAGGACAACCTGACGCCGGACCTCGGCGGCACCGGCACCACCCAGTCCTTCGCCCAGGCCATCGCGCGCCGCGCCGCGGCCTGAGTTCTTCGGCCAGCGGAATGGAAAAGGGCGCCGTCGGCGCCCTTTTTCTATGGTTCTTCTCCCAAGTCCGGAGCCGTCGCGGATCTGGTCCCGGCGACATCCCTCCGGCGCCGTCCCCACCGCGGAGGCGAAGGCCGCCTCCTGCTCAGTGAAGCCTCTTATTTCGCAGGAGGCGGCCTTCGCCTCCACGGCGGTGCCGGTGCATTGCATCGGGTTTCGTGACGAAGGGCGGGTGGGAGCGCGCTGTGATGCTTGCGCGTTGCGATCCGGGCCGCAGGGAACGATCTTTCCTGCCGATCCGGTGGGCTGAACAGGCATCGGCACGGACAAGCCGCGCGTCAGCGCTTGCGTGTCCCTTCGGACACTTGCCGCGGCCCTCGGGCGAGCGCGGTAGGAAAGCCCGCCGTCAAGCGGCGAAGTGCGGCTCAAGGCTTCGGCTCTTGGCTGCGGTGTGCCCGGGGCGGCGCCGCGAGGATGCCTGCACTGGCAATCGCCTTGAGCCCAGCGGTCCCGGCCTTGGGAGAAGAACCTTTCTTCTTCGAGGAGTCAGCCGCAGTGCTGGTTTTCGCAGGGCCGGCCGTCGCCGTCGCCGTCCATCTGCGTGCCCGGGCAGTGTTCGAGGAAGTACTCCGCTTCCTCGCAGGAATTCATCTCGGAACAGTGGTTCCGGCCATCGCGCTGGTAGCGTGGTTTGGGTCGCGCTTCCGGCAGCAGGCCCGTGCGGGCTTCGGGGGCCGTTGGTGTTCCCGCGCCGCGGCGTTCGACCATGTGGAGCAGGGCGATGGCGCCGGCCACGATGACGACCGCGGCCAGGGCGGTGCCACGCCAACCGGGCCCCGGCTGCCTCGTCGTCCGCCGCGGGGCCTGCCGGACCGGCGACGCCGAGCCCGCGCGCTGCACCCGGACGGCGCGCGGCTTGCCGTCCTGGCCGGGTTCGACTTCGAAGGAAATCAGCTCGTCCGGCTGCGGGCGCACGCCGTTCCGCGGGAAGGCGGAGATGTGCACGAACAGGTCGGCGCCGCCGCCGGAGGGCGTGATGAAACCAAAGCCGCGGCCATCGTTCCAACGCGTCAGGTGGCCGTGGCGCCGCATCGGGGAACTCCAGGGGGATTGCGACGTTTTAACGTCGCGGCGCGGCTCTCGGGGACACGTCGCCGTCCACGCCGGCGTCCGCGGCCGCCTCGGCCCGGCGGGTGAATTCGATCTTCAGCAGCAGGTGCTGGCTGGGTTTCACGACGCCCAGCTGCCAGGCGGTGAACACGCGGGTGTCGCCGCGGAATTCTTCGGTGAAACGGTAGTCCACGAAGTGGCCGTTGCCATCGGACTGCTTGGACGACCACACCATCGTCTGCTCCGGTGCGTGCCAGTAGCCGTAGTCGGTGCGCACCGTGCGGTCGTTGGTGTCCACCCAGGTGTTGACGTAGGTGCCGGCGACCGGGTCGTAGCCCCAGACGCCATGGCCCTGGTAGGCGGGGAATTCGCCCGTGGCCGGTATGGTGAAATCGTTGGTCACCCAGTGGTCGTTGGCGAGCAGGGTGTTGACCTGCACGCCGCGCGCGCTGCCCGAGGGCTGGCCGTTCTCGTAGAAGGTGACCTGCGCGTCCCAGGTGCCGGCCTCCATGGCCAGCGGGGTATGCCTTTCGGCGGGCACCGCGGCATCGCCGGCCTGCAGCGTGGACGAGGCGAGCAGGCCCGCGGCCAGCAGGGCGGCGGGGAAACGGCGGAATCGTGGGGTCATCGGTTCGCTTTCCTGGAAGTGGCGGCACGGGCGGCGCGCTTGCCAGGAAAGCCTAGTGGCGACGCCGGCGCGGCGTGCCCTGCCATTCCTCACGGAGGCGTGTGCCGGGCCTGCGGGCCGGCCTTGCGCGGATGCGCGAATGCACAAGTCGCCCGCCCCGGCGCGGGTCGATGGCCGGGCCTCAGCGTGTCGCCAGCATCCCGCCCAGCAGGGCCAGGTTGGCGAACACCGTCAGCCAGAACACGCCCAGGAAACCGGTTTTCACCGACTTGTGCCGCAGCCACTGCTGCGCCACCAGCGCGCCCGGCCAGCCGCCGAGCAGCGCGAACAGGTGCAGGGTGTTTTCTGGGATGCGGCGGCGCCCAGATTGCGCCGCCGACTTGTCGATGGCGTAGGTCGCCAGCGCCAGCAGGCTCATGGCGGCATAGGCCACGGCGATGAAGATCGGCAGGCCGGAGAACAACGACCCGCCGATGATCAGGCCCAGTGACACGATGCCCAGCGCCGCCTTCGGCAGGCGCCCGGCCGAGGGGGGGGGGGGGGCGGGG
>JAIBEO010000252.1 GCA_019459185.1 Rhizobium sp. | reverse complement strand
CGGCGGCAGCGGCTTCGGCGGCAGCAGCTTCGGCAGCGGCGGCTTCGGCGGCAGCGGCTTCGGCAGCCGCAGCTTCGGCGGCAGCGGCTTCGGCAGCCGCAGCGTCGGCGGCGGCAGCTTCGGCAGCCGCAGCTTCGGCAGCCGCAGCTTCGGCGGCGGCGGCTTCGGCGGCAGCAGCTTCGGCAGCGGCGGCTTCGGCAGCGGCGGCTTCGGCAGCGGCAGCTTCGGCAGCAGCAGCTTCGGCAGCGGCAGCTTCGGCAGCAGCAGCTTCGGCAGCAGCGGCTTGGGCAGCGGCGGCTTCGGCAGCGGCGGCTTCGGCGGCAGCGGCTTCGGCAGCGGCAGCTTCGGCGGCAGCGGCAGCTTCCGCTTCGGCGGCTGCCAGCAGCGCGGCTTCGGCGGCGGCGATTTCGTCCGCGGACACGGTGTCTTCGACGGCCGCCTCGATCACTGACAGCGACAGCGGGGCTTGCGCCTCGCCCAGGCCGGTGTCGAGGAAGGCGTCGAGCGACACCACTTCCTGCACCGGCTCGTCGGCCGGCCGTTCCGCTTCCAGGAAGGCCGGTTCGGCGACCGGTTCCGGCGCCTCGAATTCGAACGACGGCAGGCCGGAGAGGTCGGGCGCGCCGAGACTGACGGCGGTCGGCATGACCGACTCGACGTCCTCGGGGTGCATGGGCATCGACGGGCTGGTGGATTCGGGCAGCGCGTCGCGCAGTGCCACCACGCGCGCGGCGAGCGCGGCGTAGCTGGGCAGATTCGGGCGCGGCTGTTCCAGCGCGGCGATGACCTGGCGGATCGCAGCGGCGACCTCGCCGATCACGGCCACGCCCTCGGCCGACGGCGAACGCGCCGCGGCCAGCGAACGCTTGAGGTAACCCTCGAGCGGCGCGGTGACTTCGGTGAGTGCGGTCACCTCGGTCATGGCGAAGGCGCCGTTCATGGTGTGCACGGCGCGCAGCAGCGGGTCGTTGACCGGCTGCGTGCCACCGGCGGCGGTGGCGAGCCAGGCGTCGACGGTTTCCAGGTGGCCGGCGACTTCCGGCTTGAGGATCTCGAACAGCACCGGGTCGATGGCGAAACCGGAATCGGCAGCGGCCTCGGCCATTTCCATGGCGGGCGACACCACTTCCGGCAGCACCGGCTCGGGCTCTGCCGGCGCGACCGTGGCCTCGACTTCGGCCACGGGCGCGGGGGCCGGCGCAAGCACCTCGGCAGCCGGGGCGGACGGCGGCTGGTAGAAGACCTCTTCGCCCGCGGCCACACGCTCGGCCAAGGACTCGATGCCTGCCAGGTCGGCGTGCACCGTTTCACCCTGCAGCGCCGCGCGCAGCAGCGGCAGCGTGTTGAAGGCGTGTTCGATCAGCGACACCACGGCCGGGCTGGCCGGGCGGGTGCCGTCGAGCACGCGGTTGAGCATGGACTCGACCTTCCAGCTGAACTCGCCCAGGGTCTTGGCGCCGACCAGTCGGCCGCTGCCCTTGAGCGTGTGGAAGACGCGGCGGATGGGCCGCAGCTGTTCCATGTTGTCCGGCTGCTTGCGCCAGTTCGGCAGCAGCTGCTCGAGGTTGCCGATTTCCTCCTGGAATTCCTCCAGGAAGACTTCGCGGATCTCGTCGTCGATTTCGTCGCTGGTGCCGTCGAAACCGGGAATGGCGGGCGGGCCGGACGCCACCGGCGCAGCGGCGACGGGTTCCGGCTGCGGCACCGGCGGCTCGGCGACCGGCGCCATTTCCGCCACCGGCTCGGGCAGCGGCTCGACCGCCGGCTCGAACGAAACCTCGGGCGCGGCGAATTCGGCCGGCAGCTCGATTTCCGGCGGCTGGCCAAGGTCGAGGCTGATGTCGCCGAAGTCGTGCACGGGCTCGGCCGTGGCTTCCACCACGGGCTCGGCCCCGGGCACGGGCGACGTTTCGAACACCGGTTCCGGCGCAGGCGCGGGTACCGGGGCGACCGGTTCGGCGGCGGCGGTGGGCACCGCGGCCGACGGCGGCGCCAGGTCTTCGGCCGGCAGCGGCCAGTAACCCAGCGATTCGAGGTTCTGGCGCGCGATGTCGAGGATCTGCTCGCGCTTCGGGCGGCGGTCGCGCAGCGCCTCGAGGTAATACTCGAGGCCGGCCAGCGCGTCGGCCAGGCGGTCCATCTGCTGGCCGTTGGGCACGCGGCGGCGGCGAAGCAGTTCGTTCTCGGTGAAGCGGCGCACGGCGGCCAGGTACTGCGGCGCGTCCTGCACCTCGAGAATGCGCAGCGCGCCGGCCACTTCCTCGAGCAGGCGCGGCACGTCGGCCAGCTGGGCGTGGTCCCAGTGGGTTTCGACGAAGGCCACGAAACACTGGCGGGCCTGGGCGAAGTTGGCGATCGCCTCCTTCACCAGCACTTCCAGCACCATGCGTGCTTCGCTGCTGGGCAGCGCGCGCTCGGCCGCGGCGGCGGCTTCGGCTTCGGGGCCGACCTCCGCCTCGCCGAGGCGGGCGACCTGGTCGTCCAGCGAGGCTTCGACGTAAAGCAGCGCGCCGGCGATGTCGAGCAGGCTCGACTCGTCAGCCTTGCGCTCGCCGCTGGAGATGGCGTGGATGGCGGTGCGCTGGTCCTGCACCACGCGGCGCGGCACGCCCAGGCCGAGCATGCCCAGGGTGTCGGCGACGCGGTCCAGGGCTTCGGCCTGCTCGCCCAGCTCGCCGACCGGGGCATCCGGGCTGCGCAGGTGCAGGTCGAGCGCGTCCTTCACGCGCAGCAGGTCTTCCTTGATGGCCGCGGCCACGGTGGACAGCAGCGCCTTGTTGCGGCCGCTGAGGCTGCCGCGGGCGTGCGCGAGTTCGGATTCGCTGGGCAGGTACTGGCCCAGGCCGAAGACTTCGCGGATCTCGCCGATGCGGCCGTGGTCGGTGGGCGCGTGGGCGACGAAATAGAGCAGCTGGCGGGTGAGTTCCAGCGGCGGGTCGCTGCGGAAGGCGGCGTCGCCGCCCTCGGCCAGGCGCTTGATCTCCTGCTCGACCTTGGCCAACGCCTGCTTGAGCGGCTTGGTGGCCTCGAAGGCGTTGCGGGCGAGCGCGTCGAGCGTGCCGGCGGCCACCCAGAACAGGCGGCGCGCGTGCTCGGCGTCGGTGATGGGAACCAGCTGTTCGCAGACGTCGGTGAGGTCGCGGATGTTGGCGGCGCTGTTGTCGTCCTTGAGCCAGCGCAGCAGCGCCGACTGGAACAGGCCGCGCAGGGTCTCGGCGCGGCGCTTGAGCTCTTCGGGCGCCAGCGGCGCGACCGGGCCGGCGGCGGCCGCCGGCAGCGGGCGCGACAGGTCGGGCGAGAACAGCACCGATTCGGACAGGCCCTTCTCGCCGCGCGGCTCGCGCAGCTCGTTGAGCAGCGGCAGCAGCACGATGGGGATGTCGCGGTGGCCGCTCTGCAGGCGCTCGAGGTAGTCGGGCAGCTGCACGATGCCGCGCATCAGCGCGGCGTAGCCGGACTCGCGTTCGGCGACCTTGCCCTCGACCAGGGCCTTGGCCAGCTGCTCCATTTCCTCGGCGACCATGGCGGCGCCGTACAGTTCGACCATGCGCAGGGTGCCCTGCACCTGGTGCAGGAGGTTCGCGCAGGCCTTGAGCTGGCCCGGGTCCTCGCCTTCCTCGACGTAGGCTTCCAGCGCCAGGCGGGCCTGGCGCAGGGTCTCGTCGAGCTCGGGCTTGACCCAGGTGAGCGTGGTGAAATCGATGTTTTCGTGCAGCCTCATGCCGAGGTCCTGTCAGGGTGCGGGCGCCGGGAGGGACGCCCGTACCGGTGTGTTGCCAGGGGCAAACCGGGTCCGGGCATCAGCCCGGCAGCTTGAAGTCGGCGACCGAGCGACGCAGGTCCGCCGCCAGCTGCGCCAGGTTTCCGATCGACTCGGCCGTCTGGTTCGCGCCCTGCGAGGTCTGGGTGGTGATCTCCTGAATCACGCTCATGGTGGCCGTGATGTTGGTCGCCGCGGTGGACTGCTGGCGCGCCGCCTGGGAGATGTTCTGGATGAGGTCCGCGAGGTCGTTCGACACCTTTTCGATCTCGCCCAGGGCCAGGCCCGCGTCCTCGGCCAGTCGGGCACCGGCGACCACTTCCGCGGTCGTCTGCTCCATCGAGCTCACCGCTTCGTTGGTGTCGGACTGAATGGTCTGCACCAGGGCCTCGATTCGCTTGGTCGCGTTCGAGGCGCGCTCCGCGAGTCGCTGCACTTCGTCGGCCACCACCGCGAAGCCGCGGCCCGCCTCACCGGCGGACGCGGCCTGAATGGCGGCGTTGAGCGCCAGGATGTTCGTCTGTTCCGAGATGTCGTTAATGAGTTCCACGATCGAGCCGATTTCCTGGGAGCTTTCGCCCAGTCGCTTGATTCGCTTCGAGGTCTCCTGGATCTGGTCACGGATGTTGTCCATGCCCTGGATCGTCTGGCGCACCACTTCGGCGCCCTTGGCGGCGATCTGCACGGAGCGCTGGGCCACGTCGGCCGATTCGGCGGAGTTCTTCGACACCTCGTCGATGGAGCTCGCGATTTCGTTGATCTGCGCCGAGGCGGAGGTGATCTGCTGCGCCTGGTGTTCCGCGGCTTCGGCCAGGTGCATGGCGGTGGCCTGCGTTTCCTGGGCCGAGGCGGCCACCTGCACGGCGGTCTCGTTGATGGTACCCACCAGTCGGCGCAGCTCGTCGACGGTGAAGTTGATGGAGTCCGCGATCGCGCCGGTGATGTCCTCGGTCACGGTCGCCTTCACGGTCAGGTCGCCTTCCGCGAGCGCGCCCATTTCGTCGAGCAGTCGCAGAATGGCTTCCTGGTTGCGCTGGTTCAGCTCCTGGGTGGTGCCCAGTCGGCGGCGCTGGTCGCGGAAGATGGTGAACAGCAGGCCGAGCAGGCCGACCACGGCGCCGATGCCGCCGGCGATGGCGAAGTAGTTGTTCGGGAAGACGCGCTGGTAGTTGATGGCGTCGAAGCTGGAGAACAGCGCCTGGCTGTTCTCGAGCAGCACGTTGGACTCTTCCGAGATCTGGGTCGCGGCGGCCTGCACCTCAGCCAGGTCGGCGGAGGCGCCGAGCACCACGTCCAGGTCGGCCTGGGCCTCGGCGTAGAGGTCTTCGGCCGCCTTCAGGTTGTCCATGCCGGCCTGGCTGGTGATGCGGGTGATGCCCGCGTCGGCGTTGCCTTCGCGGAAGCCCGCCAGCACCGAGGCGAACACGGTGGCGTCGCGCGAGAGCGCGTCGGCCGCCGAGACGGTGTTCTCGCCGCCGGCGACGATTTCCGTCACGCGGCGCGACATGCGGTCGGCGAGCACGATCTGGCGGTTGGCGATCGAGATCTGCGAGGCCGGGGCGTTGGCGTCGGAGAGCGAACGCACCACCTCGTCGAGCTGGAAGGCCAGGCGCGGCACGCGGGAAATGAACTGGCCGGCCGTGTCGGCGAGGTTGAGCACCTGCTCCTCGGCGGCGGTGATGGTGTCGGCCGCGGCCGCCATCGGGGTCCAGGTTTCGGTGACCTTCTCGAGCGCGCTGGCGACGCCGCGGGCGTTCGGGTCGCCCTCGTAGCCCGGCACGCCCTCGGCGGCGCTGCCGCTGCGCAGGGCGCCGACGATCTGGTCGACGCGGGTCTTGGTCGCCTTGAACTCGGCGAAGGCGTCGGCGTTGCCGTCCACCGCCTCCTGGGCGTACTTCGCGAGCTGCTGCGAGAGCACCTGCAGGTCCGCCGTCAGGCCTCGCGCGTTGTTTTCCTGGTTGCCCAGGTAACTCGCGTAGATGAAGTTGGCGCCGAACACCAGCAGCGAGACGATCAGGATGAACGACCAGAATCGCAGGCCGAAGTTGGTTAGCTTGTCGGTGAACGAGCGCGCGTTAGTGCTCATGACTGGACCTCAACCCCTGTAAAGACCAACAGAATGAAACGTGGAAGGGCCACTTAGACGGTGGCCTGGCGGAATTCGGGGGTGCGCGTCAGCAGCGACATGTTGAACACGCCCCAGGTCTGGTGGGGGGGGGGGGGGGGGGGGGGGGGG
>JAIBEO010000237.1 GCA_019459185.1 Rhizobium sp. | reverse complement strand
CCCCCCCCCCCCCCCCCCCCCCCCCCCGGGGGGGGGGGGGGCCGGCGCCAGATCGGTGGGCAGAGAAGAACCGAACAAACCATCCCGAACTGGGGTGAAGAACCAAAGAAAAGGCCCGCACTTGTGCGGGCCTTTTTGTTTTCCGGTGAAGCTTCGGGTCAGACCGAGAAGGCTGCTGCGTAGTTCGAGGAGACGACGGCGCGCTGCAGTACGTCGCTGATCTTGAGGTTGCCGGCGATGATCTGGCCGGACATCAGCAGCTTGTCGGCGCCGCCGCGGAAGTCGCAGACGCGGCCACCGGCCTCGCGCACCAGCAGCAGGCCGGCGGCGATGTCCCAGGGCTTCACGCCCGCCTCGAAGTAGGCATCGGCGCGGCCGCAGGCCACGTAGGCCAGGTCCAGCGCGGCGGAACCGGTGCGGCGGATGTCCTCGGCCTCGGCCAGGGTCGCGCGCAGGGCGTCGAGGTGCGGGGCCAGGCGGGCGCGCTCGCGCGGCGGGAAGCCGGTGACCAGCAGGGCGCCGCCCAGGTCCTTGCGTTCGCCGATGCGGATCTTCTTGTCGTTGAGCAGGGCGCCGGCGCCCTTCGAGGCCGTGAACAGCTCGTTGCGCAGCGGGTCGAAGATGACGCCGTGCACCGGCTCGCCGTTCTCGACCAGGGCGATCGACACGCAGAAATGCGGCCAGCCCCGGAGGTAGTTCGAGGTGCCGTCCAGCGGGTCGATGACGAAAGTGAAGCGGCCCTTGCCCATGGCGCCCGACTCTTCGCCGAGGATGGCGTAGTCGGGGAAGGCCCGGCGCAGCTCGCGTATGATCTCCGCCTCGGCCTGGGAATCGACCTCGCTGGCGTAGTCCTGCTTCGATTTCTCGAAGACGTTGAGGGCGTCGAGCTTGCCCATGTGGCGCAAGATCAGGTTGCCGGCCGAACGGGCCGCCTTGACCATGACGTTGACGACAGGTTTCTGCATATTCCCGTCCGATTGACCGCTGGATTGTGTGAAGAACAAGGGGCCGGTCGTTGCCGGCGCCGCGCAAGGATAACAGGTTGGAAAACGAAAATATCCGCATCGTGCTCGTGGGCACCCAGCACCCGGGCAATATCGGCTCCGCCGCGCGTGCCATGAAGACCATGGGCCTGTCGGCCCTGCACCTGGTCGCGCCCGAGCGTTTCCCCGACCCGGAGGCCGTGGCCCTGGCCGCCGGCGCCGACGACCTGCTCGATGCCGCCCCGGTCCTGCCCGACCTCGACGCCGCCCTGGCCGGCTGCCGCCTGGTGGTGGGTACCAGCGCCCGTCGCCGCACCGTGCCCCTGCCCGAACTGAGCCCGCGCGAGGCCGCCCGCCAACTGGTCGCCGCCGCCGCCGACGGCCCGGTGGCACTGCT
Organism: Rhizobium sp.; assembly: GCA_019459185.1. Lineage (GTDB taxonomy): Bacteria > Pseudomonadota > Gammaproteobacteria > Xanthomonadales > Xanthomonadaceae > Arenimonas. The sequence continues at coordinate 9,572 of JAIBEO010000237.1, read as the reverse complement.
GTTCGGCCGCGAGCGCACCGGCCTGGAGAACGAGGAGCTGCAGCGCTGCCACGCTTCGGTGTGCATCCCGACCCACCCGGGCTTCAGTTCGCTCAACATCGCCGCGGCCGTGCAGGTGCTGGCCTACGAACTCCGCCTGGAGGTGCTCGGGGCCGCCGGCGGCGAGCTGCCCAGCGGCCGCCCCGTGCCCGGCCCCGGCCCGGAGGCCGAGCCCCCGGCCACTGCCGACGAGCTCGAGCGCTTTTTCGGCCACCTGGGCCAGACCCTGGACGAGATTGACTTCCACAAGGGCAGGGCGCCCGAGATGGTGATGGCGCGCCTGCGGCGGCTGTTCCTGCGGGCGGCCATGGACAGCCGCGAGGTGAAGATCCTGCGCGGCATCCTGTCCGAGGCCCAGCGCATGGCCCGGCTGGCGCGGGGGCCGGGAGCCTAGCGCCGGCCCCCTCCGGACGCATACAGTAGGCCGGCATTCTTCACACCCCCTGGACCGCCCCCTTCGTGACGCCCAAGTCCCCCAGTGCCCTGTCCGGCGGTCTCGTGCGTCTGGCGTTCCTGTTCCTGCTGGGGCTGGCCGGCCTGGCCCAGGCCGCCGACGGCGTGCTCGTGCTGGGCCGCATCAGCGACGACCCGCGCCGCCACTACGAGCAGCTCAAGCCGCTGATCGACTACGTCGTGCCGCGCATGAAGGACGTGGGCATCACCGAAGGCCGCGTGCTGATGGCCCGCGACCCGCAGCAGATGATGAGTTACCTGCGCCGGGGCAAGGTCGACTGGGTCACGGAGACCCCGGGCACGGGCCTGCTGCTGGCCGACAAGGCCGGCGCACGGCCGCTCCTGCTCACCGAACGCAGCGGCTCGCGCGAGTACCGCAGCGTCATCTTCACCCGTCGCGACAGCGGCATCACCGACCTGGCCCAGTTGCGCGGCCGCACCATCGCCTTCCAGTCGCCGTCGTCCACCAGCGCCTACCTGGTGCCGGCCATGGTGCTGCGGGAACAGGGCCTGCCGATGAGCCTGATGGTGTCGCCGCTGGACGAGGCCGACCCGGGCAGCGTGGGCTATGTTTTCGCCAACACCGACGCCAACCTCGGCGCCTGGGTGCACAAGCGCCTGGTGGACGCCGGCGGATTCAGCGACCAGGACTGGCAGTCGCTGCAGCGCGTGTCCGAAGCCGCGCGCCGCGACCTGGTGGTCATCCACACCACCGGCCCGGTGCCGCGCGCGATGGAGCTGGTCAGCGCGGGCATGCCACCCGAAGTCGCCGCCCGGCTGAAGCAAGTGCTGCTCGGCGCCAGCCAGGACCCGCAGGCCCGCGAGGCCCTGCGCCAGTTCTTCCGCACCACCGGCTTCTACGAGCCAGACGAGCCGACCAAGGCCTCGCTTGAGCTGCTGCGCCGCGGCGCCCGCGACGTGCGCGAGGCCCTGGAATGAGGCTGCCGTTCCGCCTGGGCCTGCGCGGCGAATTGCTCTGGCTGGTGGCCGGCGTGATGCTGGTCGTGGTGGGCCTGTTCTCTGCCCTTTGGCTGCACACCCGGCGCAGCAACGAAGACGCCCGCCAGCTCAGCGCCGGCGCCGTGCGCGAACTGGCCCGCGAAGGCCTGCTCAGTCGCGGCCACACCCTGTCGAGCCAGCTGGCCGACGCCGCCACCAATCCGCTGTATTACCTCGACCTGGCCAAGCTGGGTGAACTGGCCCGCGCCACCCTGCGCCAGCCCGACGTGGTGTACGTGATCATCCACGACGCTCAGGGCCAGGTGCTGCACGACGGTTCCGGCGACATCCCGGCCTTCGGCCAGCCCATGTCCGACCCGATGGCCTACGAGGCGCTGCAGGCCGAAGGCCCGCACGGCCAGTGGAGCGACAAGCTGCTCGACGTGGCCAGCCCGATCCGCATCGGCGGCGAGCGCATCGGCGGCGTGCGCGTGGGCCTGTCGCGCGAAAACGCCACCCGGCGCGAAGTGGAAGTGCTGGGCCCGCTGCCGGCGCGCCGGCAGGCCGCCAGCAGCGAACACCTGGCCTGGATCCTCACCCTTCTCGCGGCCATGTTCGGCATCGCCGGCATCGCGTTGTGGCTGCTGCAGCGGCGCATCGTGCAGCCCATCACCGAACTCGCCGAGGCCGCCGGCCGCATCGAGCAGGGCCGCTACACCGAAGTCACCCTGCACTCCGAGCGCCAGGACGAGATCGGCGAACTGGTGCGCGGTTTCACCCGCATGAGCGAAGCGGTGGCGCGGCACGACCGCGACATCCGCCGCATGGCCTACACCGATTCGCTGACGGGCCTCTCGAACCGCCTGGCCTTCCGCGAGGCGCTCGACGACCGCCTGCTCACCCTGCAGGCCAGCAGCGGCGAACTGGCGCTGCTGTTCGTCGACCTCGACGATTTCAAGCGCGTCAACGACACCCTGGGTCACGAGGCCGGCGACGAAGTGCTGGGCCAGCTGTCGGTGCGCATCCGCCTGGCGGTGGAACGCCTGGGCGGGCAGGGCGCCGAGATCGCGCGCTTCGGCGGCGACGAGTTCATCGTGCTGTTCCTGGCCGACGACATCCGCGCCAGCTCCGGCCGGCTGGCCGAGGCGCTGATCGAGGAAATCCAGCGTCCGCTCATCCTGCACGGGCGCCAGGTGTTCCTGGGCGCCTCGGTGGGCATCACCCTGTTCCCCTTCGACGCCGCCAGCGCCGGCCAGCTGCTCAAGAACGCCGACATCGCCATGTACCAGGCGAAGGTGGCGGGCAAGGGTTGCTACCGTTTCTATTCCAAGGCCATGGACCAGGCCGTCGAGCGCCGCGTGCAGCTCGAGGAAGAACTGCGTGGCGCCTGGGAGCGCGGTGAACTGAGCCTGCACTACCAGCCCATCTACCGCCTCGCCGACGGCCGCCCGATGGGCGCCGAGGCGCTGTGCCGCTGGGAACACCCGCGCCTGGGCGTGGTGCCGCCGTCGGTGTTCATCGAAGTGGCCGAGCAGAGCGGCCTCATCGAGGCCCTGGGCCGGCACGTGCTGGTGCAGGCTTGCCAGGACGCGGCCACCTGGAAGCTGCCGGGCATGGAGCCGCCCTTCGTGTCGGTGAACATCTCGCCGCGCCAGCTGCGCACCGGCGACCTGCCCGACGTCGTGGCCAGCGCCCTGCAGGCCACCGGCGTGGCGCCGCAGCAGCTGCACCTCGAGCTCACCGAAACCGCCGTGCTCGGCGACGAGGCCCAGGCCAGCGCGCTGCTCTCGCGCCTGCGCGCCACCGGCGTGAAAGTGTGGCTGGACGACTTCGGCACCGGCTTCTCGGGCCTGAGCCACCTGCGCCGCGTGCCGGTGGACGGCGTGAAGATCGACCGCAGTTTCGTCGCCGACGTGCTGCGCGACCCGGACGACCTGGCCCTCACCTCGGCCATCATCGCCATGGCGCATTCGCTGGGCATCACCGTGGTGGCCGAAGGCATCGAGGCCGAGGGCCAGTACGCCGTGCTGCGCGAGCGCGGCTGCGACCAGGGGCAGGGGTTCTGGCTGGGCCGGCCGATGCCGGCCAACGACATGCGCCGGGCCTTCCGCGACGCCTCAGGCCAGTAGGCCGGCGATCCACCCGGCCACCTGGCCGGAGAACACCGCCATCACCACGATCTCGGCGATGCCCAGCGCCCACGCGGCCAGCATCAGCCGGCCGTCGCGTTCGATCAGGGCGATGGCGAAGGCCAGCAGGATCATGCCGAAGGGATAGTTGGTGGCGGGGATCGGCAGCGCCAGCAGGCCGCCCAGCAGCACCAGCAGCAGGCCGGTGAACAGGCGTGCGGCCGGGTGGTCGATCACGGCCTCGGCACGCGGGCGGCTGAGCTTCTCGAGCTTGCGCAGCAGGCCCGAGGTGCGGTCGCGGAACTTCGCCATGCTCTCGCGCGAGAGCGGGCGGCGCGAGAGGAAACCCGGCACCCAGGGGTGGGCCATCAGCACCAGCAGCTGCAGCCCGGCCAGGCTCACCAGCGGGCCGCTGATGGCGCCGGCGCCCACCGGCAGCGGCACGAAGGCGGGCAGCACGCCCAGCAGCAGGAAGATGCCGAAGGCGCGGGCGCGGAACTGGTCGAGTACCCCGCCCAGCGTCAGCGGACCGGCGTCGCCATTGCCCTCGGCGAGTGTGTCGAGCAGGGCGCGGGTGCTGATTTCAGCGGGGGTCATGGCCCGGGACTATGGGGCGCGGCGGCTTTATCCGGTCTAAATCCCATCGTCGCGCTCGGGCTCGGGCAGGCGCGCCACCAGCAGCTTGTCGATGCGCGCGCCGTCGAGGTCGACCACCTCGATGCGCCAGCCGCCCCAGTCGAAGTGTTCACCCGCGTGCGGGATGCGGCCGAAGCGGGCGATCACCATGCCGGCGGCGGTGTGGTAATCGCTGTCCTCTTCGTCCGGCAGGGTGGTGAGCGACAGCAGCTCGCGCAGCTCCTCGGTGGAAAGGCGGCCGTCCACCAGGTAGGAACCGTCGGTGCGGGTGACCACCAGCGCCTCGGCTTCCGGCGTTTCGGTGGTCTGAACGCGGCCCAACACGGCGTGCAGCAGGTCGTTGGCCGAAACCATACCCTGCACGTCGCCGTATTCGTCCACCACCAGGGCCAGGGTCTGCTGTTCCTCGCGGAAGATCTCCAGCAGCTTCATGGCCTGGGTCGATTCGGACACGAACAGGGCCGGGCGCAGGTCGCGGAACAGGTCGGCCCGGGCGCCCTCGCGGCCGATCATGCCGGTCAGCGACTTCACTTCCAGGATGCCCAGCACTTCGGCGTCGGAGCCGCGGTAGACCGGGTAGCGGGCGAAGGGTGTTTCGCGCATCACGGCCAGGTTTTCCTCGGCGCTGGCGGCGGCGTCGAGCCAGACGATGCGCGTGCGCGGCGTCATCAGGCCGGCGCTGCTGCGGTCGCCCAGGCGCAGCACCCGGTTGATCATGTTGCGCTCGTCGGCGTCGATCACGCCCTGCTCGTGGCTTTCGGCCACCAGCATGCGGATCTCCTCTTCCGTCACCTGGTCGGCCTGGCCGCGGTCGAGCCGCATCACGCGCATCAGGGTGCGGGTGCTCAGCGACAGCAGCCAGACGAAGGGCGTGGCGGCCAGCGAGATCCACTTCATCGGCAGGGCCACGGCGCCGGCGATCTTCTCCGGCGCCAGCAGGGCGATGCGCTTGGGCACCAGCTCGCCGATGATGATGGAGAAGTAGGTGATCAGGGTGACGGCGACGCCGGTGCCGATGCCCTGGGTGAGCTCCGGGTCCAGCCGCAGCGGCGTGATGGCCTCGGCCACCTGGTTGCCGATGCTCTCGCCGCCGAACACGCCGGTGAGGATGCCGATCGAGGTGATGCCCACCTGCACGGTGGACAGGAAACGCTCCGGATGCTCGGCCAGCTCCAGGGCGGCCTTGGCCCGGCGGCTTTCGGCGGCCTGCTGCTTCAGGCGGGCCTTGCGGGAAGTCACCACGGACATCTCCGACAGCGCGAAGAAACCGTTGCAGAGGATGAGGAACAGGACGAGGGCGAGTTCTAGGGTCATGGGCTACCGGGCGGGGCCGGCGTGGAGCTCCGGAAACAGGGGGTGGGCAATGCCCGCAACTATGCCATACCGCCCCCCGTCTCCCGGGGTGCCGGCTGTCACGGCCGTGTAACATGTGCGCCATTCGAAGGCCGGGCAGCCCGGCCAGACTGAGGATTGCGAATGTTTTCCCTCCAGACCATCTTCGGCAAGGGCGACAAGTTCTACGGCCTGCTCGAGTCCAGCGCCGCCGCCGCCCGGGAAAGCGCCCGCGCGCTGGGCGAGCTGCTGGCCACCCCGCCGGCCCAGCGCAGCCTGGAGAAGTTCAAGCTGGCCCGGCAGCGCGAGAAGAACCTCGCGGCCGAAATCAGCCAGGAGCTGGTGAACACCTTCGTCACCGCGCTCGAGCGCGAGGACATCGAGGCGCTGTCGAACGCCCTGTACAAGATCCCCAAGGTGGTCGAGAAATTCGCCGAGCGCTACGCCATGGCCTCGGAGCGGGTGGGCGACGTGGACTTCATCCCGCGCGCCGCCATGCTCGAGCGCGCCTGCACCGTGCTCGAGGAAATGGTGGGCCTGTTGCGCAAGGGCATGGCGCTGGAAACCACCAAGCAGCTCAACGACAAGCTGCAGGCCATCGAGGCCGAGGCCGACCGCCTGATCCTCGAGCTCTACCGCGACACCTACCTCAACGAAACCGACCCGATGCGCTACCTGATCCTCAAGGACCTCTACGAGATCCTTGAGAAGGCGATCGACCGCTGCCGCGACGCCGGCAACGTGATCTACGGCATCGTCCTCAAGAACGCCTGAGCCGATGACCACCGCCCTCGTCCTGGTGCTGGCCGTCATCCTGACGGCCCTGGTGTTCGAGTACATCAACGGGTTCCACGACACCGCCAATTCCATCGCCACCGTGGTGGCCACCAAGGTGCTCAACCCGACCCAGGCCGTGGTCCTGGCGGCGTCGATGAACCTCATCGGCGCCCTGGCCGGCACCGCGGTCGCCAAGACCATTTCCTCGGGCCTGATCGACGCCGAGGTGGTGAACGTGACTTCGCAGCTGATCATCTGCGCGCTGTCCGGCGGCATCGCCTGGAACCTGATCACCTGGTGGTTCGGACTGCCGTCCTCGTCCAGCCATGCCCTGATCGGCGGCCTGATCGGCGCCGCGCTGGCCGCGGCCGGCAACAACCTCGACGTGCTGATCTGGTCGCGCGTGGCCGAGGACTGGACCAAGAGCCAGGGCATCTTCTGGAAGGTGATCGTGCCCATGATCAGCTCGCCGGTGGCGGGCTTCTTCCTGGGCCTGGTCATGATGGGCACCCTGATGGCCGTGATCAGCGCCATGAATGGCGCCGGCGGCTGGATCGCCCGCATCTCGCGCCCGCGCTGGGTGAACGCGCTGTTCGGCAAGGCGCAGATCTTCTCGGCCGGCTACATGGGCTTCGCCCACGGCACCAACGACGCGCAGAAGACCATGGGCATCATCGCCCTGGCGCTGGTCGGCGCCGAATCCGCCGGTACGCTCGACAAGCTGCCGTCCTGGCTGGCCTTCATGCACCCGGGCGACAGCGAGGGCATCGAGACCTGGATCGTGGTCACCTGCGCCCTGGTGATGGCCGCGGGCACCGCCGCCGGCGGCTGGCGCATCATCAAGACGCTGGGCCACAAGATGGTGAAGCTGCATCCCATCCATGGCTTCGCCGCGGAAACCAGTTCGGCCACCATCCTCACCCTGGCCGCGCACTTCGGCATGCCGGTGTCCACCACCCACAGCATCTCCACCGCCATCATGGGCGTGGGCGTGGCCAAGAACCCGCGCGCGCTGCGCTGGTCGGTGATCCAGAAGATCGTCTGGGCCTGGATCCTGACCATCCCTGCCTCGGGCGGCCTGGCCTGGCTGATGTTCAAGGGCCTCGAAGCGCTCGGCTGGACCTGACGCTTGTCCTGAGTCCAGCGGCATGCACGTTTTTGCGTGGATGCCTTTCAACCTGCAACGCCTCCTGCTGCCGAGCGGCCCGGTACTGTTCGTGCTGGGCCTGCTGCTCACGCCCGCGCTCGACGACCTCCGGGGTCGGCCGCTGCGCCAGACGCTGGTGCTCCTGCTGCTGCCGGTCCTGCTGTCCGCGCTTGCGGCGACGCTGCTGCGTTGGCGCCTGGCCAATGCCCTCGCCTTGCTGTGGGCGCTCCTGCTGCTCGCAATCACCGGCGTCGCCCCGGCGCTGGCGACGCTGGTGCTGTGCCTGGCGGCGCTGGCGGTGGGCGGTCGGATCGCCCCGGCACGCGCGGCGCCGCTGCAACTGGCGCTCGGCCTGGTCCTGCTCGCCGGCGTGGCAGGCTGGCTGTCGCCACTGCCGATCCACCACGCGGCGGCCTACTGGCCGGCGCTGCTGGCCTTGCTGGCCTGGTGCTGGCGGCCGGTCCTGGCGGCGGTGCAACACATGCACGCCGGGTGGCGCGGCGCCGTCGACTCCGCCCCCCGGGCGGCGGCGTGGGCGGTTGCCACCATCGGCCTGCTGAGCACCGCCGCGTGGCTGCCCACGCTGGCTTACGACGACCTGGTTTACCACCTCGCCCTGCCGGCGCAGCTGGAACAGCTGGGCTACTACCGCCTCGACCTTCGCTCCCAGTCGTGGGCGCTCGCGCCCTGGTCCCCGGACGTGCTCCACGCGATCGTGCAGGTGATGGCCCGTGCCGAAGGCCGCGGCGCGCTCAACATGGCCTGGGTGCTGCTGCTGGCCGCCGGTGGCTTCCAGGCCGCGCGGGCGATTGGCGGCGACCGCGTGGCCGCCTTCGCCACCGTGGCGCTGGCCGCGTCGGTCCCAATGATGGCCTGGCTGGTGGGTGGCATGCAGGTCGAGCTGCCCGCCGCGGCGCTGGGACTCATGGCGGCCGCGCTGCTCGCCACCCGTGCCGCCGAGGCCGCCAGCGGCGAGCCGGTCGCGTCGCGCGACCTGCCGGCCCTGGCCGTGCTCGCCGGTGGCCTGGTGGCCACCAAGGCCAGCCTGGTGCTGATGCTTTTTCCGCTGGGGCTCTGGTGGCTCTGGCAGTCGCGGTCGCGCCTGCCATGGCGCGCGCTGCCGGGGGGCGTCCTGCTGGCCCTCGCGGTGGGCGGCTCCAGTTACGCCTATGCCGTGGCGATCGCGGGCAATCCGCTGCTGCCCCTGTTCAACGACTGGTTCCCGAACGACTACGCGGCCGGCCGGATGATCGACTCGCGCTGGTTCGCCGGCCTGTCCTGGGACATCCCCTGGCGCATGGCCTTCGAGTCGTCCCGCTACGACGAAGGCCGTGCCGGCAGCGCGGGTTTCCTGCTGGTCGTGCTGGCCGGGCCGTGGCTGCTTGCCTTGCTGCGCCCCGGGCCGGCGCGACCCTTGGCATGGGTGTCGCTGGTCGCCGGCCTGCTGCCGCTGCTTTTCATCCAGTACGCGCGTTACGTGTTGCCGGCGATGGTGCTCGGCCTGCCGGCGCTGGTGGCCACCTGTCGGAGCCTGGGCGGCGTCCGCGCAGGCACCGCGCTGCTGGCCATGGCCTGGGGCGCGAACCTGGTGTTCTTCGCGAACGGGTCGTGGATATGGCGTACGGGCGCGCCGCTGCTGGTGTTCCAGCCGCGCGAAGCGGCGTGGCAGGCCATGTGGCTCGAATATGCACCGGAGCGCGCCTGGGGGCCGGTGCTGCGCGGACAGGCCGATGCGCGGCTGCTGGTGGTGTCGCCACTGCCGGCGGTGGCGGAGTTCGGCGGCCGGGCTTTTTCCCCGTCGCGTTACGACTCCGCGCTGGAGCAAGCGGCAGCGACCGCTGCAGGTTCGCCGGAGGCTTGGAGACGCCTGCTCCTGGAGCAGGGGTTCACCCATGCAAGCCTGCGCGAAGGCGCGGATCCGGCCTTGCTGGCGGCGCTGGCGCAGCTCGGTGCACGCCAGGTGGCCGCGTTTGGCGAGGCAAGGCTGTGGAGCTTGCCACGGCATTCCGGCGCGCGCGACCTCATGCAGGAGCGTGACGTCGCCGCGCACTGGCGGGCAAAAGAATAGGGGTCAGAGTACTAATTCGCCCTCGGCGAATTAGTACTCTGACCCCTATTTT
>JAIBEO010000205.1 GCA_019459185.1 Rhizobium sp. | reverse complement strand
GCCCGGGCCTGCCCGGCATCCCGCTGGCCCTGGCCCGGCGCGAAAGCCGCGGCCCCCGCCCCCCGCCATTGTTGGCGGGCCTTCCGCCCCGACGCTCTTCGGAGAAAGGCTTCGGGCCTGAAGGCCCTCCTACAAGAAGCTCGGCCATAATGTGGGCATGAATCCGCTCTCTTCCCTCATGCCCGAGCTCGAGGCCGGGCTGGCCGCGCTTGGCCTGCCGGCGCAGCCGCTGGCCGCGCGGCTGCTCGATTACCTGGCGCTGCTCGACCGCTGGAACAAGACCTACAACCTCACCGCCATCCGCGACCCGCGCGAGATGCTGTCCAAGCACCTGCTCGATTCCCTGTCGATGTGGCCGCACGTGCGCGACGGCAAGCTGGCCGACCTGGGCACCGGCCCGGGCCTGCCCGGCATCCCGCTGGCCCTGGCCCGGCCCGGCCTGCAGGTGACCCTGGTGGAGAGCAACGGCAAGAAGACCCGCTTCCTGCGCGAAGTGGTGCGCCAGCTGGGCTTGCCCAACGTGCGCGTGCTCGAATCGCGCGCCGAGGCCGTGGACGAACCCGGCGCCTACGACCAGATCACCGCCCGCGCCATGGACACCCTGGCCGGCATCCTCGCCGTCGGCGGCCACCTGCTGGCCCCCGGCGGCCGCCTGCTGGCCATGAAGGGCCAGCGCCCGGACGCCGAGATCGCCGCCCTGCCGCCCGGCTGGCGGGTCGACACCGTGCAGCCACTGGCCGTCCCGGGGCTGGAAGGCGACCGCCACCTGGTCACGGTCACCCGCGGGCCGGCCGAGGCGGCATAATCGATGGTTCAGGCCGCGCAAGGAGTCCGCATGGGTCGCATCATCGCCATCGCCAACCAGAAGGGCGGGGTCGGCAAGACCACCACGGCCGTGAACCTGGCCGCCGCCCTGGCGGCCACGCCGCGCAAGGTGCTGCTGGTGGACATGGACCCGCAGGGCAACGCCACCATGGCCTCTGGCGTGGACAAGCGCGAACTGGAGAACTCCAGCTGCGAAGTCCTGCTGGCCGAATGCCCGGCCGCGGCCGCCATCGTCAGGGCGCCCGAGGGCTTCGACCTGCTGCCCGGCAACATCGACCTCACCGCCGCCGAAATCCGGCTGATGGACGAGCCGGCCCGCGAGCAGCGCCTGAAGAACGCCCTGGCGCCGCTGCGCGACCAGTACGACTACCTGATCATCGACTGCCCGCCCTCGCTGTCGCTGCTCACGCTCAACGCTCTGGCCGCCGCCGACGGCGTGATCGTGCCCATGCAGTGCGAATACTTCGCGCTCGAGGGCCTGAGTTCGCTGGTGGACACCATCAACGCGCTCAAGGGCAAGCTCAACCCGGCCCTCGAGATCGAAGGCATCGTCCGCACCATGTTCGACGTGCGCAACAACCTCGCCAACGCTGTCTCCGGCGAGCTCACCAAGCACTTCGGCGACAAGGTGTTCCGCTCGATCATCCCGCGCAACGTGCGCCTGGCCGAGGCGCCCAGCCATGGCCAGAGCATCGTCGGCTACGACCGGGCCAGCCGCGGCGGCATCGCCTACCTGGGCCTGGCCGGCGAAATCGTGCGGCGCGAGCGGAAAGTTTCCAAGGAGATGGCATGAGCACCAAGAAGCGCGGCCTCGGCCGCGGCCTCGACGCCCTGCTGGGCACGGGCAACAAGGGCGCGGCGCCGGCCGCCGACGCCGCCCAGGTCGAAAGCGGCGAGGGCCTGCGCACCCTGCCCATCCACCACCTGCAGCCCGGCAAGTACCAGCCGCGTTCGGCCATGGACCCGGCCAAGCTCACCGAGCTGGCCGAATCCATCAAGGCCCAGGGCCTGATCCAGCCCATCGTCGTGCGCGGCATCGGCAAGGGCAAAGACGGCGAGGCGCGCTACGAAATCATCGCCGGCGAACGCCGCTGGCGCGCCGCCAACCAGGCCGGCCTGACCGACGTGCCGGTGGTGCTGCGCGAGGTCGACGACCGCGCCTCGATCGCCATGGCGCTGATCGAGAACATCCAGCGCGAAGACCTCAACCCGCTGGAAGAAGCGCTGGCGCTGAGCCGCCTGATCGACGAGTTCTCGCTCACCCACCAGCAGGCCGCCGAAGCCGTGGGCCGCTCGCGCGCCTCGGTGTCGAACCTGCTGCGCCTGCTCGAGCTGCCCGAGGGCATCCGCAAGCTGCTCGAAGACCGCCAGCTGGAAATGGGCCACGCCCGCGCCCTGCTCACCCTGGCCCCGCAGGCCGCGCTGTCGCTGGCGCGCGAGGCGGTGGCCGAGGGCTGGAGCGTGCGCGAGGTGGAGCGCCGGGCGCAGCTGCTGGCCAAGGGCCAGATCCCGGGCAAGAAGCCGGCCAAGCCGGCCGCCAAGGGCTCCGACGCCGACATCGCCAGCCTCGAGCGCGAGCTGTCCGAGAAGCTGGGCGCCAAGGTGGCCGTGCAGCACGGCCGCGGCGGCCGCGGCAAGCTGGTCATCGCCTACCACGGCCTGGATGCCCTGGAAGGCATCCTTGAGCGCCTGCGCGGTTGAATTCCATGTCCCAGCCCCAGCTCTCCGTCGTCATCCCCGCCTTCAACGAAGAAGGCAACGTCGCCACGCTCGTGGACGAGGTGCTGGCCGCGCTGCGCGGCGTGGTGCCCTTCGAGCTGGTGATCGTGGACGACTGCAGCCGCGACGGCACCCTGGCCGTGCTGCAGGCCGCCAGGGCCCGCGCACCCGAACTGCGCGTGCTGGCGCACCAGCGCCAGAGCGGCCAGAGCACTGCCATCCGCACCGGCGTGAAAGCCGCCCGCGCGCCCTGGGTGGCCACCCTCGACGGCGACGGCCAGAACGACCCGGCCGACCTGCCGAAGCTGCTGGCCGCCCGCGACGACGGCCCGGCCGACGTGAAGCTCTATGCCGGCTGGCGGGTAAACCGCCAGGACACCGGCAGCAAGAAGTGGGCCTCGAAGTGGGCCAACGGCATCCGCTCGCGCCTGCTGCGCGACGCCACGCCCGACACCGGCTGCGGTACCAAGCTGTTCGAGCGGGCCGCCTTCCTGGACCTGCCCTACTTCGACCACATGCACCGCTACCTGCCGGCCCTGATGCAGCGCGCCGGCTGGAAGACCACCAGCGTGCCGGTGAACCACCGCCCGCGTGGCGCCGGCGCCTCGAAGTACACCAACCTGGGCCGCGCCCTGGTCGGCGTCCGCGACCTGATGGGCGTGGCCTGGCTGATCAAGCGCAGCAAGCTCACCGACGTCCGCGAACTGGAGTGATGCCATGAACGAGGAACTGGCCTGGCTGGCCTGGACCGGCCTGCACGTCACCGCGTGGAAGCTGATCGGCTACACCGGCGCCCTGATGTTCGGCGGCCGCTGGGTGGTGCAGTTCTTCGCCTCCCGCCAGGCCGGCAAGCCGGTGATCCCCCGGGCGTTCTGGTACATGAGCCTGGTCGGGGCCATGATGACCCTGAGCTACTTCCTGTTCTCGGCCAAGCAGGACTCGGTGGGCGTGCTGCAGAACCTGTTCCCCACCTTCACCGCGGCTTACAGCCTGTGGCTGGACATCCAGCACCGCGGCTGGAACCGGGACAAGGCCCAGCATTGAAGGTGCTTGTAAGTGCCTGAAAGCAAGGGCATAATGCCCGGCTCACTCCGTACTTGCCCACAGGCCCTGGCCCCGGTAGTGCGATCCCGGCCCCTGGCGGAGCGTTCGCTGCATCCCGCATCGCATGCGCCTGCAGGCCACCCGGCCCGCCGCGCGGGGCCGCCGCCGCCCGGGCTATGGGCGGCCAGTCCGACCCAGGAGCTACACCATGAGCCGAGTTTGCCAAGTTACCGGCAAGGGCGTGCAGAGCGGCAACAACGTCTCGCATGCCAACAACAAGACCCGCCGCCGTTTTCTTCCCAACCTGCACGAGCGCCGCTTCTGGGTTGCCTCGGAAAACCGTTGGGTGAAGCTGCGTGTTTCCATGCACGCCCTGCGCACCATCGACAAGAACGGCATCGACGCCGTCCTGGCCGAAATGCGCGCCCGCGGCGAAAAGATCTGAGGAGGACTGAACCATGGCATCCAAGCGCGACAAGATCCGCCTGACCTCGTCGGCCGGCACCGGTCACTTCTACACGACCGACAAGAACAAGAAGACCACCCCGAACAAGATGGAGATCAAGAAGTACGATCCCGTCGTTCGCAAGCACGTGATCTACAAGGAAGGCAAGATCAAGTAATCCGCAAAGCGGATTACCTGTAGGAGCGGCTTCAGCCGCGAAGCTTTCCAGGAAAACCCGCCCAAGTGGCGGGTTTTCTTTTGCCCGCCCGGAACGTGGACCGCCTCAAGGAATCGCCTCCGCCGCGATGCTAGGCTGGTCGCGAGCCCCGCCCCGGGAACGCACCGCCCCATGAAGCTGCTGTCCGCCAGGAACGTGCTGGCACGCATCGCACTGATCATCGCCTGCGCCGAAGCGCTGGTCATGGTGCTCCTGCAGTTCAACCCGCACATCGCGGGCGGCTACCTGGCCGCCGTGCTGGATGCGCTGCTGCTGGCCCTGCTGTCGACGCCGCCGCTGTACTACTGGGTGATCCGCCCCTTCGTGAAGGCCCGGGACGAGGCCCTGGAGCAGGTCACCCTGCTCGCCCACACCGACCCGCTGACCCACCTGGCGAACCGCCGCCTGGTCCGCCACTACCTCGGCACCCTGGTCGCCGGCAGCGTGCGCCATGGCACCGTGGGCGCGGTGCTGGTGATGGACCTCGACGGCTTCAAGGCCATCAACGACCGGCACGGGCACGACGCCGGCGACGCCACTTTGGTCGAAGTCGCGCGGAGGCTGCGCGAGGTGGTGCGCTCCGAGGACGTGGTAGGCCGCCTGGGCGGCGACGAGTTCGTGGTGCTGGTGCACCGCTTCGACGGCCCCAACAGCGAGGCCGGCGAGCGGGCGCTGCGGATCGCGGAAAAGCTGATCCGCGCCGTGGATGCGCCGGTCCCGTTCAATGGCCTGGCGCTGCGGGTGGGGGCCAGCGTCGGCATCCGCCTGCTGCCACCCGAACACCTCGAGCCCGACGCCGCCATCGCCGAGGCCGACCAGGCCATGTACCGCGCCAAGGCCCTGGGGCGGGGGCGAGCGGAGGTGTTTGGGGGAGAGGGGCCGCGCAGGGAGCGCGAGTAGCTTCGCGGCTGAAGCCGCTTGTGTCTGGGTTTTGCCCTAGGGTTCGGGGTGAGAGCGGGGTGCGGGACGCCGATGTGCCGAAGTGCTCGAAAGCACGGGTAGGAGCCAGGGCGCCCGCACCCCATCGCCAGAACAAGCCCGAACAGTTGATCGAGTAGCCGCTCGGACTGCACAAGCGTGGGCCAGCTGGCGTGCTCTCCCGTCCAGTCTAGGGGAGAACGTCGATGTCGGCATTCGTGGGGATTGATGTGGCCAAGGCCAGCCTGGCCGTGGCGGTGGTGCCGGGGAACCAGCGGCTGGAGGTTGGCAACGACGCCAAGGGCCATGCCCAGCTGGCGCGGTGGCTGGCCAAGCAGCCGGTGGTTCGGATCCTGCTCGAAGCCACAGGTGGCTATGAAAGCGCCCTGGTCGCCGCGCTGGCGATCCGCTGGCCGGTGGTGCGGGTGCCGCCGCACCGGGCCCGGGCGTTCGCCGTGGCGATGGGCAAGTCGGCCAAGACCGACCCGATTGATGCGCTGATGCTGGCCCGGATGGCGGCGGTGACCGAAGGGCCGGTGGTTACGCCCCCCAGCGAAGCCGAAGTCCGGCTGCAGGCCTTGGTGCGCCGCCGGAGCCAGGTCGTTGGCCAGCGCGACGACGAACGTCGTCGCCTGCATCAGGCCAGCGACGCCTTCGTCCGGCAGAGCCTGCAGCGCCAGATCAGGTTGATGCAGGCGGAGATCGCGCGGCTCGACCGTGAGATCGAGGCCTGCGTGCCGGCCTGTGGCGATCAGCGGGCCCAACGGTTGCGAGCGGTGCCAGGAATCGGGGCCGTGACGGTCGCCACGCTGCTGGCGTTCCTGCCGGAACTGGGCCAACTGGAGAACCGACAGATCAGCGCCCTGGCCGGGCTGGCGCCCTACAACTGCGACAGCGGGAGCCATCAAGGCGCCCGCCGCATTCGCGGCGGGCGCGGTGCTGTGCGCCGAGTCCTGTACATGGCCGCTTGGAGTGCCGTGCGCCACCAGGCCGACTTCAAGGGCCGCTACGAGGGGCTTCGAGCCAAGGGCAAATGTGCCAAGGTCGCCTTGGTCGCCTGCATGAGAGTCCTGGTCATCCGGCTCAACGCCATGCTCCGGGACGGCTCCGAATGGAGAACCCTGCCGGCCTGAACAAGACAGTTGCTCCTACA
>JAIBEO010000204.1 GCA_019459185.1 Rhizobium sp. | reverse complement strand
GGCATTTGCCAGTTCCCAACCCGGGAAAATGAACCTGGTACCTGTCTCGGGTAGAATCGACGAACCCGCCCCCGTGGCGCCTGCCCTACCGAGATGTCCGAAGATTCCCCTAGTAGCCCGCCGGAACGCCGCTCCTGGCTTGATCGCCTGAGCCTGGCCTTCTCCGGCGAACCCCAGACCAGGGAAGACCTGGTCGAGATCCTGCGCGAGGCCCAGGCCAACGGCCTGCTCGGCGCCGATACCCTGAAGATGCTCGAGGGCGCCCTGTCGGTGTCCGAGCAGCAGGTCGGCGACATCATGGTGCCCCGCTCGCAGATGGTGTCCCTGCCCGTCGACGCGAAGTTCATGGACCTGATGCGCATGGTGGTCGAATCCGGCCACAGCCGCTTCCCCGTGCACGGCGAGGACCGCGACGAGATCCTCGGCATCCTGCTGGCCAAGGACCTGCTGCGCGGCATGGTCGCCGACGGCGGCCCCGGCAGCGTGCGCGAGCTGCTGCGCCCGGCGGTGCTGATCCCCGAGTCCAAGCGCCTGAACGTGCTGCTCAAGGAGTTCCGCCTCTCGCGCAACCACATGGCCATCGTGGTGGACGAACACGGCGGCGTCGCCGGCCTGGTCACCATCGAGGACGTGCTCGAGCAGATCGTCGGCGAGATCGACGACGAACACGACGACGCCGACGAGGCCAAGCTCATCGCCGCCCAGGCCGACGGCCAGTTCATGGTCGACGCCCTCACCCCCATCGGCGACTTCAACGACCAATTCGGCGCCGATTTCCCTGACGACGAATACGACACCATCGGCGGCCTGGTCACCTCGGCCATCGGCCACCTTCCCGAAGCGGGCGAGGAACTGGCCTTGGGCCGCTTCCACTTCCGCGTCGGCCGCGCCGACCGCCGCCGCGTGCATACCTTCGTGGTGAGCGTGCATGCGGAAGCCTGAGCGGCGCCGCGGCGCGGCCGCCCTGCACGCACTCCTGCTGCTGTGCCTGGCCTGGCTGCTGCCAGGCCTGGCTGCGGCCGCGCCGCGCATCGGCGTGCTGACCATGGAGCCGGGCGAAATCTTCTGGGAGCGCTTCGGCCACAACGCCATCATCGTGGACGACCCGGCCGGCCCCGGCCCGCTGTCCTACAACTTCGGCTTCTTCGACCTCGACGAACCCGGCTTCCACTGGAACTTCGTGCGCGGCCGCATGAACTACCGGCTGGAAGTGCTGTCGCTGGACCACGACCTGTACGGCTACGAGCGCGCCGGCCGCGGCGTGGTGGTGCAGTGGCTCGATCTTTCCCCAAAGCAGGCCAGCGCGCTGGCCGCCGCGCTGGCCGTGCACGCCCGCCCTGAAAACGCCCGCTACACCTACGACTACTACACCGCCAACTGCTCCACCAAGGTGCGCGACGCCCTCGACGACGCCTTGGGCGGCGCGCTCAAGGCGCAGCTCTCGGGCCGCTCGCAGGGCAACACCTTCCGCAGCGAGTCGGTGCGCCTGGCCGCGCCGGCGCCGTGGATGGCGGTGGGTTTCCACGTCGGCCTGGCCGGTTTCGCCGACCGCCCGCTGTCGCGCTGGGAGGAATCCTTCATCCCCATGCGCCTGCGCGACGCCTTGCGCGAAGTGAAGCTCGAAGACGGCCGCCCGCTGGTGGCCAGCGAAGAACCCCTGCTGCCGCACCGCATCGGCCAACCGCCGGTGGAAGCCCCGCGCCTGCGTGGCGAGGCCTTCCTGGCCGGCCTGGCGCTGGCGGGCCTGGTGCTGCTGGCCGGCCGGCGTGCGCCGCGCGCACTGACCGCCGGCGCGCTCGCGTTCTGGACCGTCGCCGGCCTGGCCGGGCTGACGCTGGCTTTCCTGTGGCTGGGCACGGCGCACGTGGCCGCGCACGGCAACGAAAACCTGCTGCTGCTCAGTCCGCTTTGCCTGGCCCTGCTGCCGGGCGGCTGGGCCCGCCTGCGCGGGCGCGAGCCTTCGCGCCGGTTCCGGCCGCTGCTGTGGATGGTGGCCGGCGGCGCGGCGCTGGCGGGCTTCATGAAGTTCCTGCCCTTCCTGCCGCAGCAGAACGTGGAATGGGTGCTGCTGCTCCTGCCGCTGCACTGGGCGCTGCTGCGCACCTTCGACCCCAAGCGCTGACCTTGCCCGCGCGCCCATGCCGGCCGATGATGCCGGCATGGAAAACGCCCTTACGCCCGCCCCCGACTGCGTCGTCAATTGCGTCCGCTATGGCCGCGACGGCGCCCGCCGCGACATCACCCTCGACGAAATCAGCGACGTGCTGGCGGTGGACGACGGCAGCTTCGTCTGGGTGGGCCTGTACGAGCCCGAGGAATCGCTGCTCGACAAGCTGCAGGAGGAATTCGACCTGCACGACCTGGCCGTCGAAGACGCCCACCACGCGCACCAGCGGCCGAAGATCGAGGCCTACGGCAATTCGCTGTTCATCGCCGTGCATACGGCCCAGGCGCTGGAAGGCAAGGTGTCCTTCGGCGAAACCCACGTCTTCGTCGGCCAGCGCTACCTCGTCACCGTGCGCCACGGCACCTCGCTGTCCTACAACGCGGTGCGCGCCCGCTGCGAGCGCGAACCCGAGCTGCTGGCCATCGGCCCCACCTACGGCCTGTATGCCGTGCTCGACTTCATCGTCGACAACTACCTGCCCATCGTCGACGACTTCCGCGAGAAGCTCAACGCGCTCGAGCAGGACATCTTCGCCGAGAGCTTCAGCCGCGAAACCGTGCGCAAGCTCTACGACCTCAAGCGTGAAGTCACCCGGCTGCGGCTGGCGGTGGGCCCGATGCAGGACATCACCGGCCAGCTCACCCGCGTGCACACCCACCTGGTGGGCGAGGAAATGCGGCTCTACCTGCGCGACGTGTACGACCACACCCTGCGCGTGAACGACGCCACCGACACCCTGCGCGAAATGCTCACCGCGGCCATGTCGGTGAACCTGGCCCTGGTCACCGTGGCCCAGGGCGAAGTGGTGAAACGCCTGGCCGGCTGGGCCGGCCTGCTGGCCGCGCCCACGCTCATCGCCAGCTGGTACGGCATGAATTTCCGGCACATGCCCGAGCTCGGCGGGCGCTACAGCTACGCTATCCTGGTGGGCGCCACGGTGGCGGTGGTGGCCGGGCTGTTCGTCGTGTTGCGCCGCGCCAAATGGATCTGAGCGCACACCGCGGCTTGACCGGTGTCAAGGACGGGGCCGGCGCCGGCGGCTAGTCTGCCCGCCATGACTGCCATCCCCCCCTTCGACGCCGACCTGCTCCGCCGCTACGACCGGCCGGGTCCCCGTTACACCTCCTACCCGACCGCGCCGCAGTTCAAGCCGGGCTTCGGGCCGGCGGAGTTCGCGAAGGCGGCAAGGCTGAGCAATGACGACCCGATCCCGCGTCGCCTGTCGCTGTATGCGCACGTGCCGTTCTGCTTCAGCCCCTGCTTCTACTGCGGCTGCAACCGCATCATCACCCGCGACCTGGCCCGCGCCGAAACCTACCTTTCGCGCCTCGTGCGCGAGGTGGCCATGCTCGGCCCGCTGTTCGACCGCGACCGCGAGGTACTGCAGATCCACCTCGGCGGCGGCAGCCCGAATTTCTTCAGCCCCACCCAGATCGGCGAGCTGCTCGAGAGCCTCAACACCCACTTCCGCTTCAGCCAGTCGCCGGCGCGCGATTTTTCGATCGAACTCGACCCGCGCTTCATCAACAAGGGCGACATCGAGGCCCTGGCCTTCATGGGCTTCAACCGCGCCAGCCTGGGCGTGCAGGACTTCGACCCGGCCGTGCAGGCCGCGGTGAACCGCATCCAGTCGGTGGAAGAAACCCAGGCGGTGATCGACGACTGCCGCAAGCACGGCTTCCGCTCGGTCAACGTGGACCTGATCTACGGCCTGCCGCGCCAGACCCGCGAAGGCTTCGGCCGCACCCTCGACACCGTGGTGGCCACCCGCCCCGACCGCCTGGCCATCTACAGCTACGCGCACATGCCGCAGCTGTTCCGCCCGCAGAAGCAGATCGACGAAAGCCTGCTGCCGAGCGCCGAGGACAAGCTGGGCCTGCTGCAGCTGGCCATCGAAAAGCTCTCGGCCGCCGGCTACCGCTACATCGGCATGGACCACTTCGCCCTGCCCGGCGACGACCTGTCGGTGGCCCAGGAGAAGGGCGGCCTGCACCGCAACTTCATGGGCTACACCACCCACGCCGACTGCGACCTGGTGGGCATGGGCGTGAGCGCCATCAGCCATGTCGGCGACACCTACAGCCAGAACCCGCGCGACCTGCCCAGCTGGGAAATCGCCATCGACAGCGGCCGCCTGCCGACCTGGCGCGGCATGCAGCTCGACGCCGACGACGTGCTCCGGGCCGACCTGATCCAGCAGCTCATGTGCCAGGGCGAGGTGGACATCCCCGAGCTCGAGGAGCGCCACGCCATCGACTTCGGCCTGTATTTCCAGGACGACCTGGCCCGTCTGGTTCCCCTGCAGGCTGACGGCCTGGTCGAGGTCTCGGCCACCCGGATCACGGCCACCTCGCGCGGCCGGCTCCTGCTGCGTATCATCGCCGCATGCTTCGACCGCTACCTGCACCAGGCCCAGGCCGAACCCGCACGTTTCTCCAAGGCCATCTGAGCCGGCCCGGGGCAACCCCTTGACCCCGCCGGCCCACCGCCCGCGGCACAACCCCATCGCCGACGACGGCGACGCCCTGCACTTCTGCAGCACCTGCGCGTTCTCGGACGCCTGCCTGTCGCAGGGTTACGACAAGTCGGCGCTGATGGACCTGCACGTGCTGGTCGAGCACATCGGGCCCTTCCACGAGGGCGAGCACATCTTCCGCGAGGGCGATGAGTTCAACGCCATCGCCGCGGTGCGCGCCGGCACGGTGAAGACCTACGTGCTCGACGCCACCGGCCAGGAGCAGGTGCTGGGCTTCCACCTGCCCGGCGAGATCATCGGCCTCAACGCCATCTCCGAGGCCCGCTACCCCTGCAACGCGGTGGCGCTGGACACCGTCATGCTGTGCCGGTTCTCGTTCCCGAAGATGGCCCTGCTGGCCACCCGCATGCCCGGGCTGCAGGCGCAGCTGTTCAAGCTGCTCAGCCAGGACATCGGCAAGGCCGCCCTGCTGGCAGGCGACTACAGCGCCGACCAGCGCATGGCCGCCTTCCTGGTGGCGCTGTCGCGGCGTTTCGCCCAACGCGGTTTTTCGGCTACCCGCCTGCACCTGACCATGACCCGCACCGACATCGCCAACTACCTGCGCCTGGCCCCGGAAACGGTGAGCCGCGTGCTGCGCCGGCTGCAGGAAGACGGCCTGGTGAAGGTGGAGCGGCGCGAGCTGGAGATCACCAACCCCGCGGGTCTGGAAGATCTGGCCCGGGCGGTCCTGCGCAACTGATCCCGGCTTCCCTGTAGGAGCGGGGGGGGGGGGGGGGGTGTCCCCCCGCTCCTACAAAGTGGCGAGAACGGCTCTGCTTGACCTGGGTCAGTGACCCCGGCGACCCCGGTGACGAGCATGGCGGCATCCTGTCAGGAGAGCCGTCATGAGCAGTACCCGCAAACTATGGACAGCGCTAGCCGTCCTGCTCACGGTCTCGTTCGCCGCCCTGCTCTGGGTCGGCAGCGAGATCCACCGTGTCATGCCCCCGATCCCCGAGAAGGTCATCACGACCTCGGGCGAGGTGGTCTTCACCCGCGATGACATCCAGACCGGCCGCACCGTCTGGCAGTCCATCGGCGGCCAGCAGCTGGGTTCCATCTGGGGCCACGGCGGCTACGTCGCCCCGGACTGGACGGCCGACTGGCTGCACCGCGAGGCCGTGGACATCCTCGACCGCTGGGCCCGGGCCGATTATTCGGCGCCCGATTACGCCTCGCTCGGAAAGCCCGAGCAGGCCGCGCTTGAAGCCAGGCTGCAGGAAATGATGCGCGCCAACACCTTCGACGAAGGCAGCGGCACCATCACCATCGACGCCGACCGCCTGGCCGCCATCACCAACGTCTCGGCGCACTACCAGAGCCTGTTCAGCAACGACCCGGCCACCAAGGTGCTGCGCGAGGCCTACGCGATGAAGGACGACACCGTCCCGAACGCCGAGCACCGCCGCCAGATGACCGCGTTCTACTGGTGGACCGCCTGGACCGCCGTCACCGAGCGCCCGGGCAAGGACATCACCTACACCAACAACTGGCCGCACGACCCGGTGGTGGGCAACACGCCGCCGCCGCACCTGCTGGCCTGGACGGTGTTCAGCGTGCTGTTCCTGATCGCCGGCGTGGCCCTGCTGGGCTGGCACTACGCCGTGAACCACGAGCGCGACGAAGACCCGAAGCTACCGCTCACCGACCCGCTGGCACAGGTGGTGGTGACGCCCTCGATGAAGGCCACGGCCAAGTACTTCTGGATCGTGGTGGCGCTGTTCCTCACCCAGATCCTGCTCGGCGCGGTCACCGCGCACTACCAGGTGGAAGGCCAGGAAGCCTACGGTTTCGCGCTGTCGGAAGTCCTGCCCTATTCGCTCACGCGCACCTGGCATACGCAACTGGCGGTGCTGTGGATCGCCACGGCCTGGCTGGGCATGGGCCTGTACATCGGCCCGGCCATTTCCGGCCATGAGCCGAAGTACCAGGCGCTGGGCGTGAACGTGCTCTGGGTCTGCCTGATCATCATCGTGGTGGGTTCGTTCGCGGGCCAGTGGTTCGCGGTGATGCAGAAGCTGGGCCTGGAGAAGAACTTCTGGTGGGGCCACCAGGGCTGGGAATACGTGGACCTGGGCCGCTTCTGGCAGTGGTTCCTGTTCCTGGGCCTGGGCATCTGGCTGACCCTGGTGGGCCGCTGCCTGGTGCCGGCCATCCGCAAGGGCGGCGAGTCGAAGTCCATCACCACGCTGCTGTTCCTCTCCACGGTGGCGATCGGCCTGTTCTACGGCGCCGGACTGCTGTGGGGCGAGCACACGCACCTGTCCATGGTGGAGTACTGGCGCTGGTGGGTGGTGCACCTGTGGGTGGAGGGCTTCTTCGAGGTATTCGCCACGGCGGTCATCGCCTTCCTGTTCACCAAGCTGGGCCTGATCAAGGTGAAGACAGCCACGGTGGCAGTGCTGTTCGCCACCATCGTGTTCATGGCGGGCGGCGTGCTGGGCACCCTGCACCACCTGTACTTCACGGGCACCCCAACGGCGGTGATCGCGCTGGGCGCCTCGTTCTCGGCGCTGGAAGTGGTGCCGCTGGCCTACGTGGGCTTCGAGGCCTACCACACCTACAAGCTGGGCCACGCCACGCCGTGGATGCAGCGCTACAAGTGGCCGATCCTGTTCTTCACCGCGGTGGCGTTCTGGAATCTGGTGGGTGCGGGCCTGTTCGGTTTCCTCATCAACCCGCCGCTCCCGCTGTACTACATGCAGGGCCTGAACCTGACCCCGCTGCACGGCCACACCGCGCTGTTCGGCGTGTACGGCATGCTCGGCATCGGCCTGATGCTGTTCTGCCTGCGCGGCATGAAGCCGAACGCGATCTGGCCGGAAACACCGCTGCGCACCGCCTTCTGGGCGATGAACATCGGCCTGGCGGGCATGGCGCTGTTCACCCTGCTGCCGATCGGCATCCTGCAGCTCAACGCGGCGATCGGCGAAGGCTATTGGTTCGCGCGCTCGGCCGAGTTCATGCAGCGGCCGATCATCGACATGCTGGTGTGGATGCGCGTGCCGGGCGACACGATCTTCAGCATCGGCGCGCTGTCGCTGGCCTGGTTCGTGCTGCGCCTGTGGGTCGCGCCGCGCACGGCCCCGGCCAAGGTGGAAGGGAGCGTCGAGACCGCGCGCTAAGGATGGCGCATCCCCGGGTTCGACGACCCTCGGCGGGGCCGCACTGCGGCCCCGTTTTTTTCAGCCAAGCAATTTCTCCAGCGCCGCCCGGTAGCGCCGGCTTCCGTTCACCTTGGCGCCGCTCTTGAGGATCACCACAAAGTCGCCGTTGAACAGCGGCTGCACTTCGCGGACATGGCCGATGCCGATGATGGCGGCACGAGAAATGCGGACGAACCGCCCGGGATCGAGCCGCGCCTCGAGGCTGGCCATGGTTTCGCGCATCAGATGCAGCCTGGCGCCGGCGTGGACTTCGACGTAATTCCCCGCGGCGACGAGCCGCTCGACCTCGCCGACATCCACCAGCCGCACGCGGCCTTCGGAACGGATCGCCAGGCGGTCGGGATAACGCGGCGTCCCACTCCGGTCGATTTCACCCAGGGCCAGGGCCACGCGGCGCACGAAGTCGTCGTCCGGCCTGGCCAGCCGCTCGCGCGCACGCTGCAATGCGCGGCGGAAGCGCTCCGGATCGATGGGCTTGAGCACGTAGTCGAGCGCCTGCGCATCGAAGGCGCGCACGGCATGCTGGTCGAAGGCCGTGACGAAGATGACCGCGGGCATGCGCCGGGCGCCGACCGCCTCGATCACGGCGAAACCGTCGAGCTCGGGCATCTGCACGTCCAGGAAAACCAGGTCCGTCGCATGCGTGCCAATGGCCGCGACCGCGCTGGCGCCGTCGCCGCACTCCCCGATGACCTCGATGTCCGTCTCCTGCCGGAGCAGCCGCAGGAGGCCGCGGCGGGCGATGGGTTCGTCGTCGACGACCAGCACACGGATGCTCATGGCTGGGTCCGCAGAGGAATGAGCATTTCTGCAATGACGCCGCCATCCGGGGCATCGCGCAGGTCGAAGCGGTACTTGCCGGGGTACATCAGTGCCAGGCGTGCCCGCGTGTTGGACAGACCCACGCGCTCCACGACTCCGGGCGGAAGTCCGCGCCCGTCATCGAGCACGGACAACTGTAAATCCTCGCCCTGCCGCGAGGCCCTGATTTCGACCCGCCCCGGCCTGGCGCGCGCGGCGAGCCCGTGGCGCAGGGCGTTTTCCACCAGGGGCTGCAGGATCAGGTTGGGCACCCGGGCCTCCAGCAGTTCGTCGGGCACCGCGATGTCGTAGTCCAGGCGCCCATCGAAACGCGCCCGCTCGATCTCGAGGTAGCTGCCCAGGAAATCGAGCTCCTCGCGCAGCGGCACTTCGTACTCCTCGCCGCTGTCGAGCAGCCGGCGCAACAGGGCGCTGAGCTGGAGCAGGATGCGGTCGGCGGCATCCACGTCCTCGCGCATCAGCACCGAAATGGTGTTGAGCGCATTGAACAGGAAGTGCGGCTGCAGCTGGGTGCGCAGCGCCTGCAGCCGGGCGTCGGCCAGCTGCGCTTCGAGCTGCAGCTGCCGGCGGTCGTTCTCGCGCGCCGCGCGGACCAGCCGTTCCAGCTGCGCCGCGCCGACCACGAGCCAATAGACCGGCAGGTTCAGCAGGAAGGTCGTGCCCAGCAGCCGGCGGAAGGTGGCCAGCCAGGTGGGTTCGGCATTCGACGCGCCGACCAGGGGCGCCAGCAGGGCGAACAGGGCCAGGCTGGCCACGGCGAAGGCCGGCGCCGCCAGCGCATGGATCGCGAGCGAAGGAAGCAGTCGCGGCCGTTCCACCGGAAAGCGCGCCGCCAGGCGCAGGGCGAGCGGCGTAAGCGCGGCCCACGTGGCGGCCCAAGCCAGCCACACAAGACTGGCATGCGCCCAGGCCAGGGATTCACCGCGCACGTTCGCGGCGAACCAGGCCTGCGCCGCCAGCAGCATCGCCACGAGCGTCCAGGCCGCCAGCACGGCAAGGCCCCGGTGTTCCACCAGGGGCCCGCCCGAAACTCCAACGCGTTTGCTCATCACTGCCCTCAGCGGGATCCACCCTTGGCGGCGCTTCCGGACGCGGGTGCCGGTGCCGGCAGCATACCGAGTTGCCGCATCAGGCCAAGCGAGTTGGCGCAGGTCCACTCTTCGGCGATGCGCCCGTCGGCCATGCGGAACATCGTGGTGCCGTGGGTCTCCACGCTCCGGCCGGTGGCGGGAATGCCGTTGCCCGTGCCGGTGTTGGTCCCCGTCGCCGTCCAGCGCACCGCCACCATGTCGTCTTCGGCGATCAGCAGGTCGATTCGCATGTTGAGGTCGGGGAAGGCATCGCGCCAGCCCCGGGCTTCCGCCATGCCCTGGGCGTGGGTGAACGTGCGCGGGCCGCCGTGGCCGACGAAATCCGCGGTGTAGGGAACGTCGAACCGGCCCTGGTTCAGGCCCTCCTCGTACACGCGGCGGGCGAGCGATTTGTTCTGCTCAAGCGTCGAAGCCTGGGCTCCCCCGGACGTCGAGGCGCCACAGGGCGTTACACCCGTGACCGCCAGGAACGTGGCGAACACGGACATCAGTATCTTTCGGAATTTCATGGCCAGCTCCCATACGCACCATTGCGTGGGGCGCATCATGGCGAGGCCGCCGGCACGCCGGCATACTGCCTGTGACAAGCGGAGGCCACGACGTGGCAAGTGGCGGCACGGGAGCAGGGAACCATGGCTGAAGCGCCGCCGAAGACCCCGCCCGCAATCCCCCGCACGATCTGGGCCCTGGGCTTCGTCAGCCTCTTCACCGACCTCGGCTCGGAGATGGTGCACAGCCTGCTGCCGGTGATGCTCGCGGGCACGCTGGGCGCCAGCGCCCTGGTCATTGGCCTGATCGAAGGCGCGGCGGAGGCCCTGGTGCTGGTCACCAAGGTCTTCTCCGGTTATCTCAGCGACGCCACCGGACGGCGCAAGCCGCTCGTGCTGCTGGGCTACGGCCTGGCCACCCTGGTCAAACCCCTGTTCCCGCTCGCCGATTCGGTGGCCACGGTCACGACGGCCCGGCTGCTGGACCGCCTGGGCAAGGGCATCCGCGGCGCCCCGCGCGACGCACTGGTGGGCGACCTGGCGCCGCCCGCCATCCGCGGCGCCTGCTTCGGCCTGCGCCAGTCGATGGACACGGTGGGCGCCGTGCTGGGGCCGCTCGTGGCCATCGCCCTGCTCTGGGCGTTCGTCGATGACATCCGCACCGTGCTGTGGTTCGCCGTGGTGCCGGGAATCATCGCGGTATGGCTGCTGGTCAAGGTTCCGGAACCGGCCGATCCGACGCACCGGCCGGCGCGCCTGCCCATCAGTCGCGAAGGCCTGGCCCGGCTTGGCAGACCTTTCTGGCAGCTGGCGGCGCTGGGCGCCCTGGTCGCGCTGGCGCGCTTCAGCGAGGCCTTCCTGGTGCTGCGGGCGTCCGAGCGCGGCTTGCCGCTTACCTGGGTGCCGCTGGTGCTGGTGGTCATGAGCAGCGTGTATGCACTCAGCGCCTATCCGGCCGGCTACCTGTCCGACCGGCTGCCGCGCCACTGGATGCTGGGCATTGGCATGGCGGTCCTGGTGGCCGCCGACGTGGCATTGGCGCTGGCTGAAGGCCAGGCGCTGCTGTTCGTCGGCATCGCGCTGTGGGGCCTGCACATGGGCCTGACCCAGGGCATCCTCGCCAGCCTGGTCACCGACACCGCCCCTGCGCACTACCGCGGCACCGCCTTCGGCGTCTTCAACCTGCTCTCCGGCGTGGCCCTGCTCCTGGCCAGCGCCGGCGCCGGCTGGCTGTGGGACCACTACGAGCCCGCGGCCAGCTTCTGGATGGGTGCCGGCATCGGGTTGCTGTCGGTTCTGGCCATTCCCCTCGTGGCGCGTCGTCCGTCGCGCGATGCTACCGAAGCTGCATCCGGCTCGAGTAGCGACGCACCTGGCCGCCCAGCGGATCGGTGAACACCAGCGCCTTCGCCAGCAGCTGCAGCGGCGCCGAATAATTGCCCGGCGCGCGATGGGCCAGCGTGGGATACCGCGGGTCGTTGGCGATGGGCGCGCCCAGCGCGGCCAGGTGCACGCGCAGCTGGTGCTTGCGGCCCGTGACGGGCGACAGCGTGTAACGCCAGAGCCCCTCGCCGCGTTCGAGGACGTCGATGCGGGTCTCGCTGTTCGCGGGGCCTTCGGCTTCCTGCATGCGGTAGAACGGCTCGCCCGGCACGATGCGGCTTGAACGCACGCAGGGGAACGCCACGCCGGGCAGGCCCGGCGCCATCGCCTCGTAGTGCTTTTCAATGCGCCGCTCGCGGAACAGCGCCTGGTAAGCGGCACGCGTTTCCGGGTTCACCGAAAACAGCACCAACCCCGCCGTCTCGCGGTCGATGCGGTGCAGCGGCACCAGGTCGGTGTTGCCGGTGCGGCGCACCAGCCGGCCCAGCAGGGTTTCATGCACGTGCGCGCCGGCCGGCATCACCGGCAGGAAATGCGGCTTGTCGGCCACCAGCAGGTCGGCGTCGGCGTGCAGCACGGTTTCTTCAAAGGGGATGCGCGGCTCGTCGGGCACTTCGCGGTAGTAGTGCACTTCCAGGCCGACGCGGTAGGGCGTGTCCGGCGACAGCGGCAACCCGTCCGCGTCCAGCACCCGGCCCCGCGCCATGCGGTCCAGCCATTCCCCGCGCGGCACCGCCGGGAAGCGCGCGCACAGGCCGTCCAGCACCGTGGCCCACGGCCCCGGCGGCAGCTGCAGCGTGCTGGCGGCAAGCCCATCGATGGCCGGGGGTCGTTTTCGCACTGCGCCAGTGTGCCAGCCGGCGGGCCGAGGCCCTACACTGGGCCACGGAAATCCGCGAACGCCACGAGCCCCCGAATGATCCTGACCCTCCCGGAACTCATCACCCCCGACGAGCTGGCGCTGATCAAGCGGCTCGCCGCCACCGTCGCCTTCACCGACGGCAAGGCCACCACGGGCGAACTGCTGCGCAAGGCCAAGAACAACCAGCAGATCCCCTGGAACCACCCGGTGATGAAGGAAATCTCCGCCGTGGTCATGCAGGCCCTCGGCCGCTGCGACGCCTTCATGGGCATCGCCCACCCGCGCCGCCTGGCCGCCATGCTGGTCAGCCGCTACCAGCCCGGCATGGCCTACGACCTGCACGTGGACGCGCCGATCATGGGCGAACCCAACCACGTGCGCAGCGATGTCTCCTTCACCCTGTTCCTGAACGAGCCCGACGCCTACCAGGGCGGCGAACTGGCCTTCGAAACCGGCAGCGGCGAATCGGCCTACAAGCTGCCCGCCCGCTCGGCCATCTGCTACCCCACCGGCCAGCTGCACCGCGTGCGGCCGGTGGAACAGGGCGAACGCCTGGCGGTGGTGGGCTGGGTGCAGAGCCTGGTGCGCGAACCGGCAGTACGCGAAATGCTCTACGACCTGTCCGAGGCGCGCGACCAGCTGGTGGGCAAGGAAGGCACCGAACGCGCGCTCGACCTGCTCAACAAGTCCTACTTCAACCTGCTGCGGCGCCACGCCGAACCCTGACCGGGGGCGTTGCGACTGACTTGCATCAAGGCGCGGCCGCGGCCGTGCCCGCACCATGGCGGCACGTTCCCAGGAGCCCGCCATGGCTGCCCTGCCGCAAGCTTCCCCCTTTCCGCTGGCCGCCATCGCGGCCGCCCCGCACCGCCTGCTGTTCTTCGTGGGCGCCGCCAACGTGCTGGCCGCCATGGCCTGGTGGACCGGCTGGCTGGGCGGCCTGCTGCCCACGCCCAGCGTGCCGGCCGGCTGGATGCATGCCTTCGTCATGCAGTACCAGGTGCTGCCCACCTTCATCTTCGGCTTCCTGCTCACCGTGTTCCCGCGCTGGATGGGCCAGGTGGACGCCAGCCGCTGGCACTACCTGCCGGTCGGGCTGGGCCTGGTCGCCGGCCAGGCACTGACGCTGGCCGGCCTGCTCTCGGGCTCGCCCCTGCTGCTGCACATCGGCGTGGTGAACACGCTGGCGGGCTGGCTGGCCGCCATGGCCGTGCTGGCCGGCTGGCTGGCGCGCGACCGCAGCGGCAACTGGCACGCGGTGTCGTGTTTCGCGGGGCTGGTGATGGGCCTGGCGGGGCTGCTGGCCTTCGCCGTGTACCTGCACATGCCGCAGGAGCCGCGCCTGGCCTTCGCCATGCTCAAGATCGGCACCTTCGGCCTGCTGGTTCCCATCTATTCCACGGTGGCGCACCGCATGTTCCCCTTCTTCGCCGGCAACGTGGTGGCGGGTTACCGCGCCTGGCGGCCCATGTGGCTGCTGGCCGCCGCCTGGCCGCTGTGGCTGGGCCACCTGGCGCTGGAACTGGCCCATCTGCACCCGTGGCTGTGGCTGGTGGACCTGCCGCTGCTGGCCCTGCACGGCCTGATGCTCTGGCGCTGGTGGCCGCGCGGCAGGGCGCCGGCGCTGCTGCGGGTGCTGTTCGTGGGTTACGCCTGGCTGCCCATCGCGCTGGCGCTGTACGCCGCGCAGAGCCTGTGGTTCCTGGGCACGGGTGAATTCACCCTGGGCCGCGGCCCGGTGCACGCGGTGTCGGTGGGCTTCTTCGGCAGCCTGCTGGTGGCCATGGTCACGCGCGTGACCCAGGGCCATTCGGGCCGGCCGCTGGTGCTGGGCCGCATCCCGGCGCTGGCCTTCATCGGCATGCAAATCGTCGCGGTGCTGCGCGTGGGTTCGGAGCTGGCCGCGAACCCGGCGCCGTGGTTCCTGGCCGCCGGCATTGGCTGGCTGCTCGTCTTCCTTCCCTGGGTGCTGCGCTCGCTGTGGATCTACGCCACGCCGCGCATCGACGGCCGCCCGGGCTGAGTCCACCGGAGTAACGAATGCTCGCATTCTACCTGCAGATAAAGATGGTGCACATCGCCGCGGTGCTGGCCAGCGGCGGGCTGTTCGCGCTGCGCGGCGCGCTGGTGCTGGGCGGCGTGAAGTGGGCCATGGCGGCGCCGCTGCGCTACCTCAGCTACACCATCGACACCGTGCTGCTCACCGCCGCGCTGATGCTGCTCACCGCGCTCAAGCTCAATCCCTTCGTGGTGCCCTGGCTGTCGGTGAAGCTGGCGCTGCTGGTGGTGTACGTGGTGCTGGGCAGCCTGGCGCTCAAGCGCGCGCGCAGCCAGCGCTCGCGCGCCCTGTTCTACGCGGCCGCGCTGGCCACCTTCGGCTTCATGTATTTCGTCGCCCATGCGCACCACCCGCTGGGCATCCTGCAGGGTCTGGCCTCGTGAGCGCCGCCGCCGACCGCCGCTGGCTGAAGCAGGCCCTGGCCAGCCTGGCGCAGGAAGCCGCGCGTTCGGCCGACACGCACCTGCTGCGGGTGAACCTGCCGGCCTTCCCGGGCATCGACTTCTACTTCAAGGACGAAGCCTCGCACCCCACCGGCAGCCTCAAGCACCGGCTGGCGCGTTCGCTGTTCCTGTACGCGCTGTGCAACGGCCGCCTGCGCGAGGGCCAGGGCGTCATCGACGCGTCCTCGGGCAGCACCGCCATTTCCGAAGCCTGGTTCGCGCGCCTTCTGGGCCTGCGTTTCCAGGCGGTGATGCCCGACTGCACCGCGCCGGCCAAGGTGCGACTGATCCGCTCGCTGGGCGCCGAATGCGTGCTGGTGCCGGCCGGGGTGGACGCCAGCCGGCTGGCGCGCGAACGCGCCGCCGACGACGGCCTGTGTTACCTCGACCAGTTCGGCTTGGCCGAACGCGCCACCGACTGGCGCGGCAACAACAACATCGCCGAATCGGTGCTGGCGCAGATGGCGCGCGAACCGCACCCGGAACCGGCCTGGATCGTCTGCGGCGCCGGCACCGGCGGCACCTCGGCCACCATCGGCCGCTACCTGCGCTACCGCCAGCTCGACACCCGCACCTGCGTGGCCGAACCCGCCGGCGGCGCCTTCGCCCACGGCTGGCGCACGCGCAGCCCGGCGGCGGTGGCCACGGCGCCGACCCTCATCGAAGGCATCGGCCGGCCGCGGGTCGAGCCCGGCTTCCTGTTCGAGGTGGTGGACGCGGTGCAGGAAGTGGACGACGCCGATGCCATCGCCGGCGCCTGGCTGCTCGAAGACCTGCTGGGCCGGCGCTACGGCGGCAGCTCCGGCACCAACCTGGTGGCCTGCCTGGCCCTGGCCGAGGCCATGCGCGAACGCGGCGAGCGCGGCGAGCGCGGCAGCATCGTCAGCCTGCTCTGCGACCGCGGCGAGCGCTGCGCCGAAACCCTGTTCGACCCGGCCTGGCTGCAGGCGCACGGCATCGCCCTGGCGCCGGCGCTCGCGTCGCTGCGGGCGCGGCTGGGAAGCGCGCCCGGCTGAGGCTCAGCCGCGGTCGCGCTGGAACACCAGCGTGGCATTGGTGCCGCCGAAGCCGAAGCTGTTCGACATCACGGTGTCGAGCACGGCGTCGCGGCTTTCGCGCAGGATGGGGAAACCTTCGGCCTGCGGGTCCAGGGTTTCGATGTTGGCCGAGCCGGCCATGAAACCGTCGCGCATCATCAGCAGGCAGTAGATGGCCTCGTGCACGCTGGCCGCGCCCAGCGAATGGCCGGACAGCGCCTTGGTGGACGACAGCGGCGGGATGTTCCCGCCGAAGGCCTCGCGCACCGCGCGCAGCTCCACCAGGTCGCCCAGCGGCGTCGAGGTGCCGTGGGTGTTGAGGTAGTCCACCGGCGCGTCCACGCCTTCGAGCGCCATGTGCATGCAGCGCACCGCGCCTTCGCCCGACGGCGCCACCATGTCGGCGCCGTCGGAAGTGACGCCGTAACCGGCCAGCACCGCGTGGACGCGGGCGCCGCGGGCGCGGGCGCGCTCGTAGTCCTCGAGCACCAGCATGCCGGCGCCGCCGGCGATGACGAAGCCGTCGCGGTTGGCGTCGTAGGGGCGCGAAGACGTTTCCGGGTGTTCGTTGTGGTGGGTGGACAGCGCGCCCATGGCGTCGAACTGCAGGCTGAGGGTCCAGTGCAGTTCTTCGCCGCCGCCGGCGAACATGACGTCCTGGCGGCCGGCGCGGATCAGGTCGGCCGCGGCGCCGATGCAGTGCGCCGAGGTGGCGCAGGCGGCGGCGATGGAATAACTCACGCCCTGGATGCCGAACGCCGTGGCCAGGTTGGCCGACACCGTGGAACCCATGGTGCGCGGCACCATGTACGGGCCCACCTTGCGCACGCCGCGTTCGCGCAGCAGGTCGGCGGCTTCCACCTGCCACTGGGTCGAACCGCCGCCGGAGCCGGCGATCAGGCCGGTGCGCGGGTTGCGGATATCGGCTTCGCCCAGGCCGGCGTCGGCGATGGCCGACTGCAGGGCCACGTGCGCGAACGCCGCGCCGTCGCCCATGAAGCGCAGCGCCTTGCGGTCGATGCGCGCGGCCAGGTCGATGACCGGGGCGCCGCCCACCTGGCTGCGCAGGCCGCGTTCGGCGGCTTCGGGCTGGTGGCGGATGCCGGAACGCCCGGCGCGCAGCGCGGCCGAAACTTCGTCGAGTTCATTGCCCAGGCAGGAAACGATGCCCATGCCGGTGATGGCGACCTTGCGCATGCTCACAGCGCCTCGGTGGAAGTGAACAGGCCGACGCGAAGTTCTTCGGCGGTGTAGATCTCACGGCCGTCCACCAGGGTGCGGCCATCGGCGATCACCATCTTCAGGCGGCCGCGCACGACGCGGCGGATGTCGATTTCATACGACACCACCTTCGCGGTCGGCAGCACCTGGCCGGTGAACTTCACCTGGCCCACGCCGAGCGCGCGGCCACGGCCCGGTTCGCCCAGCCAGGGCAGGAAGAAGCCGGTGAGCTGCCACATCGCGTCCAGGCCCAGGCAACCCGGCATCACCGGGTCGTCGACGAAGTGGCAGGCGAAGAACCACAGGTCCGGCCGTATGTCGAGCTCGGCGCGGATGACGCCTTTCCCGAACTTGCCACCCTCCTCGCTGATCTCGGTGATGCGGTCGAACATCAGCATCGGGTCGGAAGGCAGGCGCGCGCCGCCGGGGCCGAACATGGCGCCACTGGCGCAGGCCAGCAGCTGGGCGCGATCGAAGGAATGCGGGAGGTTCATCAGGACTTCTTGGAGTGCGAAAGATGGGCGAAACCTCGTCAATGTCGCGCATGCAGCGGCGCGCATCAAGGAATTTCGCCGTACGCAGGCGTAGCGATTCGTTGGCGTATGTTGGCCGCGAAGCGCTTCGTGCAAGTCATTGTCAGGCGGCAGGCTCCCGGCGCCGCCATGAACCGGGTCAAGGCGGAGCGGTTCTTTCTCGCGGTCCGCCGGGGTTCCCCTGGCCCCGCGGGGGGGCGCAGACTGGGCCAGGCCGGGGTTGCTTGATCTGCATCAGCGAATCCGGCGCGTGTTCGCGGGAAGCTGCCGCCATTGTTGGAATGACAACACTTGACCGGAGAATCACGATGAAACGCCACCTGCTCGCCCTTTCCATCGCCGCGCTGCTCGCGCTGCCCGGCTGCCGCGACAACCCCAACGCCAACCTCGACGTCCGCGACCAGCCCACGGCCGCCGCCAACGGCGAGTCCGACACCGGCGGCTCGGGCAAGGGCGATTTCGGCCCGCCGCAGGGCGAGCCCATCGAAGCCGTGCTGACCAGCCCGCCGCTGGTGCCACCGGTGATCGAACGCGACTACCCGGCCAAGGTGGTGGTGAACCTGGAAGTGCGCGAGGTCGACCTCGAGATCTCCGAAGGCGTCACCTACACCTTCTGGACCTTCGGCGGCACCGTGCCCGGCAGCTTCATCCGCGTGCGCCAGGGCGACACGGTGGAGTTCCACCTCAACAACCACCCCGATTCGAAGATGCCGCACAACATCGACCTGCACGGCGTCACCGGGCCGGGCGGCGGCGCGGCGTCAAGCTTCACGGCCCCGGGCCACAGCTCGCAGTTCACCTTCAAGGCGCTCAACGCCGGCCTGTATGTCTACCACTGCGCCACCGCGCCGGTGGGCATGCACGTGGCCAACGGCATGTACGGCCTGATCCTGGTCGAACCGCCCGAAGGCCTGCCGAAGGTGGACCGCGAGTTCTACGTGATGCAGGGCGACTTCTACACCACCACCAAATACCGCGAGAAGGGCCACGCGCCCTTCGACATGCAGCGCGCCATCGACGAGAACCCGACCTACGTACTGTTCAACGGCTCGGAAGGCGCGCTCACCGGCGACAACGCGCTCAGGGCCAAGGTTGGCGAAAGCGTGCGCATGTACGTGGGCAACGGCGGCCCGAACCTGGTATCGAGCTTCCACGTGATCGGCGAGATCTTCGACAAGGTCTGGTTCGAGGGCGGCACGCGCTTCCAGGAAAACGTGCAGACCACGCTCATCCCGGCCGGCGGCGCCGCCATCGCCGAGTTCCACACCGAAGTACCGGGCAGCTACGTGCTGGTCGACCACTCGCTGTTCCGCGCCTTCAACAAGGGCGCGCTCGCCATCATGAAGGTCGAGGGCCCTGAGAACCCGGAGATCTACTCGGGCAAGGAAGTGGACGAAACCTACCTGGGCGACAAGGCCGCCTCGATGGCCCCGGTGGCCCAGGCCGCCGCGGCCGCGCAGGCCGGCACGCTCAGTCTCGACGACCAGGTGAAGGCGGGCGGCGCCCTGTTCGCCGGCACCTGCTCCACCTGCCACCAGCCGGACGGCAAGGGCCTGGCGGGCGTGTTCCCGCCGCTGGCGCAGTCCGATTACCTGGCCAAGGGCAACGACGCGCTCATCAACGTGGTGCTCAACGGCCTCAGCGGCCCGGTCACGGTGAACGGCCAGGACTACAACTCGGTGATGCCGCCGATGAGCCAGCTCACCGACGACGAGGTGGCCAACATCCTCACCTACGCGCTCAACAGCTGGGGAAACCCGGGTGGCCGCGTCAGCAAGGACGAGGTCGCCAAGGTGCGCGCCAGCACCGAACGCTCGGAAGGCGCGGCGCACTGACATGCGTGCCGCCTGGCTGGCCCTGGCCCTGCTCGCCACCCCCGGCCGCGCGGCCGGGGGTGGCTGGGCGCGGCTTCCGGGCGGTGAATTCAGTTCGGTGCTCCGCTACGAGGACACCGGCGGCAAGGTGAAGGTGGCGCCCTTCGAACTGCAGCGACTGCCGGTGACGAACGCCGAATTCCTGGCCTTCGTGCGCCGCCAGCCCGACTGGCAGCGCGGGAAGACGCCGGAAGTGTTCGCCGAACCGCGCTATCTCAAGCACTGGCAGGGCCCTACCACCCTGGGCCCGGCGGCGCTGCCGGAGCAACCGGTCACCAACATCAGCTGGTTCGCCGCCCAGGCCTACTGCGAGGCCCTGGGCGCCCGCCTGCCCACCTGGGCCGAATGGGAATACGCCGCGGCCGCCGACGAAACCCGCGCCGACGCCCGCAGCGACCCGGCCTGGCGCGAACGCATCCTGGCCTGGTATTCGATGCCCTCGAACCGCCCGCTGGCGGCCGTGGGCCAGGGCCCGGCCGACCTTCACGGCGTACGCGACCTGCACGGCCTGGTCTGGGAATGGGTCGAGGACTACAGCGCCATGCTGGTCTCGGCCGACAACCGCGACCAGGGCGACCCCGACAACCTCAAGTTCTGCGGCGCCGGCGCCCTGTCCATGGACGACCGCGAGAATTACGCCGTGCTGATGCGCGTGGCCATGCTCTCGGCCCTGCAGGCCGAGGACACCACCGCCAACCTGGGTTTCCGCTGCGCGCGGGACCTGCCGGGGAAAACCCCATGAACCTGCGTTTCCTCCTGCTGGCCGCCCTGCTGTGCCTGCCCGTGGCCGCCCTGCCCGCCGCCGCGGCCAGCCCCGCCGCGGCCTTGCCCGGCGATTCCGCCTACCGCCTGGCCGACACCTACACCGACCAGGCCGGGCGCGACTTCCAGCTCGCCGACGGCCGCGGCCGGGTGCGGCTGGTGGCCATGTTCTACACCTCCTGCCGCTACGTCTGCCCGCTGATCATCGACAGCGCCAAGGGCGTGGAACATGCCCTGGCGCCGGCCGAACGCGCGCGGCTGGGCGTGCTGCTGGTCAGCCTGGACCCGGCCCGCGACGACGTGGCCGCCCTGCGCAGCGTCTTCGACAAGCGCCGGCTCGACCCGGCCCGCTGGACCCTGGCCCGCACCGAAGCGGCCGGCGTCCGCAAGCTGGCCGCCGTGCTGGGCGTGCGCTACCGCGCGCTGGCCGACGGCGAGTTCAACCACACCTCGGCGCTGGTGCTGCTAGACCGCGACGGGCGCGTGCTGGCCCGCACGGAAAAACTGGGCAGCGTGCCCGACCCGGCCTTCCTGGCCACCGTGAAGGCCGCGCTGGCTGCGCGTTAGTGGGGTAAATTGCCCGAAAGGGGGCCCGCCGCCTTGGAAGTGGCGCCGCGGGCAATGTGAATTGACTAGGGTCAAGCAGGCCGCATTCCGCCCTGCCCATAATCGCCGGCACGTAAACGGGGACAACACCGATGACGCTCGACAACAAAGCAGAGACGTACAACGACAAGGTCGTACTGCAATTCGCAGTGATGACCGTGGTCTGGGGCGTGGTGGGCATGCTGGTGGGGGTGATCATCGCCGCCCAGCTGTACTGGCCGGCCCTCAACTTCGACACCGCCTGGCTCAGCTTCGGCCGCCTGCGGCCCTTGCACACCAACGCGGTGATCTTCGCCTTCGGCGGCTGCGCGCTGTTCGCCACCAGCCTGTACGTGGTGCAGCGAACCAGCCACGTGCGGCTCATCAGCGACAAGCTGGCGGCCTTCGTGTTCTGGGGCTGGCAGCTGGTCATCCTGGCCGCGGCCGTCTCGCTGCCGCTGGGCTACACGCAGGGCAAGGAATACGCCGAGCTGGCCTGGCCGATCGACGTGCTGATCGCGGTGGTCTGGGTGGCCTACGGCGTGCTGTTCTTCGGCACCCTGGCCAAGCGCCGGGTGCGGCACATCTTCGTCGCGAACTGGTTCTACGGCGCCTACATCATCGCCGTGGCGCTGCTGCACATCGTCAACTCGCTGGCCATGCCGGCCAGCGCGATGCACAGCTACCCGGTCTACTCCGGCGCCGTCGACGCGATGGTGCAGTGGTGGTACGGCCACAACGCGGTGGGCTTCTTCCTGACCGCCGGCTTCCTGGGCATGATGTATTACTTCGTGCCGCGCCAGGCCGGCCGCCCGATCTACAGCTACCGGCTGTCCATCGTGCACTTCTGGGCCCTGATCGCCATCTACATGTGGGCCGGCCCGCACCACCTGCACTACACCGCCCTGCCCGACTGGGTGCAGTCGGTGGGCATGGTGTTCTCGCTGATCCTGCTGGCGCCCTCGTGGGGCGGCGCGATCAACGGCATCATGACCCTGTCCGGCGCCTGGCATAAGCTGCGCACCGACCCGATCATCAAGTTCCTGGTGGTGTCCGTCTCGTTCTACATGATGAGCACCTTCGAGGGCCCGATGATGTCGATCAAGACGGTCAACGCGCTCAGCCACTACACCGACTGGACCATCGGCCACGTGCACTCCGGCGCCCTGGGCTGGGTGGCCATGATCTCGATCGGCTCGATCTACATGCTGATCCCGCGCTGCCTGGGCCTGAAGGAAATGGCCAGCGTGAAGATGATCGACCAGCACTTCTGGGTGCACACCATCGGCGTGGTGCTCTACACCGTGTCGATGTGGATCGCCGGCATCTACCAGGGCCTGATGGCGCGC
Source organism: Rhizobium sp. (assembly GCA_019459185.1). GTDB lineage: Bacteria > Pseudomonadota > Gammaproteobacteria > Xanthomonadales > Xanthomonadaceae > Arenimonas. Next base: position 15,637 of record JAIBEO010000204.1, on the reverse strand, counting down.
GCCGCCAACGACGACGGCACGCTCACCTACGCCTTCTCCGAGATCGTCGAGTTCAACTACCCGTATTACCTGGTGCGCCTGCTGGGTGGCCTGCTGGTGATCTCGGGCATGGGCCTGATGACGGTCAACACCATCCGCACCTTCAAGCTGGCGAAGGGCCGGGTCGACGCCCCGGTGCTGCCGCCGGCCGCCGAAGCCCACGCCTGAGGACCCCGACATGAGCCACGAGAAGATTGAAACCAATGTCGGCTGGATGGCGATCCTGATCGCCATCGCGGTCAGCTTCGGCGGCCTCGCCGAGATCATCCCGCTGATGTACCAGGCCGAGGCCGTGCAGCCGCTGCCGGGCGTGAAGCCCTACGGCCCGCTCGAGCTGGCCGGCCGCGACGTCTACGTCCGCGAGGGCTGCTACAACTGCCACTCGCAGATGGTCCGCACCCTGCGCCACGAGACCGAGCGCTACGGCCACTATTCCCTGGCCGGCGAATCGGTGTACGACCGCCCGTTCCAGTGGGGCAGCAAGCGCACCGGCCCGGACCTGGCCCGCGTCGGCGGCCGCTACAGCGACGACTGGCACCGCGTGCACCTGACGAACCCGCGCGACGTGGTGCCGGTGTCGAACATGCCCGCCTACCCCTGGCTGGCCGAGACGGCGGTGGACCCGGCCGCGGTCGCCGCCAACATGCGCGCCCTCAAGCGTCTGGGCGACCCGTACACCGACGAGGAGATCGAGGGTGCCGCCGCCGCGGTGTCCGGCAAGTCCGAGATGGACGCGCTGATCGCCTTCCTCCAGGGCCTTGGCAAGCACGCACCGAAGGGCTGACCCATGATCGCCGGAATCAGCACCGTCATCCTGCTCGTCCTATTCCTGGCCGGCGTGGCCTGGGCCTACAGCCGCAAGCGCAAGCCCGAGTTCGACGCCGCCGCCCGCCTTCCTCTTGAAGACCAGAGCGAGAACACCCCATGAATACCGGCTGGTCCCTTTACGTCATCATCCTGATCGTCATCAACATCGCCGGCTGCGCCTGGCTGCTCTGGTGGACCGCCAAGCGTCGCGGCAACGACGGCAAGAACACCGCTGAAACCACCGGCCACGTCTGGGACGGCGACCTCACCGAGTACAACAAGCCGCTGCCGCGCTGGTGGATCAACCTGTTCTGGCTGACCATCGTGTTCTCCATCGGCTACCTGGCCTGGTACCCCGGCTTCGGCAACTTCGCCGGCTCCTCGGGCTGGACCTCGGCGAAGGAACACGACGCCGAGAAAGCCGATGCCGACGCCCGCCTGGCCGAAGCCTTCGGCCGCTTCGACGGCATGGCCATCGATGAAGTCGCCAAGCACCCCGAGGCCGTCGCCTTCGGCGCCCGCCTGTTCGCGAACCACTGCGCCCAGTGCCATGGCTCCGACGCGCGCGGCGCCAAGGGCTTCCCCAACCTCACCGACAACGACTGGCTCTGGGGCGGCAGCCCCGAGCAGATCCTGACGACCCTGCAGCAGGGCCGCCAGGCCGCGATGCCGCCGCTGGCCGCGGCGATCGGCGGCGACGTCGGCGTGACCGAGGTGGCGGCCTACGTGCAGAGCCTGTCGGGCATCAAGGCCGACCCGGCCCTGGCCGAAGCCGGCAAGGCCCGCTTCGGCGGCGTCTGCGCGGCCTGCCACGGCGTCGACGGCAAGGGCAACCCGATGCTGGGCGCGCCCAACCTCACCGACGACGTCTGGCTTTATGGCAGCGATTTCGCCACCATCAGCGAAGGTGTCAACAAGGGCCGCCAGGGCATGATGCCGGCGCATGAACCGATCATCGGCGACACCCGCGTCCGCCTCGTCGGCGCCTACGTGTGGTCACTGTCGCACGGCAAGGACGCGGCCGCCCAGGCCACCCCGTGAGCCAGGCCGACGCCCGCTTCGACCACCCGCCCCGGCCGCTCGCACAGCGGCTCGGGGCGATCCTCTGGCCCAGTTTCTTCGCCGCCGGCGTGGCCACGATGGTGTTCTTCGCCTTCGTCGACCCGCTGCTGCTGCGCGACATGACCTTCCCGGAGGTCGAAGTCAGCCGCGGCGTCGGTTACACGATCGGTTTCTTCATGTTCTGGGCCTGCACTGCCAGCAGCAGCCTGTTCACCTGGATCCTGCTGCGGCCGGCAAGCCGCTACAACAAGCCGTTGCCCAAGGATTAAGCCCAAGTGGCCAAGGAAATCCCCAGCGAGCTCGTGGAGGAAGTCTCCCTCTACGTTTCCGAGAAGAAGGTCTACCCGCGCGAGCAGGGCGGCCGCTTCCAGCGCCTGCGCAAGGCGGCGGTGATCTGGCTGCTGGGCATGTACTACGCCTTCGCCTGGCTGCAGTGGGACGACCGCCAGGCCGTGCTGTGGGACCTGCCGGCGCGCAAGTTCTACGTGTTCGGGCTGGTGTTCTGGCCGCAGGATTTCCTGTTCCTGGCCCTGCTGATGATCATGGCGGGGCTGTCGCTGTTCTTCTTCACCGCCCTCGCCGGCCGCCTGTGGTGCGGCTACGCCTGCCCGCAGACGGTGTGGACGGAAGTCTTCATCTGGATGGAGCGCTGGACCGAGGGCGACCGCGCCAAGCGCATGAAGCTCGACAAGGCGCCCTGGACGCGCGAGAAGGTCGTGCGCAAGGTGTCCAAGCACATCCTGTGGTTCGTGTTCGCGCTCTGGACCGGCTTCACCTTCGTCGGCTACTTCACCCCCATCCGCGACCTTGCCGACCGGCTTTCGCCCTTCGCCTGGGGCGGGTGGGAAACCTTCTGGGTGCTGTTCTATTCGCTGGCCACCTGGGGCAACGCCGGCGTGCTGCGCGAGCAGGTCTGCAAGTACATGTGCCCCTACGCCCGCTTCCAGGGCGCCATGTTCGACCGCAACACCCTGATCATCGCCTACGACCCGATGCGCGGCGAGCCGCGTGGCCCGCGCAAGAAAGGCAAGCTGGCCAGCGTGCTCGAGCGCGCCCGCGGCCTGCTGGGCGTGGACGTAGCCACCAGCGCGGTGGTGAACGCAGCGCAGCACCGCAGCGCGGCCGACCTGCAGCTCGGCGCCCGCGCCACCACCGGCCTGGTGGTGGACGCGCAGTTGGGCCTGCCGCCACCGCCGGTGGTGAATTCGCCCGATGACCTGGGCGACTGCATCGACTGCACCATCTGCGTGCAGGTTTGCCCCACCGGCATCGACATCCGCAACGGCCTGCAGTACGAGTGCATCGCCTGCGGCGCCTGCGTGGACGCCTGCGACGAGGTGATGGACAAGATCGGCTACCCACGTGGCCTGGTGCGCTACACCACCCAGAACGCGGTCGAGGGCAAGCCCAACAAGGTCCTGCGCCCGCGCGTGCTGGTCTACGCCTCCCTGCTGTGCGCGCTGGCCATCGGCACCGCCGTGGGCATCGCGCAGCGCAGCCCGCTCATCGTCGACGTCATGCGCGACCGCAACGCGCTCTACCGCACCGCCGCCGACGGCAGCATCGAAAACGGCTACACCCTGCGCATCGTCAACAAGGACACCAAGGCCCGCAATTTCCGCATCCGCGTGGTCGGCCCCGAGGGCATCACGCTGGTGGAAGCCGACGCCGTGCACGCCGCGGCCGCCGAGGAAGTGCTGACCGTGCCGGTCACCCTGCGCGCGCCGGCCGGCCTGGCCAAGGGCCGCGTGGACGTGGACTTCGTGGTCGAGTCCGACGCCGAGGGCGTCAGCGAAACCGAGGAGACCCGGTTCTTCGGGCCCTTCTGATGGAAGACGCGAACAAGCCGGGCCGCTCGGCCAACCCCGTCGTCTGGCTGGTGCTGGCCATCCCCGCCGCAACCGTCGTCGCCGGCTTCTGGACCCTGTGGGTCGCGGCCGGCGACAACGCCATCGACACCAACCCCGACCCGGTGCGGCGAACCGCCCAGGTCCAGGTCGTGTCGCTGGAAGCCGACGAAGTCGCTGCGGACCGCGGCCTGGCCGCCACGCTGAGCCTGCAACCCGAGGGCGCACTGGTAGCCATGGACTCCTCCGCCGGCCCCGTCGCGCCGCTGCTCCAGCTGGTGCACCCGATCGAATCCACCCTGGACCGCCAGCTGGTCCTGGTCCCCGATCCGCGCGGCTGGCGCGCCAACGAACCCGTGGCCGCGAAACACGGCTGGTACGTCCGCCTGGTGGCCGCCGACGGCAGCTGGCGCCTGGTGGGCCGCTACCAGCCCGGCGACACCGAACTGCGCCTGGAGCCGGCGGTCACCACGCCGTGAACCGCGCGTTGGAACCGCGCTGTTTCCATTGTGGTGAAGCCCTGCCCGCCGACCCGGTGACGGTGCGCATCGGCGACCAGGACCGCCTGGTCTGCTGCACCGGCTGCGGCGCCGCCGCCAACTGGATCCGCGACGCCGGCCTGGCCGATTACTACACCCTGCGCCAGGCCGACGGTGCGCGCGTGGACATCGCTCCCGGCGACTACAGCGCCTGGGACCGCGGCGACGTGCAGTCCGGCCATGCCGTGGCCACGCCCGAAGGCCGCGAGATCACCGTCGTGGTCGAAGGCATGCGCTGCGCCGCCTGCGCCTGGCTGATCGACCACGCGCTGCGGCGCGAGCCCGGCATCAACGAGGTCAGCGCCAATGCCGTCACCGGCCGCGTACGCATCGGCTGGAACCCTGTCTCCACCCCGCTCTCGCACGTGCTGGCGCGCCTGGCCTCGCTGGGCTACCGCCCGCACCTGGCCCAGGGCGAACAGGCCGAACGCGAGCGCCGGCGCGAACGCAACCGCCTGATCGCCCGCCTGGGCGTGGCCGCGCTGGGCGCCACGCAGGCGATGATGTTCGCCGAGGCGCTGTACCTCGACACCGCCAACGAGATGGCGCCGGCCACGCGCGATTTCTTCCGCTGGGTGACCTTCCTGGTCTCGACGCCGGTGGTGTTCTTCTCCGGCTGGCCGTTCCTGGCGGGCATGGCGGCCGAGCTGCGCCACCGCCGCCCGGGCATGGACACGCTCGTGGCCACCTCGGTGCTGCTGGCCTACTTCGCCAGCCTGGTGGAAACGCTGCGCGGCGGTGCCCATGTGTGGTTCGACGCGGCGGTGATGTTCGTGCTGTTCCTGCTGGCCGCACGCTTCCTGGAACGCATGGCGCGCCGGCAGGCCAGCGCCCAGCTCGACACCCTGGCGCGCGCCCAGCCGGCCCTGGCCTGGCGCGAAACCGTCGCCGGCCGCGAACAGGTCCCCATGGCCGCGCTGGCACCCGGCGACGTGGTGCAGGTGGCCGCCGGCGACACCGTGCCCGCCGACGGCGAACTGCTCGACCGCGCCGCGGCCATGGACGAATCCCTGCTCACCGGCGAATCGGCGCCGGTGCCCAAGGCCGCCGGCGACGCGCTCTATGCCGGCAGCACCTGCCGCGAATCGGCGGCGCGCCTGCGTGTCAGCCGCACCGGCAGCGACACGCGGCTGTCGCAGCTCACCCGCGCGGTGGAACAGGCGCAGGCGCAGCGCCCGCGGCTGGCGCGTTTCGCCGACGCGGTGGCGATGCGTTTCGTGGTGGCGCTGTTCATCGCCGCCGGGCTGGTGTTCTGGGCCTGGTGGCTGGTGGAACCGGCGCGCGCGTTTGAAATCGCGCTGGCGGTGCTGGTGGTCAGCTGCCCCTGCGCGCTGTCGCTGGCGGTGCCGGCGGCGCTGGCCACCTCGCATGGTGCGCTGGCGAAACGCGGCGTGCTCGCGCTCGGTGCCGATGCGCTGGAAACCCTGGCCCAGGCCGACACCGTGGTGCTGGACAAAACCGGCACGCTCACGCTCGGCCGCCCGCGCCTGGTGCGCGCCGACGCCGTCGGCGACGGCGACCTGCAGGCACTGCAGCGCATCGCCGCCGCGCTCGAGGCCAATGCCGGCCATCCGCTGGCCGCGGCCTTCGCCGATGGCGCGGTGCCGGTGGCTTCGAACGTGGTAGCGGCGCCCGGGCAAGGCGTGTCGGGCGTGGTGGACGGGCGCGAATGGCGCCTGGGCCGCGCCGAGTTCGCCTGTGCCGGAAAGGACGATGGCGCGCTGTGGCTGGGAGACGGCAAGCGCGCCTTCGCCCGCTTCGAAGTGGCCGACCCACTGCGCCCCGACGCCCGCGAGGCGGTGGCGGCGCTGCGCGCGCTGGGCCTGGCGCCGCGCCTGCTCAGCGGCGACGGCCAGGCCACGGTGGCCGCGGTGGCCGCCGAAGTGGGCATCGCCGATTTCAAGGCGCGGCAATCGCCCGAAGACAAACTCGCCGCCGTGCGCGCGCTGCAGGCCGCCGGCCACCGCGTGCTGGCCGTGGGCGACGGCATCAACGACGCGCCGGTGCTGGCTGGCGCCGATGTTTCCGTGGCCATGGCCGCCGGCGCGCCGCTGGCGCACCGTTCCGCCGGCCTGGTGCTGGCCGGCAGCGCGCTGATGCGCCTGCCCGAAGCGGTGGCGCTGGCGCGCCGCTGCCGCCGCATCATCCACCAGAACCTGGGCTGGGCCCTGGCCTACAATGTGGTGGCCCTGCCGTTCGCGGCGCTGGGCTGGGTGACGCCGGGGCTGGCCGCGCTGGGTATGGCGGCGTCGTCGCTGGTGGTCACCGCCAACGCGCTGCGCCTGGGGCGCGCGCCACGAGGCAACGAATGAACATCCTGCTGGCCCTGATCCCCATTTCCCTGCTGCTGCTCGGCGCCGCCATCTGGGCCTTCCTGTGGGCCGTGCGCGGCGGCCAGTTCGACGACCTGGACACGCCGGCGCTCGACATGCTGCGCGACGAAGACCGCCCGGCCCCGCCACGCGCCGCGCCGCCGCCCGCGCGCCCCGACGGCGACTGATGCCGGTCGACCTGCTCACCCTCGGCGCCGCCCTGCTCACCGGCCTGCTCGGCGGCGTGCACTGCGTGGCCATGTGCGGCGGCATCGCCACCGGCCTGGCCGCCACCTCGGCGAAGCAGGGCCTGGGCAACGCCTTCGCGCTCAACGGCGGCCGCGTGCTGGGTTACACGCTGGCCGGCGCCATCGTCGGCGGCTTCGGCGGCGGCCTGCTGCTGCTCGCGCGCTCCGACGGCCTGGCCACCACGCTGCGCGTGGCCATGGGCGCGGTGCTGCTGATGGTGGCCGTGCGCCTGCTCTGGCCGCACCGGCTGGGTTTCCTTTCGCGCGGCGGCGCCGGCCTGTGGAAACTGCTGCGCCCGCTGCAGGCGAAGCTGCCCGCGGCAGGACCACTGCGGCCCTGGGCCACCGGCATGCTCTGGGGCTGGCTGCCCTGCGGCCTGTCCACCACGGTGCTGGCCGCGGCCTGGCTGGAAGCGAGCGCGCTGCACGGCGCCCTCATCATGGCCGCCTTCGGCCTGGGCACGATGGCCACGATGGTGCCCGTGACCTGGAGTGGCGCCCGCCTCGGCGGACTGCTCGCGAAACGCGCCTGGCGCGTGGGCGCCGCCGCGCTGGTGGCGCTGGCGGGCCTGGTCACCATGGCCGGCCCGTGGCTGGCTGGCCAGCCGGCCATCCACGCGGTGCTCGAGGCGATGGGCTGCCGTTCGGTGTAGGGATCAGAGCTTCCGCTATCGGGAGCCGATGTGGCGGCGGGGCCGGAACCGGCCAGAAGCGGACATCGCCAGCGAGAGGCGATCAGGCGCAGCCAGCTATTCGACGCATACCCGAGCCTGGCTGATTGCCGGAAGTGACTGGGGGCCCCGTAGGCGCGCGGGGGAAAGCCGCCATGCAGCGGCGTTCTTGTAGGAGACAGTCATCTCATAACAACCGGGGATCAAAGCGTATCTCGCTCTAGCTAAGGAATTGGGCAATGTCCATCCGAAACCGTTTCCTCTTGGGATCCACTGGGCGCCAATACTCTCCGGGGTTGCTGTGTACTCCCCAGGCACGGACCAAGTAAATGTCTTTCCTCCCCTATCGAATTTTATTGCCAAGTCTCCGAGAGATTCAGCTTGTCGATATGAAGTAATCGCCTGCACATTGTTTGCGTTCGGATTGAATATGGCGATATTGATCCGATCACCCGTGCGACTTTGTGCGATGAGCACCTCGAAGATCACCTCTTGCGAGGCCTCCTTCGGTGCCTGGGCCAAGGCCGACGGGAGCGATGCGCTGAGAGGTAAGACGCTGATCAAAATGAGTTTGAGCATTGCGTTCCCTTCTTGCGCCATCGAAGTAGCGCTTCCTGCTGGCGCGACTCTACTACTGTCGTCCGCTTCGGGTCGAGAGCCGACAGGCCTGGCACGATTTCTACGCTCTCTGATGCGATCAGCCATTTGGCGCTCGACTATGGGCGCGACTCGAATGTGACATCGATCCGAGAAGAGCCTAATTATGAGCAGCCAAAATCGGGGAGATGTCCACGCCTGCAACTTCCTTCGCCAAACGAACGATGTCCTCGGTCTCTTTTGGATTGGGTAGTCTTGCCACTTCGGCGATCCACGCCCTCATTGCCTCCTGCCCGGCCTGCGCTTCTACTTCGTCAAGAATGGCCAAGCTGGCTGCATAACGTGCCGCGGTGTTTGACTCGTCGCTTACGAGGTCTTCGGAAGTGAAGCTGAAGGGACCGGGCGGTGAGTAGCTGGGGTCCGTCTCCATCCTCCTCCGTTGTTCCGGGGTCAGCTGCCGGAGAATCGCTTCGGGCTTGACCGACATCCGTCCCCACCCGGCGAGGTTGAGTGGCGCAGGCACTGCAACCCGCTGTCGTTCAAGTTGCGCACGCCTCTCCGCCTCTATGCTAGGGGCCAGCGCAGCAGTCACTTTCAGTCCTGCCCACTCTGCCATTCCTTCCGAGTACGCAAAACGCGCGTGGCGCGTGGGCGCCGCGTCGCTGGTGGCGCTGGCAGGCCTGGTCACCATGGCCGGCCCGTGGCTGGCTGGCCAGCCGGCCATCCACGCGGTGCTCGAGGCGATGGGCTGCCGTTCGGTGTAGGGATCAGGGCTTCCGCTATCGGCCAGGAGCGGACATAAGCGTTAGTCCGAAAAACGGTCCCAACAACCCGCACGCGCCCGTGATGAGAAGCAAAACGACACAGCGCTGACGCGCGCGTCTGGGCTGATTGGGTGGTTAGGTCTCACTTTACGCTGGCGATTTCGCGCTCGATGTACGTTAGATGTTCGGTCCATCCAGCGAGGCACTTCAGGTAGACGCCACGTTGGCAATCTTTACTGTCTTTTCTCTTGAGTCCGAACACACGCTCTCTTGCAATGCCCGCCTCGGCGTATGCAGTGAAGTCTGTTGAGGAATCACCATATGCATAGGCCAGCCGCCAGCCGCGCTTAAGGTAGGCGGCGAGTACTCGCGCCTTGAATTTATCGGCTTGGTCTCGCTCCTCTCCGGATTGCGCGACGTGGAGGATTCCCTCCGGAAATCCATTCTGGCGAAGCCAATTTGGCAAACCCGCTTGATATAGCGGTATTCGAGTAGAAAGATAGATGATCTTGTATCCCTTAGCGGACAAGGCGCGAATTGCCTCGGCCGCTCCTGGGCGTGGTTGATATACAGCCATGTTCTTTGGCGTAAGGGTTCCGTCGATATCAAGTACCACGGCCTGTCCCTGAGACGGAGAAGGCGGTGGCACTTCCACCTGTGGAATCGTGGCGCAGCCCCACACTGATAGAGCAATGATGAGCAGGGCAATATGGCGCATGCAGTCTCCTCAGCCGGTTGATTTTCTGTGTAGCAGGCCGAATTCCAATGACGGTGATCGTGTGAGGCCTAACGCCTGAGTTAAGCCGCGCCGAAGGCGTCGGCTTGAATGATGAGTTAGGCCTCAGGCGCGCAACAATCGACACAACTGCAGCCCCGACTAGCACAGCACCGATGAATCTCACACTGCCGGCCACGGGGCCGGTGGCTGCCACGAAGCCAATCACTACAGCGGCGAACGCAAAGAGTGCTGCATTGGGTTGCACCTTTGAGAGTCGAAGCGCGACTAGATGAATAACGAGCGCGACTAGCGCCGCCCCGAGACCGTAAACAGCCAGTGACTGCCAAGCCGGCGGCGCGGTGCCATCTCTGATCGCAAGTGAGCTGAGACTGCCCAAAGCCATTACCGCAGCGAACCAACTGCAAGCGCCAGAGAACGCGCCAACCGCAATGCCTTTCAGCAGATCGCGCAAGTCTGTCCCATGAGGCCTAAGTACCGTATATGCGGACGCCAGGGCCCGGTTATACATTCTCGGGAAGTATCCCGCAACGCGATGATCATTGAGGAGTTTAGGCCGACATTGTCCGGCAAAAGATCCGACGAAAATCCGGACGCCCGCCTTCTCTCCAATGTGCCCGCGGAGCTTCCCCCTCAGAGGTCGAGACCGCTGTTCCTGACCAGTTCTGATGTCCGCTTCGGGTCTATTCTGTTGAAAAACTCTGATCGAAAGGATTTGCCTAGGATTTGTGCCTCGCAGTGCTCGCGACAGTGCGATTCTGAGTCTCCAGATGACTGCCTAACGTCCAGAATTCAACTGTCGCGAGCGTCAAGTGGATGGTCGTCAAAGCGAACCGAGTTTTTCAACAGCATAGGCCGGAAGCAGACTTGGCGCCTCGGCCGGAACCTGCCAGCAACGAAATCAAATTTGCGAGGCGGAAACTCGCTACACGCCCCGGCGTTGCCCCGCACCAACGTCAATTCTTTTCGATAACAAGGGTCCACCGGGTGCGCTGCAATCCCGTGGAGGCACCCGGGATCATCTGCGGAAACACCGAAGCCACCTTCCAGCCCTTCTTGTAGATCTCGGGGATGGTGGTGTCATTTCCGGCCGCCAGGCACTCGAACCGGGTGTCGTTGGTCAGTGCCTGCGAATGCTCCGACGCTGGCTGGACGGCCTTGGCGATGCACAGTTCGCCATTGGCGGCCGAAACCCCCATCGGGGCGACAAGGATCAGCTTCTTCATGGACCTTACTCCTCGGCAGGGACGGCAAGTGGTCGGGCGCGGCGGCAAGCCTCAGCTGGCCACCCAGTCTTGGGCCCAAGTCGCACCGTACCGAAGGCAACGCAGCCAGGGAGCCACCCCAGCCATCGGCCAGGCCTGAGAATTTTTTCCGCACCCGAGGGACGCACCAGCCACGCGATGAATAGGCGGCTCGTCGCTGCCACGACCTAGCGCTGCGCCTTGCCCTTCCCCGCCGCCGGCGCCGCCGCCTGCGCCGGCGCATGCACCAGCGCATCGAGCCGCTCGCGGTCGAGGATCTTCAGCTGCCGGCCGCGCACGGCGATGATGCCGTCGTCCTGCAGTTTGGTCAGCGTGCGGCTGACGGTTTCGATCACCAGGCCCAGGTAGCTGGCGATATCCTCGCGGCTCATCGGCAGCGTGAACATCTCGCCCGGCAGGCCCAGCAGCTTGTAGCGCTCGGACAGGCCGTGCAGGAACAGCGCCACGCGCTCGTGCGCCTGCTTGCGGCCCAGCATTTCCAGGTGGCTCTGGTCGCGGTTGATGCCCTGGCCGATGATGCGCAGCAGCTGGTGCTGCAGGCCCGGGATCTGCCGGCAAATGGATTCGAGCTGCGACATCGGGATTTCGCACACCGTGGCCTGGGTCAGCGCCTCGGCTTCGCAGGCGTGGCGGCCCTGGCCCATGGCGTCCAGGCCCATCAGCTCGCCGGGCAGGTGGAAACCGACCACCTGCTGTTCGCCTTCGGAATCGATGGCCACGGTCTTGAACGCGCCCTCGCGCGCCACGTACAGCGAACCCAGCGGCTGGCCGGCGCGGAACAGCGTATCGCCGCGCGCCAGCGGGCGGCGCGCGCGCACGATTTCATCAAGCTGCTGCAGGTCGCTGCTGCCGATGCCCGCGGGCAGGCACAGCACGTGCAGCGAACACTGCGCGCAGCTGTGGCGGAGCCTTTCGAGGTCGAGCACGTCGGCGGCCACGGTCACTCCTGCTCCGCGGTCCAGCGCTTGAGCCAGGCGTTGACGGTCTCGTGCCAGAGCACGCTGTTGTTGGGCTTGAGGATCCAGTGGTTCTCGTCCGGGTAAACCAGCAGCTGGCTCTCGACGCCCTGGCGCTGCGCGGCGCTGAACGCCGCCAGGCCCTGCTCCACCAGCACGCGGTAGTCGATCTGGCCGTGGATGACCAGCATCGGCGCCTTCCACTTGGCCACATGGTTGCGCGGGTTGAAGCGCTCGTAGTTCTGCGGCACCTGGGCCGGCGTGCCGCCGTTCTCCCACTCCGAGAACCACAGCTCTTCGGTGTTGAAGCCCATCATGTGGGTGTCGAACACGCCGGCATGGTTGACCAGGCACTTGAAACCGTCCGGCCAGTTGCCGGCGATCCAGGCCACCATGTAGCCGCCGTAGCTGCCGCCCAGCGCGCAGGCGCGGTCGCCGTCGAGGAAGGAATACTTTTCCTGCGCCGCCGCCCAGCCTTTCTGCAGGTCTTCCAGCGGCTTGCCGCCCCAGTCCTGCGAAATGGAATCGGTGAAGGCCTGGCCGTAGCCGGTGGAGCCGTGGAAGTCGATCATCACCACCGCGAAGCCGGCGCCGGCGTAGGTCTGCGGGTTCCAGCGGTAGTGGAAGTTGTTGCCGAAGCTGCCCTGCGGCCCGCCGTGGATCAGGAAGGCCACCGGGTACTGCTTGCCTTCTTCGTAGTTGGCCGGCTTCACGACGTAGCCGTAGACGGTTTCGTCGTTCCAGCCCTTGAAGCTGAACTGCTCGTAGTCGCCGAAGGCCAGGCCGGCCAGGCGCTCTTCGTTGTTGCGGGTGACCTGGCGGGCGGCGCTGCCGTCGGCGCGGGCGACGAAGGCCTGGGCCGGCGAGGTGAGGTTTTCGTGCGTGTAGGCCAGGGTGTCGCCGCGCAGGTCGAAGCCGCCGACGGTGCCGCCGGCGACGACCTGGGTGGCCTCGCCGCTGGCGATGTCCACCTTGAACAGCGAGTGCGTGCCCACGTCGTAAGCCGTGGTGTAGATGGCCTTGCCGTTGGCGGAAAGCACGATGCCGTCGGCGGAGCGGTCCCAGTCAGGGGCGATCTCGCGCACCTTGCCCTTGCGCAGGTCCAGGGCCATCAGGGCCAGGCGGTCGGCCTCGAAACCGGGGCGCTTCATGGCGCGGTAGTAGAGCGTCTTGCCGTCGGCGCTGAACACCGGGCCGGCGTCCATGGCCGGGTTGGCCGCGGTGAGGTTCTGCGGCGCGCGGCGCGCGTCCACCCAGGCGCGGTAGAGGTCGAAGTTGGTGGACCAGGCCTCGGTGCGGCCGGCGATGCGCACGCTGAAGGCCAGCGACTGGCCGTCGGGCGCCCAGGTGTAGTCGTTCTGGTCGCCGAAGGGCTTGCCGGGCACGTCGCCGTCGATGCCGGTGCTCACGTGAACCGGTTCGCCGGCGGCCTTGCCGTCGTCGCCGAAGCGGGCCACGTACAGCTGGTTGCGGCGGCCGTCGGCCCAGGTGTCCCAGTGGCGCACGAACAGCTTGTCGTGCAGGCGGCCGGTGGCCTTGTTCGCGGCCTGGGCGTCGAGGCGCTCCTTGGTGCAGGCGAGCGTGCCGCAGTCGGTGAAGACTTCGAAGCTCAGCGCCACCGCGTCGCCCTTGGGCGAGAGCTGGTAGCTGCCGACGTCGAGCGGGAAATCGGTGAGCTGCACGGGCTCGGCGGCGCCGACGGCCTGCTTCCAGAGCTGCATCGAGCCCGACTTGGCCGACAGGAAATACACCTCGCGGCCGTCGGCCGAGAAGGCCGGGCTGTTCACGTTCATGCCTTCCGGGGTGAACCGCACCGGCGGGGCGGCGTCGCGCGCGAACAGGTCCTCGATCCACAGGCCGGTGCTGGCCTTGTCGGCGTCGAAATCCACCTGGCGCACGGCCACCACGAGTCGGCGGCCGTCGGGCGACAGGGTGGGCGAATTCACGCGCTCGAGCGTGACCAGCTCGCGGGCGTCGAAGGGCTTGGCGGCGTGGGCGGCCGGGGCCAGCAGGGCGGGCACCAGCAGGGCGATCAGCAGGGGTCGCAGGGTCATGGAAGGAAACCTCGGGGACATTCGCCCATGGTAGGCCCGACGCCCCGGGGTTCAAAGCCCCGGGGCGTGAAGGCTGGCTATACTCGGGCGTCCCTGAACGGAGCGTTCCCGTGAATCCAGCTGCCCCCGTCGCCGGCACCGGCGAACTCCTCGGCCACCCCAAGGGCCTGTACGTCTGCTTCCTGACCGAGATGTGGGAGCGTTTCGCCTTCTACGGCATGAAGGCGCTGCTGTTCCTGTACCTGACCCAGCACCACAAGTTCTCCGACGCCAACGGTTACCTGCTGCTGGGCACCTACGCCGGCCTGGCCTATGCCCTGCCCCTGCTGGGCGGCCTGCTGGCCGACCGCTACCTGGGCATGCGCAAGGCGGTGGTGTTTGGCGGCCTGCTGCTGGTGTTCGGCCAGCTGGGCATGGCCTACACCGGCGACGCGGCCAGCGGCATCCAGGGCCAGGGCGTGGTGGACGGCTTCGCGGTGCAGGTGATGTATTTCGCGCTGGCGCTGATCGGCGTGGGCGTGGGCTTCCTCAAGCCCAACATCTCCACCATCGTCGGCCGCCTGTACGCCGACACCGACCCGCGCCGCGATTCGGCCTTCACCATCTTCTACATGGGCATCAACGTCGGCGCGACGCTGTCGTCGCTGGTGGTGGGCTACGTGGGCATCCAGTACGGCTGGGGCTATGGCTTCGGGCTGGCGGGCGTGATGATGGCCCTGGGCCTGGTGCAGTTCATCTTCGGCCAGAAGCACCTGCTGGGCCAGGCCGAGCCGGCCGACCCGGCGGCGCTGAAGGCCCCGCTCTTCGCCGGCCTCTCGCGCGAATGGCTGATCTACCTGGGCGCGCTGGTGCTGACCGTGGTGGTGTGGCAGGTGCTGCAGACCCGCATCAACTTCGCCCCGCTCACCGCGCTGGCCGGCGGCCATGAGGTCACGCTCACCGAGGTGGTGGCGCTGGTGATGGGCCTGGGATTGGGCGTTTGGTTCATCCGCCTGCTGCTGACCGACCTGAGCCGCGTCGAGAAGGGCCGCATGGTGGTGCTGATGGCGCTGATCGTTATCAGCGCGCTGTTCTGGGGCCTGTACGAGCAGAGCTACGGCCCCTGGGTGGCCATGGCCGAGCGCACCATGGACCTGAACACCTTCGGCCTCACCTGGAACGCGGCCCAGACCACGGCCTTCGGCGCCATCTTCGTCATCCTGTTCTCGCTGCCCTTCGCCTGGCTGTGGCCCAAGCTCGACAAGCGCGGCCTCAACCCCAGCTACCCGGCCAAGTTCGGCTGGGGCCTGGTGTTCTGCGGCCTGGCCTTCGGCGTGCTGGCCTTCTCCACCGGCACCGCGGGCGAGGACGGCCTGGTGAGCGTGTGGTGGATGATCCTGGCATACGCGGTGCTGGTGGCCGGCGAGATGGTGCTCTCGCCCATCGGCCTGTCGGCCGTGACCACGCTGTCGATCAAGCGCGCAGTGGGCCTGATGATGGGCGCCTGGTTCCTGTTCTCGGCCTTCGGCGAAATCATCGCCGGCCGCATGGGCACCTGGGCCGCCATCGAGCCGGAGGCCGACGGCAGCATCAGCACCGCCAAGGCCCTGGCCGTCTACGGCGACGTGTTCACCGACATGATGTGGATCGGCCTGGCCGCGGGCGTGCTGATGTTCGCGCTGACGCCGGTGCTCAAGCGCCTGATGAAGGAATAAAAGAATAGGGGTCAGAGTACTAATTCCGGCGATGCCGGAATTAGTA
>JAIBEO010000172.1 GCA_019459185.1 Rhizobium sp. | reverse complement strand
TTTTTGTTTTATTTATTTATTTTATTTTATTTTTTATATATTGAATTTTATTTGATCATACGCTACAATTCCCCGCTTTTTTTTTTATTTCCTACAAAAAAGCGGCTGCGCCGGTTGGGGGGGCCCTTCGAATTAGTACTCTGACCCCTAATTACTGGGCGGCGGCTTCGGCGCGGGAAGCGTCGCGGGCGGCCTTGAAGGCGTTGCCTTCGACGTAGTTCGGCCAGGCCTCGTTGCCGGCCAGTTCGCGGCCGACGCCGTACAGCGCCTGCAGGTCCTGCACCACGCCGCGCAGGTCCCAGTTCGGGTCGAACTCGTCCGCTGGCTTGTGGTAGGCCACGTTGGTGTAGTGCGACTGCACTTCGCGGCCGTAATCCACGCCCTTCTCGACGTGGTCGATGCCGCCCTTGGCGTACAGCGCCGGCACGCCGAACTTGGCGAAGCTGAAGTGGTCGGAGCGGAAGAAGAAGCCCTTCTCCACGCCGTCCTCTTCCACCAGCACGCGGCCCTGGGCCTCGGCGATGGGCTTGAGCACATTGTCGAGCTCGCTGTTGCCCAGGCCGATCACCACGAAGTCCTTGGTCGGGCCCACCACGCTCATCGCGTCCAGGTTCACCACGGCCACCGTGTCCTTGAGCGGGATCACCGGGTTGGCGGCGTAGTACTTCGAGCCCAGCAGGCCTGATTCCTCCAGTGTCACCAGCAGGAACACCAGGCTGCGCGCCGGCTTCGGGTCCTGCACTGTGAAGGCCTCGGCGATCTCCAGCACGCCGGCCACGCCGGTCGCGTTGTCGATGGCGCCGTTGTACACGTGGTCTTCGCCCTCGGCGCCGGCCGCGGCCTTGTCGCCGCCGTGGGTCAGGCTGTGGTCGCCCAGGTGGTCCCAGTGCGCGGTGTAGACGATGGCCTCGTCAGGGCGTTCGCTGCCCGGCAGCTTGGCCAGGATGTTGCGCGAGCTGGTTTCACGGATGCTCGAGTTGAGCTTGGCGGTGAAGGTGGCGCCGCCCAGCGGCACGGCCTTGAAGCCCGGCTTGTTGGCTGCGGCGCGCAGGGCTTCGAGGTCGAGGCCGGCGTCGGCGAACAGCTTGGCCGCCACTTCGCCGGTGAGCCAGCCCTGCAGCGGCAGGCGCGGCTCCGGGTCGGCGCTGGCGGGCAGGTCGAACTGCGCGCCCGACCAGCTGTTCTTCACCACGTCCCAGCCGTAACCGGCGCCGGCGTCGTCGTGGATGATCAGCGCGGCCGAGGCGCCCTGGCGCGCGGCTTCCTCGTACTTGTAGGTCCAGCGGCCGTAGTAGGTCATCTTCTTGCCGCTGAAAAGCGACTCGTCGCCGGCGTGGAAGCCCGGGTCGTTGACCAGGATGACCACCGTCTTGCCGGCCACGTCCAGGCCCGCGTAGTCGTTCCAGCCGGCCTCGGGCGCGTTCACGCCGTAGCCGACGAACACCATCTCGCTGCCCTTCACGAACACTTCCGGCTGCGCGGTGCGGGTGCCCAGCGCCATCTGCCCGCCGAAGGCCAGCGCGGTCTCGGCGCCATTGAGCGCGATGGTGGCGGTGGAGGTGGCCTCGTCGGCCGTGGTCACGACCATCGGCACGTCCTGGAACCAGCTGTCGCCGTTGCCCGGCTGCAGGCCCAGGCGCTGGAACTGCGCCACCAGGTAGTCGGCGGTCTTCTGTTCGCCCTCGGTGCCCGGGGCGCGGCCGCCGAACTCGTCGGACGAGAGCACCTTCACGTGGGCGGCGAAGTCCTCGGCGGAAATCTCCGGGCCGAAGCCGTGTTCGGCGACGGCCGGGGCCGGGGCGGCGGTGTCGGCCGTGGCGGCCGGTTCCGGCGCCTTGCTGCAGGCCCCGAGGGCCAGCGCGGCGGCGGCGAAAAGCAGGGTGTGTCTCATCCGCAGGGTCTCCAGCTGAACGGAAACCCCGATTCTAGCCCCAATCGAACCAGGTTCATTTTATCCAACCCGGTTCACCCGATTCAGGTGGGTGAACCGGGTTGGAAAAATGAACCTGGTTCGCGGGATTCAGTCGTTGGAGCGGGGGGCGTCGGCGGAGTCGAGCATGCGCGGGGCGGTGCCGGTCTGCTTGCCCACCTTGGCGCCCGGGTGCACGTACAGCTCCACTTCGCGCTCGAACAGCAGCTCGCCCTCGACCACCGAGCCCTCGCCGATCACGATGCGCGGCAGGCGGTTGCTGTTGCTGCGCCACCAGCTGCCCTGCGGCTTCTCCACCCGCAGGTCGCCGCGCACGGTGGCGCCGGTCAGCGTGATGTCACCGTTGGTGGTAGTGACGTCGCCGCCGACCTCGGCGCGGGTGAGCGAAATGGCCCCGTTGACGTTGGTGGCGTCGCCGCCGATCACCACGCCCTGGCTGGCCTTGATGCCGCCGTTCACCACGTCCACGTCCTCGTCCACCTTCGCCTCGCGGCCCAGGCGGATGCCGCCGTTCACCGCCTCGGCGTCGCGGACGCGGGCGCCGTCGTCGAGCGAAATGCCGCCGTTCACGGTTTCCACCGCGCCCACCTGGGCATTGCGTTCGATGGTGATGCCGCCGTTCACCGTTTCGGCGCTGCGCACCGTGGCGCCCTCGCGGATGGTGATGCCGCCGTTGACGGTCTCGAGCGAGCCGTAGGACTGGCCGGCCTCGGCGGTGATGCCGCCGAACACCTTGTCGATGTTCTGCTGGGCCAGGGCCGGGCCGCCGGCCAGGGCCAGGGACAGGGCGATCAGGGAAACGAGAGGACGGACGCGCATGGGTGGGCTCCTTGGTAAGTACCGGTGGGATGCCGGGAACGGGGCCCGGGTTTAAAGCCCCGACGGGCCGACTATCCGCGCCGGGGCTACAATCCGCCCGTGCCATCCGTCCCGGAGCCCGCCTTGTCCGCCCAGACCCGCCCCAAGCCCCTGCTGCTGCTCATCCTGGACGGCTGGGGCCACCGCGACGACCCCACCGACAACGCCCTGGCCCAGGCCCGGCTGCCGAACTGGCGCCGCCTGCTGGCCGACTGCCCGAACACCCTGGTGCACACCGAGGGCAAGCACGTGGGCCTGCCGGACGGCCAGATGGGCAATTCCGAAGTCGGCCACATGAACATCGGCGCCGGCCGCATCGTCTACCAGGACCTCACCCGCGTCGACGCCGCCATCGAGGACGGCAGCTTCTTCGTCAACGCCGAGCTCGTCGCCGCCTGCCGCGCCGCCAAGGCCGCCGGCGGCACCCTGCACGTGATGGGCCTGCTCTCGCCGGGCGGCGTGCACAGCCACGAGGCGCACCTGTTCGCCATGCTGGAACTGGCCCGCCGCGAAGGCGTGCCCGACATCGCCGTGCACGCCTTCCTCGACGGCCGCGACATGCCGCCGCGTTCGGCCGAACCCAGCCTGGCCGCGCTGGAAAAGATCTGCGCCGACGGCGGCGACGTGCGCATCGCCAGCGTCACCGGCCGCTACTGGGCCATGGACCGCGACCAGCGCTGGGACCGCGTCGAACGCGCCTGGAAGGCCATCGTCGAAGCCGACGCCGACGACACCGCCTCCGACGCCCTCACCGCGCTGCACGCCGCCTACGGCCGCGACGAAAACGACGAGTTCGTGCAGCCCACCGTCATCCGCGGCCACCACCCCATGCGCGACGGCGACGCCGTGGTGTTCATGAACTTCCGCGCCGACCGCGCCCGCCAGCTCAGCGCCGCCTTCGTGCAACCGGGTTTCAACGCATTCGTGCGCCGCCTGCCGGCACTGTCGCGTTTCGTCTGTCTGACCGAATACGACGCCAAGCTGCCCGCGCCCGTGGCCTTCGGCGCCGAAGACCTGCGCAACACCCTGGGCGAAGTGCTGGCCGCCAACGGCCTGAGCCAGCTGCGCATCGCCGAAACCGAGAAGTACGCCCACGTCACCTTCTTCATGAGCGGCGGCAAGGAAGCGATGGTTCCGGGCGAGGAGCGCGCGCTCATTCCCTCGCCCAAGGTCGCCACCTACGACCTGCAGCCGGAAATGAGCCTGCCCCAGCTCACCACCCGCCTCACCGACGACATCCGCGCGCGCCGCCACGACGTGATCCTGTGCAACATCGCCAACCCCGACATGGTGGGCCACAGCGGCATCCTGGCCGCGGCCATCCTGGCGGCCGAGGCGGTGGACCACGCGCTGGGCGCCATCCGCGCCGCGCTGCAGGAGGTGGGCGGCGAAATGATCGTCACCGCCGACCACGGCAATGTCGAGATGATGCGCGACCCGGAAACCGGCCAGCCGCACACCTCGCACACCGTCGGCCCGGTGCCGTTCGTGTACTGCGGCCGCGCCGCCACGCTGCGCGCCGGTGGCGCCCTGCGCGACATCGCCCCGACCATGCTGGCGCTGCTGGGCCTGCCCAAGCCGCCCGAGATGACGGGCCAGTCGCTGGTGAGCCTGGCTTGATCCGCCGGTTCGGCATGCTCGCGCTGGCCCTGTGGCTGGCGGCCGCGCCGGCCGCCGCCCAGGACCCCGACCGCGCGAAGAAGGAAGCCGCGGCCGAGCAGCGCCTGTCCACCCTGCGCAAGCAGATCAAGGCCATCACCGCCGAGCAGCGCGAGCTCGAGGGTGAGCGCGCCGCCGCCAGCCGCGAACTGCGCGCCGCCGACGCCAAGGTCAACGAATCGGTGCGCGCACTGCGCCGCACCGAAGCCGCCATCGCCACCTCGGAAATCGAGCTGCAGCGCCTGCAGGAAAAGCAGGCCACGCTCGAAGCCGGCCTGTCACAGCAGCGCGAGGCCCTGGCCACGCTGGTGCGCTCGGCCTACGCGCTGGGCCGGCACGAACAGCTCAAGCTGCTGCTGGCCCAGGACCGCGTGGCCGACCTGGCCCGCGTGCTGGCCTACCACCGCTATTTCCAGGCCGACCGCCAGCAACGCATCACCGGCCTGATCGCCGAGCTGCGCGACCTGGCCGCCGTGGCGCAACAGATCGAAGACCAGCGCCAGGTGCTCGAATCGGCCCGCACCCAGCAGCAGGCCGACCTGGCCGCGCTGGAAACCCAGCGCGGCGAACGCGCCGCGGTGCTGGCCACGCTCGAGGCCGGTTTCAAGGACCGCACCGCGCGCCTGGCCGCGCTGGGCCGCGACGAAAAATCGGTGGTGCGCCTGCTCGAGCAGCTGCGCGACGCCGTGGCCGACATCCCGCGCCAGGTGGACGACACCCGGCCCTTCGCCAGCCGCCGCGGCCAGCTCGGCCGGCCGCTGGCGGGCACGGTGCTGGCGGCTTTCGGCGGGCGCCTGCCCGACGGCCGCGGCAGCGACGGCCTGCTCATCGCCGGCACCGCCGGCGCCGAGGTGCGCGCGGTGGCCCCTGGCCGGGTAGCGTTTTCCGACTGGCTCAAGGGCTACGGCCTGCTCACCATCGTCGACCACGGCGACGGCTGGATGAGCCTGTACGCCTTCAACGACGCCCTGCTCAAGGACGTGGGCGACTGGGTCCGCGCCGGCGACCCGCTGGCCACCGTCGGCAGCTCCGGCGGCCAGGGCCGCCCGGCCCTGTACTTCGAACTACGCCGCAACGGCCAGCCCCAGGACCCCAAGCCCTGGCTCAGGTAGCCGCGGCCGCCCTCCCGTAGGAGCGGCTTCAGCCGCGAAGCCCTTCGCGAAAAGCTTCGCGGCTGAAGCC
>JAIBEO010000185.1 GCA_019459185.1 Rhizobium sp. | reverse complement strand
CCCCCCCCCCCCCCCCCCCCCCCCCCCCCCCCCCCCCCCCCCCCCCCCCCCCCCCCCCCCCCCCCCCCCCCCCCCCCCCCCGCCCCCCCCCCCCCCCCCCCCCCCCCCCCCCCCCCCCCCCCCCCCCCCCCCCCCCCCCCTCCTACGGACGAGAGCGGCGTGAGGGCGCAGGGACAGAAAAAGGCGGCGTGAAGGCGTATGGATGGACGCCGGCGAAGCGTGGCGCGATGATGGCCCTCCCCTTCGAGGAGGCTTGGCCATGCGCCCGATGCACTTGATTGCCGCGCTCGCGCTCTCCCTGCTGGCCGCGCTGCCCGCCACCGCCGGCTCCCTGCGCACCGGCGACCTGAGCGTGCACTTCAACGCCCTGCCCAGCACCGAACTCACGCCCGAAGTGGCGCGCCAGTACGGCGTCACCCGCTCGGCCAACCGCGCCCTGGTGAACGTGGCCATCCGCCGCGGCGAACCCGGTGCCGACGTGGCCGTAGCCGCCGAGGTGAAGGTGGTGGCCACCAACCTCGCCGGCCAGCGCAGCGACGTGCGCATGCGCGAAGTGCGCGACGGCGAAGCGCTGTATTACCTGGGCGAAGCCCGCATCGCCGGCCAGGACACGCTGACCTTCGAACTCGAAGTACGCGTCGCGGGCAAGGCGCAGCCAATGGCCGCCACCTTCAAGCAGGAGTTCTTCCCCCAGTGAGCCTGCTGCTGGTTCGCCACGGACAGGCGAGCTACGGCGCCGCCGACTACGACCAGCTGTCCGAGCGCGGGCAGCTGCAATCGCGACGCCTGGGCGAATGGCTGGCGCGCGGCGGCCACCGCTTCGCCGCGGTGGTGGTGGGCGGCATGCGCCGGCACCGGCAGACCGCCGAGGGCGTCGCCGCGGCCTTCGCCGAACAGGGCCTGACCTTGCCGGAGATCGTGGCCGACCCGGGTTTCGCCGAATTCGACCACGAAGCCGTGTTCGGCGCCTGGCTGCGCGAAAACGCCACCCACCCCGTCGCCATCGCCAGCCGCAGCGGCCACCCGCGCGACGTCGGCGCCATGCTGCAGCAGGCGCTGCTGGCCTGGGCCCGCGACGAACTGCCCGGCCTGCCCGAATCCTGGGCCGCCTTCGGCGAACGCGTGCGCGGCGCAGGCGAGCGGCTCGAGGCCCTGGCCGGCGACGAGGAAGCCCTGGTGCTCAGCTCCGGCGGCGTGATCTCGCGGCTGGCGCAGATCGCGCTGGACGTCCCCGACCACCGCGCCGTCGAGCTCAACCTGGCGCTGCGCAACAGCGCCCTGAGCGAATTCCACCCGCACGGCGGCCGCCTGCGCCTGGGCAGCTGGAACGCGCTGCCGCACCTGCACGGGCAGCGCGAGCTGTGGACCTACTACTGAGGCAGCGATGAATCCGACCGGCACGATCTTCCCGTTCACCGAACGCTCGCGCGCGCTGCAGGCGCGGGTAGCCGAGTTCGTCGCCGAGCGCGTGATGCCCGCGGAAGCGGAGTTCGCCGCCCACGCCGCCGACCCGGCGACGCGCTGGACCATCCCGCCCAAGCTCGAGGCGCTCAAGGCCGAGGCCCGCGCTGCCGGCCTGTGGAACCTGTTCCTGCCCGATGCGGACCACGGCGGTCACTCCCGGCATCCTGCCTCCCGTGACACTTGTGCATCCATGCACGGCGCGGGTCTTTCCAACCTCGATTACGCGCCCATCGCCGAACTCACCGGCCGCTCGCTGCACGCGCCCGAGGTGTTCAACTGCAACGCGCCCGACACCGGCAACATGGAAGTGCTGCTGCACTTCGCCACCCCGGCGCAGCAGTCGCCCTGGCTTGGAAAGCTGCTGGCCGGCGAGATCCGCTCCGGCTTCGCCATGACCGAGCCCGACGTGGCCAGCTCCGACGCCACCAACATCGCCCTGCCTATCGTGCGCGACGGCGACGAGTACGTCATCACCGGCCGCAAGTGGTGGACCACCGGCGCCGGCGACCCGCGCTGCAAGATCCTGATCGTGATGGGCGTGACCGATCCGGACGCGCCGCCGCACCGCCGCCAGTCCATGGTGCTGGTGCCCATGGACACGCCCGGCGTACGCGTGGTGCGCCCGCTCACGGTGTTCGGTTACGACGACGCACCGCAGGGCCATGTGGAACTGTATTTCGATAACGTGCGGGTGCCGGTGGCCAACCGCCTGGGCGAATCGGGCAGCGGCTTCGAAATCGCGCAGGCGCGACTGGGGCCGGGCCGCATCCACCACTGCATGCGCCTGATCGGCCTGGCTCAGCGCGCGCTTGAAACCATGGTGGAACGCGCACGGCACCGCCAGGCCTTCGGCAAGCCGCTGGGCGGGCACGGCATGGCGCAGGAAGCCATCGCGCTCTCGCGCTGCGAAATCGAACAGGCGCGCCTGCTCACCCTGCAGGCGGCGGCCGCGCTGGACGCGCAGGGCAACAAGGGCGCCAAGGACCTCATCGGCATGATCAAGATCGTGGCGCCGCGCATGGCCTGCCGCGTGATCGACCGGGCCATCCAGATCCATGGCGGCGCGGGGCTGTCGCAGGACCTGTTCCTGGCGCAGGCGTATGCCGGGGCGCGGTCGCTGCGGTTGGCGGACGGGCCGGATGAGGTGCATATCGCGGCTTTGGCGCGGTCGATGCTCAAGAGCTGATTTTTTGCCACGGATTTGCACGGATGAACACGGATAAGAGCGGGTTTGAGTTGCCTGAGGCCGAACTGGCGCTCTATCTCGAAGGGCATGTGCCGGGGTTTCGGGGGCCGTTGACGGCCACCAAGTTCAAGGGTGGGCAGTCGAATCCGACTTACCTTGTGGAGGCGGCGAGCGGGCGGTATGTGTTGCGGCGCAAGCCGCCGGGGCCGCTGCTGCCGTCGGCGCATGCGGTGGACCGGGAGTTCCGGGTGCTTCGGGCGCTGCATGGCGGCGCGGTGCCGGTGGCGGAGCCGCTGCACCTGTGCACCGACGAGTCGGTGATCGGTTCGGTGTTCTACCTGATGCAGTTCGTGGCAGGCCGCGTGTTCTGGGACCCCTCGCTGCCTGAGCTCGAGGCACCGGCGCGCGGCGCCACCTACGAGGCCATCATCGCCACGCTGGCGGCGCTGCACCGCGTGGACGTGGCCGCCGTCGGCCTGGCCGACTACGGCAAGCCAGGCAATTATTTCGCCCGGCAGATCCACCGCTGGAGCGAGCAGTACCGCGCCAGCGAAACCGGCCCGCTGCCCGACATGGACGCGCTGATGGCCATCCTGGCCGAACGCTGCCCCGCCGACGATGGCAGCGTGGCGCTGGTGCACGGCGACTTCCGCATCGACAACCTGATGTTCCACCCCACCGAGCCGCGCGTGCTGGCGGTGGTGGACTGGGAGCTCAGCACCCTGGGCCACCCGCTGGCCGACCTGGGCTACTTCTGCATGGCGCTGCGGCTGCCGCGCAACCCGGCGCTGCCGGGCCTGGCGGGGCTGGACCGCGCCGCGCTGGGCATCCCCGACGAGGCGGCGCTGCTGGCGCGTTATTCCGAACTCAGCGGCCGGCCCATCCCGGCCGACTGGCCCTTCGTGCTGACCTTCAGCTTCTTCCGGCTGGCGGCCATCGCCCAGGGCGTGGCCAAACGCGCGCTGCAGGGCAATGCCTCGAGCGAGCAGGCCAGCCAGGCCGGGCGCTTGACCGCCCTGCTGGCCGCGCAGGGTTTGAGCCTCGTCAAGCGCTGAGCGGGCCGGCGTGGCATAAAGGCCGGGCCGGGCAGCCGCCCGAGCCCCTTCCGGAGAGCGTCATGAAAGTGAACGTCGGCACGCCTGATCGCATCGTCCGCATCGTCGTCGGCCTGGGCCTGGTGGGCTGGGCGGCCTTCGGCGGCGGTCCCGCCTGGGCCTACATCGGCATCGTGCCCATCCTCACCGGCACCTTCCGCATGTGCCCGCTGTATTCGCTGGTGGGCATCAACACCTGCCCGAAGAAATAGGGTCCTTCTCCCAAGTCCTGAGTGGCTTGGGTGATCCTTCGCTGACCACCGATCTGGCGCCGGCCCCCCCGCCGCATGGGGCGGGCTCGAGGGCGGGAAGCGGCCAGCGTGGGGCCGGCGTGCGCCGGCGCCCCCCAGCCGGAAGTCACGAGTAGGCCGGGCGGTCAGAGGCGCTTACGGGGCAAATAAAAAAATTAATAAACAAAATACGGGA